>JACRDN010000017.1 GCA_016218575.1 Elusimicrobiota bacterium
CCCTTCGGGGAAGCCCGAGCTTGGCCGATTTCTTCGTTGCTCCTCGGTCACATAGCTACCGCTATGCTCCCTCGTCGCGCCTCGAACTCGCCTCAAGCTCGGGCCTCCAAATTGATCATATTATTACTTGACAGGGCCTAATGCTGAGGTCCCTCCACGTCAAGAATTTCGCGATTATCGAGGAGGCCGCGCTCGAGCTCGGGCCAGGCTTCAATGTCCTCGCCGGCGAGACCGGGGCCGGCAAGTCGATCTTGATCGAGGCCCTGGGATTTCTCCTGGGCGGCCGGGGCAGCGCCTCCTGGCTGCGCTCCGGCGCCTCCAAGCTCGAGGTTTCCGGCGTCTTCGATCGGGAGGATTTCCCCCGGGAGATCCGCGCCCGGTTCAAGCTGGGCGAAGCCCGGGTCAAGGTATCCCGCGAGCTCGACTCCGAGGGCAAGACCCGGGCGCTTCTCAACGCCCAGTCCATCCCGCTTTCTCTTCTCTCCGAGCTCGGGGAGAGGCTCGTGGATTTCCACGGCCAGCATGAGCACCAAACCTTGCTCAAGACCGCGCTCCAGCTCGATCTCCTGGACGGCTACGGCGGCCTCGAGGATTTCCGCCGCGAGGCGGCGGAGATTCACGGGCGCTGGGCGGGCCTTAAGCGCGAGGCCGAGCAATCCCAGATGTCGGACGAGGAGAGAAGGCGGCGCCTGGAGTTCGCCCGCTTCCAGCTCCAGGAGATACAGGAGGCTCGCCTTTCTCCCGGGGAGGAGGAGGAGTTGGAGAAGGCGCTTCCTCTTCTCAAGAACGGGGAAAGGCTCAAGACTTTCGCGGGGGCGGCTTACGAGGTCCTTTACGAGCAGGAAGGAGCGGTCCTGGGCCAGCTGCTCAAGGCCGAGCGATCTTTGGCCGAGCTTGCCAAGATAGATCCCGCCATGAAGCGCCTCCAGGACCTCTTGGAAGGCTCCCGAGTCCAGATAGAGGAGGCGGCCCATGCCTTGGGCGACTACCGCGAAAAGGCGGACGTGAGCCCCGGGCGCTTGGACGAGGTGCTGAGCCGTCAGGACCTGATTTCTAGGCTCAAGAAGAAATACGGCGCCAGCGTGGCCGAGATCCTGTCCACCCAGGAGCGTTTGGCGGCGGAGGCCGCGCGCCTGGAGGGGGGCGAGGCCCGCCAGGAGGAGCTTGCGGCCGAGCTGGGCAAGGCCGAGGCGGAGCTCTCCCAGATTTGTGAACGCCTGCACAAGGCCCGGCTCAAGGCGGCCAAGAAGCTCGAGAAGGCCCTGGCCGAGGAACTTCAGGCCTTGGGCATGCCCCAGGCCCGATTTTGCGTGGGCGTGGTGATGGAGGAGGGGCGGTTTTCCAGCCATGGTTCCGACTCCGTGGAGTTTATGCTCGCTCCCAACCCCGGGGAGGCCTCCAAGCCCCTGCGCTCCAGCGCCTCGGGCGGGGAGCTCTCGCGGGTCATGCTCGCCGTCAAAACCGCGCTCGCCCAAGCCGACCGGGTGCCCATCCTCGTTTTCGACGAGGTGGACGCCGGCATCGGGGGGACCGTGGCTCGGGCCGTGGGCCAGAAGCTGGCGGGGCTCGGCCGCGGCCGCCAGATATTATGCGTGACGCACCTGCCCCAGGTGGCTTGCTTTGCGGCCCGGCACTTTGGGGTCTCCAAGGGTTCGGCCGAGGGGCGCACCTGCGTCCAAGTCCGCCCTCTGGAGGGCTCGGCCCGGCTTGAGGCCGTCGCCACCATGTTGGGGGGACGGCAGGCTACGGCCGCCAGCCGCCGCCACGCCCAGGAGCTTTTAGACTCGAGCCGACTGGAGGAAACAACCGGCGTATGATCAGAACTCGCTTCGCTCCCTCTCCAACGGGCTTTCTCCATATTGGAGGAGCCAGGACCACCTTGTTCAACTGGCTTTTCGCGCGCCGCCATAAAGGCGTCTTCATCCTGCGCATCGAGGACACCGACGAAGTGCGCTCCACGAGTGATTCCGTTACAGCGATTTTGGATTCCATAAAGTGGCTCGGCCTCGATTGGGATGAAGGGCCCGCCGGTCTCGAGGGGGAGAAAGGCTCCTGCGGCCCCTACTACCAGATGCGGCGCCTGGAAACCTACCAAAAATACTTAAAGCAGCTCCTGGATTCGGGCGCTGCCTACCTCTGCTACTGCAGCAAGGAGGACCTTGAGGCCATGCGGCGCCTGGCCGCCCTCGAGAAGCGCCCGCCCCGCTACGACGGGCGCTGCCGGGGGCTTGCCGAGAAGCAGAAGAGGGAGCACGAAGCCGCCGGGCGCAAGCCCTCCGTGCGCTTTCGCATGCCCGACGAGGGGGCGACCGTGGTGGACGACCTCATCCGCGGCCAAGTGAGTTTCGAGAACAAGCTCCTGCAGGACTTCGTGATCCAAAAGACCACCGGGGGCCCGACCTACAACTTCGCCTGCGTGATCGACGATCATTTGATGGAGATCAGCCACGTGATACGCGGAGACGAGCATCTCTCCAACACCCCCTCCCAGCTCCAGCTCTACCGGGCTTTGGGGTGGGCGCCTCCGCAGTTTGCCCATCTTTCCATGATCCTGGGCCCGGACGGGGCCAAGCTCTCCAAACGCCATGGGGCGACCTCGGTCTTGGAGTACAAGCAGCAGGGCTATTTGCCGGCCGCCATGCGCAATTACCTGGCCCTCCTGGGCTGGTCCACCACGGACTCCCAGCAGCTCTTTACGCCCGAGGAGTTGGTGGCTAAATTCGACCTGGCCGGCTGCCAGAAAAACCCAGCCACCTTCGACCCCGTGAAGCTGACCTGGATGAACGGGGAATACATGAGGGGGATGCCCGTTTCCGAGCTGTTGAAGGAGGCGGAGCCTTTTCTCAAGGCCGCGGGCCTGCCGGCCGCGGGCGGCCCGAGTCTCGAGAAGGCCGCCGCCCTCGAGCACGAAAAGTACAAGCTTCTCTCGGAGATTCCCGGGCTCGTGGACTTTTTCTACAAGCCGGTGGAGTTCGCTCCCAGGGCTTTGGATAAAGTGCTGCGCGCGGAGGGGGTTCGGGGCATCCTCTTGGCCATGGCCGAGGAGTTGGAGCACGCGCCCGAGTTCACCGAGAGGGCCTTGGAGGAAAGGATCCGGCGGTTCTGCGCGGAGAAGGGGCTCAAGACGGGCCAGGTCTTCCATCCCCTGCGCGCGGCTTGCACGGGCCGCACCGAGGGGCCGACTTTATTCTTGATGCTGGAGGTCATGGGCCGGGAGACGGTGGTTTCGCGCTTGAAATCAGCCGCCGCCATGCTCTATACTATGCCACTATGAAAACAAAAACCATGAAAAAGTCGGCCAAGCCCGCCGCGGGCAAACTGCGGCTGTCCTCGGTCCGCAAGAAGCTCCTGGCCATGCGAGATGATCTGGTCAAAACCGTGCGCAAGCAGAAGGTTCCGGAGATCGCCCTGCAGGATAGCGGCGATTCCGTGGACCAGGCCAGCCAATCCATAGAGAAAGAGCTCCTCTTCGAACTTTCCGACAACGAGCGGGTGACCTTGGACCAGGTGGAGGCAGCCCTGAGGAAGCTCGACAAGGGCAATTATGGGCTTTGCGAGGCCTGCCGCAACCCCATTGCCAAGCCGCGCCTGGACGCGCTGCCCTTCGCGCGCTACTGCATTTCCTGCCAGAGCAGCATGGAAAGCGCCCCGGAGACGGCCGAGTCCGCCCCTGATTTCCGAAACCTGGCGGATGAACCCGGCGGCCGAGAGGGCTAATCGCCGTTCTTGAAATTGTAACACTTCCTCTCTAAACTACTTATTAGATGCGGTATTTCATCTACAAGAATGAGCAGATTCTGGGCCCCTTTTCCCCACAGGAAATGGAGCAAGCCGAGGACCTGCGCTCTGAAACCTTGGTCTGCGCCGAGACCGTTTCAGGACGGATGGAGTCGGACTGGAAATCCATCGAGGAAATCTCTGAGCTCTCGGATCTCAAATTCGCCCGACTCGTGGATTTGACGCCCAAGGAAGGGGAGGAGCCCGGCCTCATGGAAAGGCTCGAGCTTGAGACCTTCAGCGAGCCTCTGCCGGGGAAGGCTCCCGAGCGCGTCGTGTCCGAGCTGTTCCAAGACGGAAACATCCAGGAGCTATCCCAGGCCCAGGGCCAGGTTCGCGAGCTGACCGCGCAGATCAAGGCCCTGGAGGGCCGCTTGGCCAAGCTCCAGGCGGAGCGCGCGAGCTTCCAGGCCTCTTCGGCGCCCTTGGTTCCTCCCTCGGCCGAGGCCAAGCTCAAAAAAGAGATCAAGCTCGAGGCTCCCAAGACTTTCCGCGTCGTCAATAAAGGGCTTCCTTCGGAGAAGCCTCTTGCCGAGACCCCCGCCCCGGCCGAGGCCAAGCCAAAGAAGGAGATCAAGCTCAAGGCTCCTAAAACTCTTCGGGTTGTCAATAAAGCGCCGGAGGCCGAGACTCAGCCTCTTTCCATCGAGTCGAAAGCGCCCGAGAGCGAGCCCCCGCCAATTACTTTGAGCGTCGCGCAGCCCATGGGGCCCAACGCCGCAGCGCAGCCTCCTGCGGAGCTGGCGCCCGAGGCCGAGTCACTGCAGGAGCCGTCCCTCCAGGCGCCTGCGCCTGTGACTTCCATGTTCGCTCCAGAGGAGACTCGCGAGCCTTTCCCTTCCACCGCTCCTCCGCTCACGATTTCGGTGTCGGGGGCCGGCCCAGCCATGGGATTCGACCGGCCGCTCACGGTTTCCCCTCCCGCCGCTCCGCCCCCGGTTCCGGGCATGGCGCCGCCTCCCCTTCCAGAGCCTCAGGAGGTCCTGGCTCGCCTGGCCAAGCCCGTCCCGGCGCCCTCGACGGCACCGGTTCGGGCGCCGAAGCGCCGCTTTTTCCTGTTTTTGATGGCGGGCCTGAGCCTCTTGGCGGGATTCCTGCTCTGGATGTTCCTTCGCAACTCTCGGGACTTGAAGCTCCTGGCCAACATGGGCGCCGATCAGAAGCCCCTGGGGGAGCAGCCCCTCGAGACGCAGGCTCCTTTGCCGCAACGGCCCCCGGACAAGTCGCTGGAGGCGGCCGTGGCCGGTCCCGCGCCGCGGGACTTGGGCGCGGAGGCTTTGAAGCTGGTCAAGGACTATCCCCTGGATGGGGACCGCGGCAGCGTGGGGCAGTGGCTGCAGTATTCCTTTACCGCAAATCCAGGCGAGGCCAACAAGGAGGAGTGGACCGCGGGGGCCGTGGAGTCCTCGGTCTACCTGGTCCAGTACCGTGTTCTTCCCGGAGCCCAGGGCAAGCTCAAGGAGCCGATCACTTATCTCTTCGAGGCCGATCTCTCCCGCAAGACGGTCAAGGCCAGCAACCCCGCGGCCCGGGAGCTTATGGCCGGAATGCCCGCGCCGGCGCCGGTTGTGGCGCCCAAGCCCGCCCCGCGCGCCCGCGCCAAGCCCCGCCGCCAGGCGCGCCGACCCCAGGCCAAGCGCAGGCAGGGAGCGCCCCAGCTTCCCCTTCCCTCCGACATGGAGCTCCTGCCCCCGGCTTCCGAGGATGGGGTGCCAGCCGACAAGGACGTCGAGCCCGCGCTTTAGGCGAGGGCTTCTTCGATTTTCTCGGCGGCCGCGTCCCAGTTCATGTCCGAGGTGTCGATGCATAGGCGGGGGATCCGGCTCAAAGACAAGCATTCGAAACGCCGGGCTTGCGATTCAACCAGGGCTTGGAGGGCTTTCTCCCGAGAGCCGAAATAAGAGAGCATCTCCTCCTTCCAATCTGAATGGGCGCGCTCGGGCCGATCCAAGGTCCGTTTCTCGATTTCCTTATCAGGAAAATGGAGGAGAACAAGAAGGCAATTCATCGCCGCCAGCGCCGAATCCACGTTGCGGTAGAGCCTCCAGTCGGGCATCAAGGCGTAGTAGCTGGGGTGGAATCTCTCGAGAACATACTTGAGCTTCTGGTCGTCCCGCCATGACCTGGCCAGTTTTTGCGTCGCCCGGCGCAAAGGGGCGCAGTGCTGTATGTCCGTCAACACCGGCTCCCTGAGCTGGGCCATGAGGTTGTCCGGGAATGTTTGCTCCTCCCTTAGGACCAGGCCGCCACCCAGCCACCGGACGAAGCCCGGCCTCTTTAGTAGAGCCTCCAGGATGTTGCTTTTTCCGGCGCCGGCGACGCCCTCGATGATTAAGCCGTTGAGGGTCATGCCACTGTATTCTACTGCTTCCCTTAAAGGTAGTACAACCTGCGCCGGCCCGTGTCACTCATTAGAGGTCCCCGTGTCGATGGGCAAACCTGGCGAGAACTGGTCAATCGGCCAGTTGAGCTGACTATCGATAAGCAGGACCGCGGTTACCGCGGTCCTGCTTATCATTTTAAGAGCCGCGTAAGATGAATTTGCTTACGCCGTCGGCAAATTCTCTCGGCTCCTCCACATAAATGAAATGGCCGCTATTCTCGAACCAGCGCACGGGAATTTTTAGCGCCTTACTTGTCGCTTCAATGTTGGCCGCTCCGATAATGTTGCTTCGTCGGCCGGCAAAGATCATTCCAGGGATGGTCAAAGGCCGCATGAGCTCTGAATGAGGAGAATCAACATAATGGTCGTGAACGTACTTTTCCACCACGGAACTTGAATCACAGGCTCTTAGGCCGGATTCATCATCCCATCGTTCATTGCGCTCCTGACCGGCTGCCGTCGCGTAATGAAGCTGCCTCTGTAGACGGGGGCGCTGAAGTATAGAGTACGCGGTTTTGATCTTCTGGAAGGGGGGAGAAGTGCTCTTCTCCAGCGCCGTCAGCTTGTCGGCACTTTCAGGGAATTCCGTTGGGCCAATTTTTGCCAAAGTAGCAATCTGGTGGTTCAAAGCGGAGGCAATGTCGGCCAGCCCATCAACGAGTATCACCGAGCTGATGTGATCGGGATACCTCTGAATGTATTCCAATGCCAGGAGCGCGCCGAAAGAATGTCCGATAAGGTTGAGCTGCGTGATTCCTAAATGTTTTCGCAGCCCCTCAATATCATCGATGGTGGGACCAACCCCCAATTTCTCCCGAGGCCCCTCGAACCAGGATCGTCCGCAACCGCGCTGATCCAAATACACCATGCGCAATCGTGGTTCAAGCAACGCGCCGACGGCCCTCTCGAATGCATACGAATTATACCCAGGACCGCCGTGCAGATAGATCGTCGCTGGACCATTCGGACTGCCGGAAGCCTTGTACCAAAGGGCGGTCCCGTCTTCGGCAATAAAATAGTCGCCGCCAGCAACGGATTTCCCACCCGGAGCACCGCATCTGGCCTGTGCCCGCTGCGGTACGACTGTCTTACAGGAAGATAAGCAGAGAGTAAGCCCTGCAAGCGTGAGGATCAAGAATATCCGACGCTCGATCATTTCGATGGGAACGAGATTCGACATGACTAAAAGCGATTATAGAAAATAGCCGGCTGGCCGGTCTTGCGAGAACTGGCGATGTCGCCCGAAGCGTCTAAAGCCAGAATTTCTTGCCGACCGACCGTGGGCTGCGAGAACTATCTTGAATTCGGCATTGTGCCAAAGAATAAAGGCCCTTTTCAGTTCTCGCTTGTGTTTGCCCAGCGCAGGTAGAGGGCAGCCAATCTAGTTCCCGAATCAGGTTCCCGGGGGAGTCAGGACGACTCCCCCGGGAACTTTTTACCCCGGCGTTCGGAATGCATCCAGAGGCCCTTGACAAAATGTGCCATCCATGGCACACTGTAAAGCGCCATGAATGAGGCGCGATTCGAGCTTCTTAAGACGGAAGAGTTCGATGAATGGCACCGGGATCTGGATGAAAAGATGCGTCTCAAGATCGATGCCCGGCTCGATTTGGCCGCTTCCGGAACTTTCTTGCATTCGAAGCCGCTCGGGGATGGTCTTTTCGAGTTTAAATGGAAAGACGGGACCAGGGTCTATTATTCGCGTACCAAGGTGGGCGACGTCGACGTCATCGCGCTCTTGGGCGGCGACAAGGCTTCTCAGAAGCAGGACATACCGAAGGCTCGAAGACTGAAAGAGCAGATAGAGGCAGATTATGACTAAAACCGCGACGAAACCGACCGGCCGAAAGATCAAACTCTTGAAGCATGACACTTCGGTCTCGCTGGGCAAGGTTGACATGGTGTTCAAGACCTTCATGGACTGCTTGACCGAGGGGGACGTCGACTCCGCCTGCGAGGTCCTCGCGGCGAGCCTGCGCCATTTGAACAAGAGCGAGCTTGAGAGGCGCTATCACATCCCCCGCCGCACGACCTACAACCTCCTGGACAAGAAGTGCATGCCCAGCCTGGAGCTTGTTGCCAAGGCGTGCCTGGCGATCAAGCGGGAAGCCGCTCGCAAGTAGATTGGAGCGGCGGTTCGAATAGCGTCCTATTCGGATTCGGCCACATCGTGCGGAGTCGCGATTGAACTTGGAACGAACCTGGTTCTCGCCGTAACCCAAGTTCTGATATTGCCGACGACGGGCAGCCAATCTTGTCGTAGAAAAAGCCCTCCAACCGGAAGGGCTTTTTTCTTTCATCCCGCCGCCTATCGACTTGGATTCGAACACTAACCTTTCGGTACACAGCGTATGGGAGACCTGCTGGCCTCCCGGCCTTGACAGGACGAGATTTGGCCGTTATCGTTAGGGAAGCGGCGCAAAAATGGCCATAAAAGAGTCAACGAACCCAATAGCTATTTCCAACCGGCTGGGGGAGCTCATGGTGTCCGATGGGCTTCTGACTTACGAGCAGCTCAACGAGTGCCAGGAGGAGCAGAAGAAGAGCGGGGAGCCCTTGAGCGCGGTGGTGGCCAAGAAGGGGTATTTGACCCCGGAGAAGCTCGTGGAGTTCGTGAGCCAAAAGTGCGGTTTCAAGTTTACCCGCCTGACCGATAGGGGGGCCATCAAGAAAGAGATCCTCAAGATCGTCCCCGAGAAGATGATACGCCAGAAGCTGGTCCTGCCCATCGCCGCGGCCGAGGAAGAGGTGACGGTGGCCATGTGCGACCCCTTGAACGTCATGGCGGTGGACGAGATCAAGATCATGACCGGGTACAAGGTGAACGTCGTCATCACCCCGGAGTCGGATCTGCGGGAGGCCATAGAGAAGGCTTTCGGGGGGGATTCGGCCAAGAAGGCCTTGGAGGAGATCAAGCAGAAGACGGGCGAGACCGGAGAGTCGGTCGTCGAGAAGGCCAAGGAGGAGGCGCCCGCCGAGGACGACGACGGAGGGGACTCCATCACCTCCATGAGCAAGGAGGACGAGGTTCCGGTCATACAGATCGTGAACCTTCTTCTGGCCCGCGCGGTAAAGGCCAAAGCCTCCGACATCCACATCGAGCCCTACGCCAAGATCCTTCGGGTGCGCTACCGGATGGACGGGGTGCTGCACGAGCAGCCCTCGCCGCCGAAGAAATTCTTGAACGCGATCGTCTCCCGCATCAAGATCATGGCCGACCTCGACATCGCCGAGAGGCGCCGCCCCCAGGACGGGCGCATCAAGGTCAGGGTGGACGATAAGAACGTGGACATCCGGCTTTCGATCTGCCCTTGCGCCACGGGCGAGAAGGTGGTCATGCGCATCATGGATTCCTCGGCCATGATGCTCGACATCAGCAAGCTCGGCCTCGACCCCGAGAACCACGCCATCTACACCAAGCACATCGAGGACCCCTACGGGATTATCTTGGTGACGGGCCCGACTGGCTCCGGCAAATCCACCACCCTTTATTCCACCTTGCACACCTTGAACACTCCGGACGTCAACATCATGACCGCCGAGGACCCGGTGGAGTTCGTCCTGCAGGGGATCAACCAGGTGCACTGCCACGCCGAGATCGGGCTCAACTTCGCGGCGGCCCTGCGCTCCTTCCTGCGTCAGGACCCGGACATCATCATGGTGGGCGAGATACGAGACCAGGAGACGATCAATATCGCCATCAACGCGGCCTTGACCGGGCACCTGGTGTTCTCCACCTTGCACACCAACGACGCGCCCGGGGCTGTGACCCGCATCCTCATGATGGGGGTGGATCCCGTCCTCATCTCCTCGGCGCTCACCATGGTGGTGGCCCAGCGCCTGGTGCGCATGATTTGCCCGGGCTGCAAGGAGTCCTATCAGGTGGACACCCCGTGGCTGGCCACCATGGGGGTTCAGCTCAAGAAATTTCCAGACAGCCCCAAACTTACCCTCTACCGGGGCAAGGGCTGCGAGAATTGCGCCGGGACGGGCTACCGCGGCCGGATGGGAATTCACGAGGTCCTTGAAATCACGGATAACATTCGCGATCTCATCAGCCAGAGGGCCACGGCCATGCGCATCAAGGAAGCCGCCGTCGCCAACGGGATGATCACTCTGTCGGAGTCCGCGGTGCGCAAGCTCCTGGCGGGCATGACCACGGCCGAGGAAGTCCTGCGCGTCACGGGTTCTCATTAAGCCGTTGACAAGGGGGGGAAGGTGGGCTAACCTATGACCTTATGATATCGATGAGCGAGCTGTTTATGCTGATGCATGAGCGCGGCGCCTCGGACCTGCATTTGACCGTGGGAGCGCCCCCCACCTTGCGCATAGACGGGGAGCTTCTGCCCACCCCCTTCGAGAAGCTGACCGGGGAGTCGGCCCAGACCATGATTTTCTCGCTTCTGACCGAGGCCCAGAGGCAGAGGTTCGAGGCCACCAACGAGCTCGACCTGGCCTTCGGCCTGAAAGGGATCGGGCGCCTGCGCATGAACCTCTACCGCCAGCGCGGCGTGGTGGGCGCGGCCGTGAGGGCGATCCCCGCCAAGTTTAAAACCTTCGAGGAGCTGGCTCTGCCCAACGTGGTCTACGACATCATGAAAATTCCGAAGGGTCTGGTCCTGGTCACGGGCCCGACGGGTTCCGGCAAGTCCACCACCTTGGCCAGCATGATCGACTACATCAACGAGCACCGCGGCGGCCATATCGTCACGGTCGAGGACCCGATCGAGTACGTGCATACCCACAAGAAGTCCATCGTGAACCAGCGCGAGGTCGGCCAGGACACAGAGACCTTCACCACCGCGCTTAAGTACGTCCTGCGCCAGGACCCAGACGTGATCCTCATCGGAGAGCTGAGGGACCTTGACACCATCAGCTCGGCCCTCATGATCGCTGAGACCGGGCACCTGGTATTCGCCACCTTGCATACCACGGACTGCTCCCAGACCATCAACCGCATCATAGACGTGTTTCCCCAGCACCAGATCGAGCAGGTTCGGGTCCAGCTTTCCTTCGTGCTCCAGTCGGTCTTGAGCCAGCAGCTCCTGCCCCACGCCTCGGGCACGGGACGGGTGCTGGCCTGCGAGGTGCTGATGGTCACCCCCGCCATCAGGAACCTCGTGCGGGAACAGAAGATCGAGCAGATACAGCTCTCCATCCAGACCGGGGGCAAATTCGGCATGCAGACCATGAACCAAAGTTTGGCCGAGCTGTACCGCGCCCAGCGCGCCACCTTCCAAGAGGTGATGCAGCGCTCTCTCGATCCCGAGGATTTGAAGCGCCTGCTCCAGAGGACCATGGCGCCTGCCCAATCGTAATTCAACATGCCCACATTCGCCTATAAGGCCAAAAGCGCGGACGGGAACGTCCTAGAGGGGGTGCTCGAGGCCGAGGAGCAGAAAACCGCGACCGAGCGCTTGCGCTCTCAGAAGCTGGTCGTGCTCGAGATCAGCCAAAAAGGGGGAGGCCCCCTGGGCTTCGTCAAGGAACTGCTCAAGGGCAAGGGCAAGGTCACCTCGAAGGATCTGGTCCTGTTCTCTCGCCAGCTTTCCACCTTGGTCGGAGCGGGCGTCCCCATCGTCCAGGGCTTGGCCATTCTCGAGTCCCAGGCCGAGAATCCCGCCTTCAAGGAAGCCCTCTCCGTGGTGCGTTCCGACATTGAAAGCGGGCTGTCCATCTCCGACGCCTTGAAAAAGCATCCGGCCGCGTTTCCCGAGCTCTACACCTCCATGGTCAAGGCCGGGGAGCTCGGGGGAATCCTCGATACGATTCTCGAGCGCCTGACCGCCTACCTCGAGAATTCCGAGGCTTTGAAGGCCAAGGTCAAATCCGCGATGATGTACCCCGCGATAGTCCTCAGCATCTGCGCCGCGGTGACGGTGTTCCTCATGACCTTCGTCATCCCAACTTTCAAGACCATTTTCTCGAGCTTCGGCGCCCAGCTGCCTCTCCCGACCCAGGTCCTCATAGACATCTCGGACTTCATGCGCAGCTATTTCATCGTGATCCTGCTGGCCCCGGTCGCGGGCTACAAGGGCTTCCTGCGCTTTTACGCCTCGCCCATCGGGCAAAAATGGGTGGACGGTCATGTGCTCAAGGCCCCTATCTTCGGGATCATTCTAAAGAAGGTGGCCGTGGCCAAGTTCACGCGCACCTTGGGGACTCTGATCAAATCGGGCGTTCCCATCATGCAGGCCTTGGAGACCGTGGCGGGAACCGCCGGGAACGTGGTCGTGGCCGAGGCCGTCATGTCGGCGCGCGAGTCCATCCGCGAGGGGGGGCACCTGGCCGACCCCTTGAAGAAGTGCGGGCTGTTTCCGAACATGGTGACCTCCATGATCGCGGTGGGCGAGGAGACGGGATCGCTCGACATCATGCTGAGCAAGATCGCCGACTTCTACGACATGGAGGTGGACGCCGCGGTGAAGGGCCTTACCTCCATGATCGAGCCCATCGTCATCGTCATCATGGGCATCATCATCGGCGCCATCGTCATCGCCATGTTCATGCCCATGTTCGGCCTGGGGGAGCTGGCCGGCAACATGGAGGGGGGCTCCGGCGGCTCCGGGCATTAGCCGAGAAAATCATTTGGCCGTTGGCGGCCAAATGATTTTCGAAGAAGAAGTTATCCACAAAACCTCGCGGGGAGTTTCTGTGAATAAGTCCAAGAGACTGTCGGCTGAACTGCGAAGCACCCGGCTTGAACGAACGCTAGCCGACGGCACCCGCGTCGTCGTGCTCTATGGGCGTTCCCGCGACGACCTCCGGGAAGCGATCAGCCGGTTTCGTTTATAGGGTACTCTTCGAACAGCTTCTTGCCGCGCAGCAGGCGATGGTAGGTTATCCCGAACCGGTGCGCCTCGTCGCGCAGTCTTTGCAGCAACCTTAAGGCGAGTCGGTCCGCCTTGAGGTGGAGAGGGTCCCTTCTCTCCGGAAGAAAGACTTCTTCCAGCCGCTTGGCGAGCGAAGCCAGGGGAATTTTCGCGCCAAGCTCCTTTAACGCCTGCTCCGCCGCCCCCAACTGGCCCTTGCCGCCGTCAATCAGCACGAGGTCCGGGTAGAGCTCTCCGGCCTTCTGCAGGCCCCCATAGCGCCGCCTGACGGCTTCCCGCAGGGACTTGAAGTCGTCTATCCCTTCCGTTTCCCTGATCTTGAACTTGCGGTAATGCGCGCGGTTGGGCTGGCCGCCCTTAAAGCAAACCATGGAGGCCACGGTCTGCCGCCCCTGGAAATGGGAGACGTCGAAGCATTCGACGTGGAAGGGGGGGCGGTCGAGCCCCAAGGCCTGCTGGAGGTCGGTCACGGCCTGGGAGAATACCAGGCTCGTGTCCAGGTCCTCCTCCTTGATGGCCTGGACGCGCACTCGCTCGCCCATCTGGGAAAGGGCCGCGATGTTGTCGCGCAGTTGCGCGGCCTGCTCGTAATGCAGGCCGCGGGAGGCGGCCTGCATCTCTCTTTCAAACTGTTCTTTGAGCTCGGCGTATTCTCCTTTGAAGAAGAGGGCCGCCCTTTCGGCGATGGCCTTGTAATTTTCCTGGGAGATCTTTCCAGCGCAGGGGGCCGGGCACTCGCCTGTATGGTAGTAGAGGCAGGAGTTGATCTTCCTCGGCTCCAGGGTCTTTTTGAGACTGAACTCCCAGCGGCAGGGGCGCAGCGGAAAAAACTTGTGCTTCCAGAGATAGCGCAAGAGGCTTTTGACCGGTGAGGCCTTGGGGTAGGGGCCGAAGTAGAGCCCGCCGTCCTTGGCCTTCTTGCGGGTAAAAGTGAGCCTCGGGAAGTCCTCTCCGAGGGAGACCTTGACGTAGGGATAGGACTTGTCGTCCTTCCACATGGAGTTGAAGAAGGGCATGCGTCCCCGTATGAGGCGTCGTTCCAGGATCAGGGCCTCGCGCTCCGAGGCGCAGGGGATGTAGTCGATTTTCCGGATGAGGGGGGTGAGGGTCGAGTTTTTCAGGTCCGCCTTGCGGGGATTGAAGTAATGCGCGACCCGCTTGGCCAGATCGTTGGCCTTGCCGATGTAGAGGATCTCCCCGGCCGCGTCGCGCATGAGATAGACCCCGCAGGCGTGAGGCAGATGGCCGCGTTGAATGGGAGCAGGGCTTCTCATGGAAGTGTTTGCCGTTGATATATTTTATAAAATAAATCTTATGACCACCCAGGACCTTCCCGACCTGCGCGAGCGGGGCGGGGCCAAGAACGGCCAGCCTCAATTCCTGGACCGGCGGCTTTTCATGCAGCTCCAGGCGTTTACCGGCTGCCGGGATTCAAGGCCGCTGGTCCGCGCCGTTTCCGAGTCCGGTCTGGAGGCGGTATGCTACGAGGACGTCAATGATCCGAGCGGGGTGGGCGTGCTGGCCATGAGCGAAGAGCCGGAGCTCTTTCTCACGACCTGGAGACAGCTTCTCAACCGCGAGCCGTTCTCGGGCCTCTCCCACAAGCCGGAGCTCGCCATGCTCGGCCGCACCTATTCTTTGGGCTACGAGCCCAACCTGGAGAATTGGCTCATCGGCAAGCCGCGGCGCACGGTTCTGGATCCGGACTGGCCGTGGGCCTTGTGGTATCCCTTGAGGAGGACCGGGGCTTTCTCGCGCCTGTCCCATCAGGAGCAGGGGCAGATCTTAAGGGAGCACGGGATCATCGGGCGCTCCTTCGGCGACGCGGGCTTCGGCCGGGACATCCGCCTGGCCTCCATGGGCTTGGACAAGAACGACAACGATTTCACGATCGGCCTGGTCGGCCGGGAGCTCTTCCCTCTCTCGGCCTTGGTCCAGGCCATGCGCGCCACGGTCCAGACCTCGACCTACATCCAGGCCATGGGCCCCTTCTTCGTGGGGCGGGCCGTTTGGCAGTCTGAGCTCAAGCCCGAGCACAAGGAGGCCCGGCCGTGACCGAGCCGAAGAAGGTCTTCAAAGTCCGCATGTCCGAGCGCTGCTTTCGCTTCAAGCCCGACGCCTTGGGCTCCCACGCCCCGCCCCGGCCGGGGGTCTACGAGTTCGTGACCTTCGAGAACGGCAGCGCCGTCGTCCTGTATGTCGGCCTGGCGCTGGACAAAGGCGTTTCCCAGGCCTTGGGCGAGCACATGATGGGCCAGGCCGCCCCGGCGGCGGCCGAGCTCTTCGCCGTCGCCAAGGACATATATTTCGACTACGTGGCCGAGGCCGATATCGAGTCCCTCGAGGATTTAAAGGACATCGCCGCGGTCCTCTCGGCCAAGCACCGCCCGCGCTTCAACCCCCAGCCCCTGCCCGGGACGGGGCGCTACGCCGCCGTCGAGATCGAAGAAGTCGAGTGAGGCTCTCCGCACTTCCCGGGCTCAACGCCTGCTTGAACGCGGGCTCGGCCGTTCTCCTG
Organism: Elusimicrobiota bacterium; assembly: GCA_016218575.1. NCBI lineage: Bacteria > Pseudomonadati > Elusimicrobiota > Elusimicrobiota bacterium. The sequence continues at coordinate 15,512 of JACRDN010000017.1, forward strand.
TTGCTCGGCTGGTATTTCATCCGAGCCCGCAAAGTCGAGGCCCATCGCCTCTGCATGCTGGCGGCTTTGGCCTGCTCTACTTTCTTCTTGTCGAGCTATCTCTACTACCACGCCCATGTCGGATCGGTTCCCTTTCATGGTCAAGGCATGCTCCGAAAGCTTTATTTCACGATCCTCGTCAGCCACACGATACTCGCCGCCGTCATCGTCCCCATGATCCTGCGCGCCCTTTACCTCGCCCTCAAGGGGCGATTCGTCGAGCATTCCCGGTGGGCCAAGAGAGTCCTGCCCCTTTGGCTCTACGTCTCGGTGACCGGGGTCGTGATCTACCTGATGTTGTACCGATTGCAGGCATGATTGAATTACAAGCGTTTGGCCCGGCTGATTTCAGCAGATTGATCGGCTGGATCGACTCATACCGTGAATTGATCCAATGGAGCGGAGGAGGATTCGAGTATCCTCTGACCGAATCGCAGCTCGAAAGATATTTATGCCGAGTTAATGAGCGGAATTCACCCGCCCAGGTCTTCAAGGCTGTCGTCAGGGAGTCCAATGACGCGGTTGGGCATGTCGAGTTGGGGCGGATTGACCGCGAGCAGGGGACAGCCAGAATCGGCAGGGTTCTCATCGGCAAGCCGTATAGAGGCCAAGGGTATGGATCAAAAATGCTGGCGACTCTATTGTCGCTCGGGTTCAAGGAATATGGCTTGCGCCGTATTGAATTAGGGGTTTACGATTTCAATGCCGGCGCGATTCGGTGCTATGAGAAGGCAGGGTTTGTCCGGGAAGGGCTTCGGCGAAAGCAGCGAAGGGCCGGAGAAGAATTTTGGAATTTAATGGATATGGCAATCCTCAAGGAGGAATGGGCGATCCGGGCCAGCGGCTAAAGTTATTCACAAAACTTCGCCGCGAAGTTCTGTGAACAAGTCCGATCTTAACGAGAGAGGGCTTTTAGGATCAGAAAAACTGTCGTGGCCGAGAGCTTGGCCTTTTGCTTTTCGGCGGGCTTGTCCTTGAGCTGTCTCTCCAAGGCGTGGAAAAACCCCGGCAAAAGTTTCGCCATTTCCTCGGCGGCCTCGCCGGCCAAGGTGGCGTTGGGGCCGTAGAGCAGATATTGAAAATGGCTGAAAACAAGGTTCCAGCCGGGCTGGGGGTCCCTAACGCCCTGCTCAAATATCGAGGAGTCGAGGATATGCATATCCGCGCTTAGAAGCTGTATGAGGCGGCCCTTAGTAAATAGGGGCAAGATGGCTTCGATGAGGCTGTTGGTCTGATGCTCGAACATCCGGACGTCGGCCGGTTCCCGGGAAAAACGCTCCCGCTCCACCCGAAGAGCCAAAAGGAGGGGCAGGGCCTGATTGTCCAGGAGGTATCGGTCCATATCCTCCAGAGATTCCACGGCTTTGTTCCTGGCGAGGAATTTAGCGGGGTCGTTGCGCGTCTCCTCCAGGAACCATTCCAGCTCATCGAGCCTGCGTGTCAGGGAATCTCTCTCCGTCTCCGGCGCTGAATTCAGCCAGGACAGGCTCAGGCGCTTGACCGTCGAGAAATGCGCGCGGACCTGGGAGAGAGTTCCCGGCCGGGCCCGCGCCAGTTCGATTTCTTCCATGGTCAGGATCGGTTCGGGCTCCGGCTCCTCTGGTTCTGGTAAAGAAAATGGGTCTTTGGCGCCGGGAACATGAGGTCTCTGCGCGATTTTCTCCTGTTTTTGAATGAGAGCGTATTGCTTCTTGATTCTCTCGCGGATGCTGTCCTCCAAAAGACTTTCTACCCGAGACAGGAGGAAATCCAGGTCCCGGGCGTTTCTTGCGAGGGCGGCGGGGTCGTCGAGCTCGAGGCGGTCATAAAGACTGTGATACGCCAATATCTGCTCGGCCCTCTTATTGGCCGCTTCGGCGGCGGCGGCCCTGTTGAGGCTCAGCCAATCCGAGCTGGGTGCAGTGTCCGCCAATAGAACGTCCAGAATATTTTGATCTCGAGGCGTCAACCGAGGCAAAACGGGCTGAAGTTGGGCCGAACTCCAGGGAGGCTGCAGGGGGTTGGGGTTGCTCTCGCGGATATCCCAGTGGCGAACCGCGCCCTGGTCGCCGCGGGCGAGCAGGTATTTCCCGTCCGGGCTCAAGGAGACGCGTTCCAGGCGGCCTGGGACCGAAAGTTGGGTATCGGCGACCTGGATCGTTCCGTTGGGCTCGACCGTGACGAGCCCCTCTCCGGAGTGGGCGTTTACGTTGATCCCGTCCTCGGCGCTGTAGATAAGGCTGTAATGGGCGAACTCCTCCTTCAAGTGCCTGTCAATCAATTCTCGCAGGCCGGCTCGGCGCGAGGCGGAGAGCCCCTCTAGGAGGCTGGAGTAGGCGCTCCAAAGTCCGGGACCGTAGATTTCGGCAAGAACTTCGGCGCGCGCCCGGATTGCCTTCAGTTGAAACCGCATTATATCCAGTTCCGCCGCGTCGGCGCTTGGCACGGCCCCGAGGGTCTGCTCGACCGCCTCGCGAAATCGCGCCTCCACGTCATCCCGGCCCTTCAGAAGAGCCTTTCTCGCGTCCTTGAGAATCGCGCGCTTGTCGGCCAGAGGAGCCTCGGGGTCGGCCAGGACGTCCAACCGGGTCTTGTCCAGCTCCAGGTGCCTCAGGAAGGGGGCCAGGGCCTTGGAGGTCTCGAGATCCTCGGTATTAATTCGGGCCAGGAACCCCAGATCGGGAAATTCCGCCAGGAACCAGCTGTTATACGGCAGGCGCAAGCGCTCGGCCAGTCGCTCGGCCATGAAGCGCGGCCGGGCCGTCGGAAGGGAGAACATGACTGCCTGGTTTACCCGGGATAACGTCAAGCGAGGTGCTGCGCCCGCGGCCACGACGGCGCCCTGGCCGGCCAGGGCGCATAAAACGGCGGCGAGCACCAGATTTCTCATAATGAATAGTATGCCCAGTGCGAGGCCTCTGCGCGAGGGTCTTACGGGGCAAAGAAGGGGTGGGTCTTTAGGGCCTGGGGAATAGGTCTTTTATCGATTTTAAGGGAGTCCCAAGGACCTATAAGGCCCCTCAGGGCTTATTGTTAACATAACCGGCGCCCCGGTGAAGAAGCTCATCTCCTGCCTCATTTCAGTCGCCCTCATCACCGCCGGCTTTCCGTGGACGGCTTTGGCCGAAGGCGGGGTCAAGGCGGTCCCCTCGCCGCTTCCGGCGCCGATATTCGGCATGGCTCAAGCCCCCGGCCGGAGGATTATGCCGATTAGTGCGGGCGCGCGCATAGTCCGGGACAAATTGCTGGGCCGGCGGGGCTCAAAAGACGTGTTCTCGATACGGTTCCGTCCGGACGTCGATGCGGCCGACCGCCTCAGCGGCCGGGAATGGGAGGTCTGGCTCGCGGAACGAAACCTTTACGAGGTTGCCGGCGGCGAGGGATGGGCCTTGATCGGGGTATCGGAGGGGGGGCGAGTTCTGCGCAAGAACGTCGTCCCGGCCGTGGCGCGCGCGGTTCTGGAGATGGCGAGGCAGCCCTTCGTCCACGAATTGGAAGTCCACCCTCAGGTGTACCGGCGCATCCATTCCTCGGTGGAGCGGGCGCTCATGGGGGAAACGACCGGGACGAATTCCAGCGCCGAGAAAGAGAGCGCCGCCGCGAGAGAGGTTTTCGGACGGAGTTGGGGGGCTTCTTTCCGTTATTTGGGTATCACGGCTCTTGGAGCCGTGCCGGGCGCTTCGCTGTGGAAAGCCGACGCCAATAATTCCTCGAGCCGGGGCGCGATCCTTCCATCTGCTTGGAACCAGTCCGAGGAAACGGTCGATACCGTCCTTGCCGAGCCCCGCGGCCAGCAGTTCAAGATGATGAAATTCAGTCCGGATAGCCTCCGCTTGATCACGGTCAACGAGTGGGGTACTGTTCACATATGGGACACCGGAACCGGGCGCCTTCTAAAGAGCATCCGCTCTCTCGAGTACATCCCATCCCCCGGCAATCAACTTGCGCACGAAACGCCGCGCCAATTTTTCCTGGATGGACAGACCATCACGATCAGGCCTTGGGGTTACTATTTTCGTAAGGGAAACCGCATTCCCACGGCCTTGGTCGTCAATTGGGGAGGGAATGATATTTCAGTTAATGGGGACAAGCTTCAAACCGAGAGTCCGGACGGCCGTTTCAAGGCCTATACCGCCGGGCTCTTGGCGAGCCCCGAGCTTGTTCTGCGCGGCCCGCGGCCGGCTGTGATCGGTCCAGCCGCTAAAAATGCTCTTGAGGCGGCGGTCTCCGAAGAACTTTCCGCTCCCGCGCAGAGGCTCGAGCCGGGGAGGGAAGGCGGAGCGTGGGCGCATTTCGGGTCCATGTGGGGGCTTTTGAGCCGGGCTGCGCCGTTTCTGTGGCTTTTCGGCTTGGGTCTTATGGGCCTCTTGGAGCATTTCTTCGCGCCCGGAAGCGGCCTGGTCCTGGGCGCGGCCATGATCCCGCCGCCCCTTGGCCGAAAGCTGTTTTGGGACGCTCGTCAGGACGATACAATCGAGGTTTTGGAGGACTTAGAGCAGCTCGGCTTCGAGGATGGGGCCTTGCCCGAAGTGGCCAAGGCCATCGGGGCATTCTACGCCGAGATCCGCAAGGACGAGAACAAGCCCCGCGGCAAGGACGGCCGCAAGGAGGCGTTCAACCAGAGGGATATTTCCAGGGCTTGGGCTGCGGCCTTCGCCCTGCAGTACCGCCAGCTCCGGGTCGTGGCGCCGAACCGCCGCTTGGCCGCTTTCGCGGCGTTTTACCGGGCCTTGGAATTCGCCTACGGGGCGGGCTTGGAATACGATCCCGCCGATAATGACCCGAACAACGGGGACCGCAAGGCCTTCGAGAAGGTTTTAGCCGATCCCAAAAACGGGGTTCTCCGCGCGCTGGCCCGGGGCCTCAAACTGAAAGTTCCCGCTGCGGCGAAAGGCCGGCCGGCCCCGGGCCTCGAGTCGTTCATAGACGGCGTTATTCAAGCCCAGGATGCGCGGCTTTCTCTTCAGGTGCTGTCGGAAAGGGCCGACAAGGTCCCTCTGCCGGAGACGCTCATGCCGGGCCAGGCCCCTCCCCTCTTGGAGCCGAGCGGGGCCGCGCTCCGGAGCTTCGAGGATATGAAGGCGCAATTCGTGACTGAAGTGGATCGCGGCGGGCAGAGAGTCCGAATCGAGAGCGCTTGGAGTGTTTTACGCCATATTACGACGGCCGTGAGGCTCAACCTGCCCGCGCTTGCGGTGGGGCCTACCGGAACCGGAAAAAGCGCCGCGATCAAATGGCTGGCCGCGGTCATGGGCGTGCCTCATTTGGCCGTAGCCATGAAACCCTCGAGCGGCAAGGACGAGCTTATGGGCTCGATCAACATCACCCCCAAGGGCCTGGCCTGGCAGTGGGGCTACCTCGTCAAGGCCATCGCCAACGGGGACTGGGTCACCTTGGAGGAGGTCAATCTCGCTCCTACCGAGGTTCTTGAGTTTCTCAACGAGTTCTTGAACTCCGGCTTCGTGCGCCTGACCCAATACCTCGACCCCGAGACTCTGGAGCATGTCCTGCCTCGCGAGCTTTATGAATCGTTGAAAGAAAACGGATTCATCCTCAAGCCGCATCCCCGGTTCAGGCTGTTTATGACCATGAACCCGGCCTCCTACGCGGCGCGCAACAAGCTGGCCCAGACCTTGACCAATCGCTCCGTCCAGCTGTGGGTGCCGGATTATTCGCCCGTGGAAATCCGGTATATGCTGGAGGCCCGCTTCGGCATCGAACCCGGGCTGGCCCTGACGTTGGTCGAGTCGATCTATGAGCCGCTTAAGAATATGGTCCGGAGCGGCAGGCTGGGCAAGGGCTGGAAGGACAGGTATGAATTCAACCTCAGGACCTTGCTGAGGGTGACCGGCTTGTATAAGGAAAATCTGGAGCTTTACGCGCAGGCGCACCCCGAGAAACCCATGGACGAGCGCACGGAGCGCCTGCTTATGGCCCGGGCCCTGTGGGAAGGTATTGGAGTGACGATGCGCGGGGACGTGGACCGCAAGGTGCTGTGGACGCTTTTCAATGTGGCTTTGGGGCTCAAGAAGAAGTATGGCATCACGCAAGAGGAGGTTCTGCCTCGGGTACGGGCTATACGGCTCGATCGAAAGAGGCGCGAGATCGTCTTCGACGACGCCCTTCTGCCCTTGCGCCTGCCCCTGCGGCCGGGAGGGGCCTTCGTGCCTCCTGAGGACTTCGACTTGCCGCCTACCCAGCAGACCCTTAACCACATCTATTGGTACGCGCGCCGGATGCTCCGCGGCCAGAACAGGCTCTCGGTGGGCGAGACCTCGGCCGGAAAGACCACCATGGTCCAATATATCCACCGCATCCGGCACGCCGCCCTCTTCTACACCAACCTGTCTTCGGACAGCGCGGACTCCGATATCGGGGGCGGCTATGAGCCAGACCCCGGGAGTCCCGGCGAGTTTCGCTTCGCCCATGGGCTTCTCAAGCGCGCGGGGGAGGAATACGGCGGCGAGGGATCCACCTTGGCCATAGACGAGTTCAACTTCAACGCCTTGGTCGAATACTTCAACACGGCCATGGACGACGGCTATATCGTTACCCCCGTCGGGAAGGTGAAGCTCGGGCCTCAGACCTCTATTGACGCGCTCATGAACCCCCCTAGCTCCCAGGGGCGCAGTATGCTGAGCCCGGCCCTGCGCGGCCGCTTTTGGGAGATATGGATAGAGGAGCCGGATCAGAAAGAGGCCACCTTGCGGGCCGGCTACGTTCTCCGGAAGTTCATGAAAATCCTGGGCGTCGCCGCGTTGTTTGTGGGAGGCGCTCTCCTGCTCGGCCCCACCGGGGCTTTGGCCTCGACTCCAGTCGCAGCCGTAGCGCAAGGGACGGCGCCGGTTTTCGGGATCGCGGCTTCCCTGGCCTTGGCGGCCGTTTTAAATTGGAGAAAAGACTTCTGGAGCCGCATTGGCGTTCATAGCCGGCTCCGGGCAAGGTTTTTGGGGCCGCGAGACGCCAACATCATCGATATTTATGTCGACTGGGCTGACGTTGGCCGGCTGGTCAAGGCCTGCGCTTCGCTGGGACTGGAGCTCGAAGTTCCCGAGCGCAGAGAGTGTGGCCACTGCGTCGCCAAGGGCTCGGGATCGGCCGAGGCTCTGGCCGCGGGAGTCCTGAAATTGGCCGGGAGGGACTTCATTGAAAGAATCGAGGTCCATCAGGCCGTTTACAACCGGGTCTCCGCCATGATGGCCGGGGAAAGGTCCGTGGTCGTTTCCAAGGAATTGGAGAATCGAGGGGCAATGCCCGATCCTCAATCGTCCGGCACGGCCCGCGAGGCGTTCGGCAACGCATGGGGTTTCATGGCCGGGCTTGGACTCAGGACAGGCGTTGATCGGAGAGTGTTTCATAGCCTAGAGTTGTCCGATCCTTTGACGATCCAGGTCGGCGACGAGGGATCCCTGCTGGCTCTGCACCCGAGCCGAGACCTCGCGGCTACCGTTGGGGAAGTGCCCGACGATTCGTCCAGCAGGGACAACCATGTTTCCCTATGGGACAGCCGGACGGGCGCCAGAATTAAGACGCTGGACATCGCGGAAAAGAAGTCCATCAATGATATCCATTCCCTCGGTTTTAGCCCGGACGGCGGCATTCTAGCCGTGGCCGTCCGCAGCGGATGGCGATGGATCGTCAGGCTTTGGAATACCCGGACTTGGAAGCCCTTGCGCCGGTTCATTGGCATCCGGGCGTTTGCCTTCAGCCCCGATTCCAAGGCGCTTTTTCTTGTTGGGAATAAGCAAATGCGCTTGGTCGAGAGCGGGTCTTGGAGAACCATATGGTCCGGGCGGGCTCGGGCCAGCACCTTCGAGTGGGCCGACAGGCGCCGACCCGCCTTTAGTCCGGACGGGAAGCGTATCGCCTTGAAGCTTAAAGACGAGGTGATTCATCTCCTGGATTCGGCCACGGGCCGATGGATCGCGTCGCCGGCGCCGCCGGGCAAGGAGAATTTGTTCCGGCAGCAAAATCTCTCGGGCTTCCAGTATTCTCCCGATGGAAGGACGGCGGCGGCTATCCTATACGGAAACTGGCTTCTGGTGGGCGATGCCCAGACCGGGCGGAAGCGGAAAAGCTTTCTGCCTCCCTTCAGGAGATCTTTCGATTCCCTGGCCTGGCATCCCGACGGGCGTCTCTTGGTCGCGGTCCCCTCGAAAGACGCAGGCCCGCTGATATTTCGGGTTGGAACCTGGCAGGTCGAAGAAAAGCTGCCCGTACAAAACGGCCCTAGTGCTGCCGCTTTCAGCGGCGATGGAAGGAGGCTGGCTATTAAGGCGGGTGGGGAGCTCACGATTTGGCGGATGCAGAACGAAGCGGACCGGGCCGCCATGGTGGAGGGGGAGTTGATCCATGGGGCCGAGAGGACTGTTTCGGGAGGGGGTCTAGGCACGGCCCGGGACGTGTTCGCAAGCGCCTGGAGCGCTGCCGTTGGCGGCTTATGGCGCATCACCATCGGCATGGCCGAGAGCGCGAGCTCCGCGGTGTCCGGCGCAACCGTGGAGGACCTTCTCAGGGAGAGCCGGGTGCCGCGCGGGAAATGGGCCGAGGTCAAGCGCAAGCTCGCCGAAGTTTGGGATATCTTGTCCGCCTTGGGCGTGGCCTTCGGCGGGCAGCGCGCGCTTCAATTCCGGATCGGGCAGTGGTGGGAAACCAATCTGGACGAGGGAATCATTTTTATTCCCTTAAAGGAGATTCTCAAGCATCTCGATAATCTCAAGGTCCTGATCGGCGCCATCCTGCACGAGGCCGGTCATGTTTTCTACACGCGCCTGCACAAGCTGGCCGAGTACATGCCTTTTTTGCAAGCGACCGGAGCGCCGGAGGCCGTGCACACCCTTTTCAACGTCTTGGATGACATGTACTTGGAGCACGCCGAGTCCCAACGTCTGCCCGGGGCCCCCGAGTATTTGGAGTCCCTGCACGCGGCTTATCGTCCGGATTTGTTCCGCGGGGATCTGGGGCTTGCCAAGGAGCTTAAGGGCAAGCCCATGGGAAATAGCCAAGAGGACCAGGTCAAGGCTCTCTTCCCGCACGAGGAATATCTGGACGCTCTGCGCTCTTTCTGGATGACGCGGCAATTCCCCGCGCAGTATGTCAACCCCGAGGTCGCGCGGGCGGTGCAAGCCACGGCCGGTTCCGTTGAGTCCATCCTGGACCTGCTTCCCGAAGCGCCGACGCCGAGCGAGGCCGAGCTCTTGGAGTTGTCGCGCAGGCGCTTTGACCTCATTAGGGAAAAGATCGCGCCGCGGTATTTGGAGCTCATCGAGCTCAGCCGCCGGCGACTCGAGGAGGAAAGCTTGGGAAATCCCGATCAAATCATTGGTCAGCGCGCCGAAAGGATCGCGGAGAAGCTCGCGCCCAGCCATGGCCACGAAGGGCACGGGCCCCGGGAAGGGGCCGCCGCCAAGCCTCGGGGACAGCGTTCCGCGCCTTTGGGAAAACCCGAGTCTTCGCGCCGGTCGGGACGCCCGGCCGGCGCAAGGCCCATAGGAAAAAGGGCCGTGCGAGATATAATCAATCGCCACGAGGATGTCATGGCGCTCGTTCGGCCGGGCAATTTCTACGAGCAGTCCTTGTCCAGGATATTCCACCTCATCGACGGCTTCGTGGGCCGCATCGACAACCTCTTCGCCAAGAACAGCAAGCCCGGGTGGGAGGGTTTTTTCTCAAAATCGCCGGGCCGGGTCAATATCAGGCGCTTCATGGCGGGCAGGGCGAGGGGTTGGCGCAATAAGGGCGATTTCAAGTTCTGGGAGCGCCGGAGGCTTCCGACGAAGCGCGACTACAAAGCCCGGATACTGATCGACCTCTCCGGCTCCATGGGCGGCTCCAAGCTCGAGCGCACCCTCGACCTCGTGGCCTGGATGATGGAGTCCTACGAAAGGCTCGGGATTGATTACAGCATCATGGGTTTCGCGGACGACGTCTACCTCTTCAAGGACTTCGCCGGAAGCCCAGAGCAGGTTCAGCCTCTTAGCTCCGATGAAAAAGAGAGTATCTTCGCCAAGGTCCGCGCCGCCGGCAAAGGCGGCACCAACGATGTGGGGGGGGTGCTGGCGGCCCTCCAGGGCGACGAGGAGAAGGGTTTCTCGAGCCTCGAGGACCAGGACGTGGAGTTCCGGTCCTTGGTCGTCGTGACCGATGGCGAGGGCAACGGCAAGAATTCCGACCAAATGGGCGCGGCCTTGGCTCAGGCCGCTGAGAAGCGGGTCAGCGTCATCGGGATCGGGATCGGTGAGGGCATGTCTTACGTCAAGGAGCGCTACCCGGGCGCGCATGTTTTGGAGCCGGATATGGAACACATGACCGACGCGGTTTCGGGGGCCTTCGAGCGGGAACTCGAGAGGAGCTTCGAGGTTGGGGTGCCGGTGCGTTAGCGCCGCGTCCTAGACGTTAAAGGACGTCCCGCAGGAGCAGGTGGTCTTGGCGTGGGGGTTGCGGATCTCAAAGCCCGACTTCATCAAGGTCTCCACCCAATCCACCTCGGAGCCGCCGATGAAGAAGTCCGAGCGGGGGTCCACCACGGCCTTGGCGCCGTGGCCCTCGAATACGATATCGTCCGGATCGGCTTGGCCGGTGATCTCGAATTCGTAACTCATCCCCGAGCAGCCCCCGGCTCCCACGCGCACGCGCAGGATGGGTTGGGTCTTGCCCTGGCTCTTGGCCAAGGCCTGGACCTTTTGGGCCGCCTTGGGGGTGAGCGAGATCATCAGTCGAACTTCTTGGACTTGCCGCAGCCGCAGGAGCCCTTTTCCTGGGGGTTCTTGATCTTAAAGCCCGAACTCATGGCGTCCTCGCTGTAATCAATGACGGCCTGCTCGAGGAAGGGGAGGCTGTTGTTGTCTAGCAGAACCTCGAAGCCCGGCTGAACCAGCACGATGTCCTGGGGCTTCTTGTCGTCGAATCCCATGCTGTACTCGTAGCCGGCGCAGCCCGAGGGCTTGAGGGTCACGCGCAGACCCTTGCCTTTCGAGCTTTCGTCGCTCTGGAGGAAGGACTGGATTTTTTCAACGGCCTTGGGGGTTAAAGTGAGCATGAGATAGTATACCTTCCGTCGAGAATGCGTGTCAATTGGACGTTGGGGTGACAAAAAGTGACTAATGCTCTCTTGTTGTTGTCCCTGGACCGGTCTATATAAGAAGAAGGCATATGAGAACAGCAATTTTTATGGCATTGCTGGGATCGGGCTGGGCTGCTCGGGCCCAGGAGTCGACTCCTTTCGAGTATTTACAAGAGGAAGCGCAGGTCGTTTCCGCTTCCCGCCATTCTCCCCAGCCGGTGAGCCGGGCTCCGGCCACGGTTTACGTGGTCACGGCCCAGCAGATCCGGGCTTCGGGTGCGCAGACCATTTGGGACGCCCTCAGGGCCGTGCCCGGGGTGGACGTCATGGCCACCAGGACCTCCCAGGGCGAGGTCGGCTCCGCGGCCTCAATAAAGCCTTGAGCAACCGGACCTTGGTGCTCCTGGACGGCAAGACCGTGCTCAACGGCTATTTCGATTTCGCGGTCTGGGAGGAGATCCCGGTCACTTTGGAGGAGATAGACCGCATCGAGGTGGTGGAGGGGGCCGTGTCCGCGCTGTACGGGGCCAACGCCTTGGGCGGGGTGATCAACATCATTACCAAAAGCCCGCGGCAGATAGAGGGGGGGGCCGTTTCCTACGGGTTCGGGGGGCGCTCCACTCAAATCGGGAGCGCGCTTTACGGAAGGGAGAAGGGAAACTGGGCCTATAAATTCGGGGCGGGCTGGCGGAGCACGAACCGCTTCGAGGATGCCGGGGCTTTGGCCTCCCAGACGGGGAAATTCCACGCCTGGGTCGGGCGCAGGCTCCTCGAGGACGGGGAATGGAGCGCGTCCGGGGGGATTTCCGAGATCAAGACCCAGGTCACCACGGGAAACAACGGCACCGCGGTGGGAGCGGGTCCCACGGGATTTGCCAGAACCGACTTGAGGGTCAGGGACTCGCGGGCTCGTTTCTTTTGGAATCGCAGCCGCCTCGAGGCGCGGGATTTCGCCGCTCTCCAGAGCCCCAACATGGACTATGACACCTATGATTTGACCCTCGACCGGGTCTTCGATCTGCCCTTCGCCCACTCCCTGGTGGCGGGGGGCGGCTATCGCAAGAACACTCTGCGGTCCAGGATTTTCCAGCCGGGCCTCTTGGAGCAGGATCTTTGGGCCCTATTTCTCGAGGATCAATGGGAGGCCGGCGAGAACTGGACCGCGGTCGCCAGCGCCCGGCTCGACCGGCATCCCCTGGCTCCGCTCAACTTCTCGCCGCGGGGAAGCTTAATCTACAGCCGTTCGTCCCGGCACGTTTTTCGATTCTCGGCGGGAACCTCGTTTCGTAACCCGACTTTGCTCGAGAACTACTTGAATCTCGTGCGCAGCGATCCCAGCACCACGGCCCCGTTCACGACCCAGGAAACGACCTTGTCGGGCAGCCCGAACCTTAATTCCGAGAGGATCGCCTTGTTCGAGCTGTCCCACGCCGGCGCTTTCGAGCGAGTTAAGACCCGGGTCGCGGCCTTCCACTACCGCCTGGCCGACGTCATAGCCACCACCCCGGCCGCGGTCACCTGCGGCTTGGCCTGCTTTCCGACTCTCAAGGTCAATACTTCCTTCGCCAATCAAGGCCAGACCAAAGCTTGGGGCGGGGAAGCCGGGGTCGAGGCGCTTTTGGCGCGCCATTGGAAGGGGCTGGCCAACTATTCCTACCAGAGCCTGACCGACGACCGGACGGCCCTGGCCTTGAGCGCGCCGAGGCATAAGCTCAACTCAGGCTTGGAGTATGGCTCCGGAGGGTTTCTCTTCAATCTCCGGGCCCATTGGGTGGACAAAACCTTCTGGAACCGCAACAGGAGCGGCACCGCCGTGGAATACGCCAAGGTTCCCGATTACCTTCTCTTGAACGCGAACGCCTCGTATTCTTTCCGGGGCTGGGAGGCTTCCGTTGGCGTCTTCAATCTCTTGAACCGGGATCATTACGAGATCCTTCCCAGGCAAAGCGCCCTTCTGCCCGGCCAGGGGGGGGAAATCATCCGCTCGCTCTGGACGGCGGGCCTCTCGCACCGATTTTGATGAATACGACATGGTTGGCTCTGCTCTCGGGCTTCTGCTGCCTCATGGCGGGCCGCTCCGCCGGTTCGCAGGAGGTCTCCGCGGTCCTAAGCTCCGACTCCTCCTATTACCGGGAAGCCCTCGCGGGCTTTCAAGAGGCCTTCGCAGAGCCCGTGGCCGCGGTCAAGCTGGACCAGCGCAGGCTCTCCCTGTCTTCCATCGCCCCCGCCGTGGTGGTGGCTTTCGGCTCCAAGGCGGCCTTGGCGGCGAGCGCGACCCGCGCGGCGATGGTTTTCTGCATGTCGCTGGGCGCCGAGATTCCGGAAAGATATTGGGGCCCGACCGTGAACATCCCCTCCCTGCCCGCACCCGCGGCGACCTTGGCCAAGCTCAAGGAGATACAGCCTCGGATGACGACTTTGGCGGCGGTTTGGGCCTCCAAGGCCTACGAGGACGACGCTCGGCGCATGCGCCTCTTGGGCGCTCGGATGGGCGTCTCGGTCCTGCTCGTGCGCCTGCACGGTCCGGAGGCGGCCCCGGACGCCTTGAGGTCCCTGCGGGGCCGGGCCCAGGCCTTGTGGCTGTTCCCGGATCCCAAAGCCATCAACGCGCAAAGCTTCGAGGTGTTCAAGAGCTACTCCTGGGCTAACCGCGTCCCGCTTTATGCCGCGTCCCCGGGCTTGGCGGAAAGGGGGGCCACGGCCTCGCTGGCGGCCGGCTACAATGAAATCGGCAGGACCGCGGCGCGCGCCGCGCGCGAGATACTGGATGGGAAGTTCGTATCGGCCAAGATATATCCGGAGCGGACGGAGGTCACGATCAATTCCGCGGCGGCGAGGAATTGCGGCCTGGAGATTCCCAAGCAGGCCCTGGCCGAGGCCAAGGTGCTGCCGTGAGCCTGCGCTCCAAGATGGTCCTGCTCTTTCTCCCGCTTTTCTTGTTCTGCGCGGGGCTCCTGCTTTGGCTGAGCCACCGCGCGGTCCACCAGGCCCTCCTCAAGGAGGTGAAGGCCAGGGGCTTGTGGAAGCTCGAAGCCATGGCCGCCGCGACCGCGGCGGGATTCAGGGACCGCGACGAGCAGAAGCTCCTGCCCGGCCTTCAATCGGGTCAGGAAACGGCCGGCGGGGCCTACGCCATGGCCCTGGACCCATCCGGCCTCGTCTTGGCGCACACCAACGTCATCGAGAAGGGCAGGCGCTGGCGGGATGCGGAGGCCTCTCGGGTCCTGGCCAGCGACCGGCCTGTTTTCAGAGTGACTCAACTCGACGGCGCGCCCGTCCTGGACATTTCCTTCCCGGTTTGGGCCCGGCCCAAGGCTCAAGGGGAGGAGGAGTTCCTGTTCTCTCCCGGTCCCGCGGCGCGCGGCTCCAAGCTTGGAATTCTGCGCATGGGGATTGCGTTGAAGGAGACGCTCGGCACGGAGGCGCGGATATTCCGACGGATTTTGGGCATAGCGCTGGGGACGGGAATCCTGTTCCTGGGGATGAGCTTGCTCCTGCTGCGGCGGATACTTCGGCCCATCCGCCTCATGAGCCAGGCCACGGCCAAGATCGGCCGCCGCGAGTATGAAGTCGAGGTGCCGGTCGACTCCTCGGACGAGTTGGGCGCCCTGGCCAGGAATTTCAATTCCATGAGCCGGGCACTGGCCCAGAGCACGGTTTCCCGGGAGGAGCTTGAGAGGAAGATGGCGGAGCTGGCGCGCTCCAACTCCGACCTCGAGCAGTTCGCCTACGTCGCCTCCCACGACCTGCAGGAGCCCCTGCGCAAGGTCGCCAGCTACGCCGAGCTCCTGGCCCGGCGCCATCGAGGCCGCCTCGACCCGGAAGCGGATAAATTCATAGATTATATCCTGGGCGGCGTGGCGCGCATGCGCGCCTTGATCGTCGATTTGCTCACATACTCCAGGGCGGGCCGGCTCGAGCGCGGTTTCTCGCGCGTGGACACGGGGGTCGTCCTCAATGGGGTGCTGGAAAACCTGGAGGCCACGATACGGGAATCCGGGGCCGAAATCTCGCACGGGCCGCTTCCCAGCGTGGCGGCCGACTCCGTGGAAATGACCCAGCTTTTCGGAAACCTCGTCGGCAACGCGATCAAGTTCCGGGGCCCAAGCCCGCCCCGGGTCCGCGTGGAGTGCGAGGCGAGGGCGCAAGAGTGGCTGTTTTCCGTGCGCGACAACGGCATCGGGATAGACCCCCGCTACGCCGAGCAGATATTCGTGATCTTCAAGCGGCTCCACGCGCGCTCCGAGTACCCCGGGACGGGGATCGGGCTGGCTCTCGCCAAGAAAATCGTGGAGAGGGCGGGAGGCAGGATTTGGGTCGAGTCCCAACTCGGACGCGGGAGCGTGTTTTATTTCACTTGGCCGATGGAGGGCGCAGATGACTGAAAAAATCGCGGAGATCCTGCTCGTCGAGGACGACGAGGGGGACGTGGACCTCATCAAGGAGGCCTTGAAGGAAAGCAAGCTCCACATCCGCCTGAACGTGGTGGACGACGGAGAGAAGGCCATGGCCTGCCTGCGCCGCCAGGGGGAGTACTCGGGGATATCTCGCCCAGACCTCATCCTGCTGGACTTGAACCTTCCCAAGAAGGACGGGCGCGAGGTTCTGCGCGAGCTGAAAGGGGACTCGGCCTTGAGGTGCATCCCCGTGGTGGTCTTGACCACCTCGGACGCCGACACGGACGTGCGCAACGTCTACGACCTCGGGGCCAACTGCTACGTCACCAAGCCAGTGGGATTTGCGCAGTTCTCCAGAATCGTGCAGGCCATCGAGGACTTTTGGTTCACCGTGGTGAAGCTTCCGACATGAGGCGGTAAAACAAAACTGACGGTCGGAGGCGCGCTCATGCCGGAGAGTTCGTCCGCGAGGATATCCATCACGTCCACTCGGGCAAGCACGGCGCCAAGAACCCCAGGCCGGCCATTGCCGCAGCGCCGCCAGGGGTCATCTTCTTTCACGCGTCGGGCTAGGCCAGAAGACCAGTTATCCACAGGACTTCGCAGCGAAGTCCTGTGGATATCTTCTCGGGGGCGGCGAGAGCAATGGAGGTCTTGTGACGGCTTTGCTCCCGAATTGTCGCGGGAGACTTGCTTCCCAAATTCCGCCAAAAGCTGTATCATATAGACAATCCAGGGGCCGCCGCCCCTCCAATTCCCTGTTTCTTGTTATGGAGAGAGAAAACGATGCCACTAGCCCACTCCGTCGCAGATATGGTCTCTAAGCCCCACGCCGGCAACGGCTTGAGCCGGGCGGGCGCGCGCAAGGTTTCGGATTATTTCGGCTGCAATGTTTTCGGGTCCGAGACCATGAAGGCCCTGCTCCCCAAGGACGTTTACCGCAAGCTCCAGGATTCCATCCACCATGGCAGGCGCATCGACCTTGAGATCGCCAATGCCGTCGCCTCCGCCATGAAGACCTGGGCCCTGTCCAGGGGGGCCAGCCACTACTGCCACTGGTTCCAGCCCATGACCGGAGCCACGGCCGAGAAGCACGACAGCTTCATAGACCCCATCGGCGACGGGAGCGTGCTCGAGGTGTTCTCCGGCCAGCAGCTCGTCCAGGCCGAGCCGGACGCCTCGAGCTTCCCCTCGGGAGGATTGCGCGTCACCTTCGAGGCCCGGGGCTACACCGCCTGGGATCCGACCTCGCCGGCCTTCATCATGGAGGTGCCGGGCGGCTCCACCCTCTGCATCCCGACCATCTTTGTCTCCTACACCGGGGAATCCCTCGACACCAAGACCCCGCTCCTGCGCTCGATCGAGGCCCTGAACCGCTCCGCCTTGGACATACTCAAGTACTTCAAATCCGACGCGGCCAAGGTTTTTCCGACCTTGGGGGCCGAGCAGGAGTACTTCCTCATCGACCGCTCCTACTACAACCGCCGGCCCGACTTGATGCTGGGCGGCCGCACTTTGTTCGGCGCGCCCTCTCCCAAGGGCCAGCAGCTCGAGGACCATTACTTCGGCAGCATCCAAGACCGGATATTCAGCTTCATGACCGACGTGGAAAGCGAGCTCTACAAGCTGGGCGTCCCCTTGAAGACCCGGCACAACGAGGTGGCCCCGAACCAATTCGAGTGCGCTCCGGTTTTCGAGGAGGCCAATGTCGCGGTGGACCACAACCAGCTGGTGATGGACATCTTCAGAAGGGTGGCGGCGCGGCACGATCTGGCGGCGTTGTTCTACGAGAAGCCTTTCGCCGGAATCAACGGCAGCGGCAAGCACAACAACTGGTCTTTGGGCACCGACACGGGCAAGAACCTTTTGAGCCCAGGGGACACCCCGCATGACAATCTCCAGTTCCTGATCTTCCTGGTCTCGGTGATCAAGGCCGTGCACGAGCACAGCCTGCTTCTGAGGGCCTCGATCGCCTCCTCCGGCAACGACCACCGCCTGGGGGCCAACGAGGCGCCCCCGGCCATCATGTCGGTGTTCCTTGGGACCCAGCTCACCATGGTCCTGGACGACCTGGAAAAGGGCGTGACCACCAAGGGCACCGACCCAGAGTGGATGAATTTCGGCATCGACAAGATCCCGCCGATCCTAAAGGACAACACGGACCGCAACCGCACCTCGCCCTTCGCCTTCACGGGCAACAAGTTCGAGTTCCGGGCCGTGGGCTCCTCGGCCAACAATGCCATTCCCATCACGACGCTCAACGCCATCGTGGCCAATCAATTGGCCCTCACCAAGGCCGACATAGACGCCAAGCTCAAGGGCAAGAAGGCCTTCAAGGACGCGGTGATCGAGGTCCTGCGCGGCTATTACAAGAAGTGCAAGGTCGTTTGCTTCGAGGGCAACAACTACTCCGCGCAGTGGGTGGCCGAGGCCAAGAAGCGGAATCTCCCCAACGTCACGACCACCCCCGAGGCTTTGGAGGGTTTCGTTCTTAAGGATTCCGAGGATGTGTTCGCCAAAGCCGGGGTTCTCTCCAAGACCGAGCTTCATTCCCGGCACCACATCAAGCTCGAGAAGTATTCTAAGGACGTCGACATCGAGGCCAAGCTCGTCATCGAGATGGTCGGCAACCAGTACATCCCGGCCGCGATCAGCTACCAGAACGAACTTATCGAGTCGGCGCGCGGCCTGCGCGAGCTCCTGCCCAAGGACGGCGCGGTCAAGGCCCAGCTCTCCATCCTTGAGGAGGTCGCTGGGCATGTCGCCGAGGCTAGGCTGGGCATTGAACGCCTTAAAGGAGTCCTAGCCGAGGCGGAGAGAGAGGACGACGTCGAGAAAAAGGCGCTGGCCTATTGCCATAAAGTGAAGCCTTTATTCGACGTTGTCCGCGCCGAAGTGGACGCCTTGGAGGGTCTGGTGCCGGACAATATCTGGCCTGTCCCCAAATACCGGGAGATGCTGTTCATCATCTGATGCCGACCAAGGAAGAGGTCCTTAAAGCCCTCAGCGCCTGCCAGGAGCCGGAACTCGGCAAGGACATTGTGTCCTTGGGCATGGTGCAGAATATCGCCATCGAGGGCGGCAAGGTCTCCTTTGACTATGTCCTCACCACACCGGCCTGCCCATTGAAGGGCATGATGGAGCTCGAGGCCAAGGAGGCCGTGAGAAAGATCCCTGGGGTGAGGGAAGTGGCCGTCCGCATGACCGCGAGCGTGAAGAAAGACCCGCGCCTCGAAAACGTGATCCCTCCCGGGGTGCGCAACATCATCGCGGTGGGAAGCGGCAAGGGGGGCGTGGGAAAGTCCACCGTGGCCTGCAATTTGGCGGTGGGGCTGGTCCGCGAGGGCGCCAAGGTCGGGCTCCTCGACGCCGACATCTACGGCCCGAACCAGCCCCAGATGTTCGGGATCACCGGCTATGAGCCCCAGGCCAATTCCCGGAACAAGCTCGAGCCCCCGGCGGGGCACGGGGTCAAGGTGATGTCCATGGGATTCTTGATGGATGCCGACGCTCCGGTCATTTGGCGGGGCCCCATGCTCCACGGGGCCATTACCCAGTTCCTGAAGGACGTCGAGTGGGGGGATCTCGATTACCTGGTGGTGGACCTGCCCCCCGGCACCGGAGACGTGCAAATCACCTTGTCGCAGTCGGTGCCTCTTATGGGTGCGGTGATCGTGACCACGCCCCAGAGCATCGCCTTGTCCGACGTTAGGAAGGCCGCGGCCATGTTCACCAAGCTCCGCGTTCCCCTTTTGGGCGTGGTTGAGAATATGGGGGAGTTTTCCTGCCCGCACTGCAGGAAGATCAGCCGCATTTTCTCCTCGGGCGGCGCCCAGGCCTTGGCCGAGAAGTACGAGATTCCCGTGCTGGGCAGCATTCCCCTGGATCCCCTGGTCTGCGAGACCGGAGAGATCGGCAAGCCCGTGGCCGTCTCTCATCCGGACTCGGCCCCGGCCAGGGCCTTCCAGGAGCTCGCCCAGCAGGTGGCGGCCCGCGTCAGCGTCCAGGCCGCCAAGCACAAGAATTTGGAGATCAAGTTAACATCGGCGCATTAGGAGGAGGAGAGCACAATGACGACAGCCACGGCCAATAAAGAGACGACCCCCATCGCGGCCGGAACCCCCGCTCCGGACTTTACCTTGCCGGACCAGGACAAGAAGGATTTCAGGCTCTCCGACCACCTCGGCAAGAAGTCCGTCGCTCTTTTCTTCTATCCCTTGGACTGGAGCCCGACCTGCAGCAAGGAGAACGCCTGCTTTACCCAGGACCTCTCGCGCTTTGGCCAATACGCCGAGGTGGCCGCGATCTCGGTGGACTCGGTCTGGTCTCACAAGGCCTGGGCCGAGAAGCTGGGCCTCAAGCACCGGATGCTGGCCGACATGCACCGCGGCGTCATCAAGGCCTACGGCCTTTACCACCCCGGGGCCAACATCAGCCAGCGCGCCACCGTCCTCATTGGCAAGGACGGCAAGGTCGCCTGGGTGAAGGTCGAGCCCGACATCACCAAGGAGCGCGATTACGCCGAGGTCGAGGCGCAGTTAAAGAAGCTGGCCTGACCAGTGCTCTGCGAAGCCAAGGCCCGTCGCCTGACGGTGGAGCACTCCTATCCCCTGGGAAACGGGCAGGGCTTGGTCCAGACCAACACCTAGGTCTTAAGCGCAAGAGCTGCCCCGGGGCGATTGTTTTAAAAGTTATCCACAGAACTTCGCGGCGAAGTTCTGTGGATAACTTTGCCGTGGCGTCATTATCTGCTTGTTTTTCCGGTTCGCGGGTTGTTCGCCGGGATCGTGTAGCCCGCGGGCAGCTGTGGGCTCCCATACCACAGTTGGGGCAATCAGTCCTCTTGACTCTATGCGGCGCAGGGCTCATACTAGACGGGCATGGTGATCGTCTGGATGACTGTCGCCGCGGGCCTGATAGCGCTTCTTGTCCACGACCGCTGCTTTTCCAAGGACAACATCCTGCGCAACTTCCCGGTGATCGGGCGCTTGCGCTACTGGCTCATCGAACTGGGGCCGGAACTGCGGCAGTACATCGTGGCGGGCAACCGCGAGGAGGCGCCGTTTAATCGGGAGGAGCGGGACTGGATCTACAGGTCCGCGCGCGGGGAGAACAACTACTGCGGCTTCGGCACAGACGACCAGATCTACGGGATCGGCTATCCCATCATCAAGCACGCGGTGTTCCCGCATGGCGAGGAAAGTTTCACCGCCTCCATCCATGACAAACTCCACGACATCCCCTGCGCCAAGGTTCTGGGGGAGGAACACCGCAGGGCCAAGGCCTGGAGGCCTGCCTCCATCGTGAACATCTCGGCCATGAGTTTCGGCTCTCTCGGAGCCAAGGCGGTCGAGGCCTTGAACCGCGGCGCCAAGCTGGCCGGTTGTTACCATAATACGGGGGAGGGGGGGTTGTCCCCCTATCACCGGCACGGCGGGGACGTGATCTACCAGCTCGGCACAGGCTACTTTGGAGCCCGGGATATGGAGGGGCGCTTCTCCATGGACCGGCTCCTGGAAACCGTGAGCGGCTATCCATTCGTGCGCGGCGTCGAGATCAAGCTATCGCAGGGGGCCAAGCCGGGCAAGGGCGGGGTCCTGCCAGGTCGCAAGGTAACGGCCGAGATCGCGGGCATCCGGGGGGTTCGGGCCGGTGCTGACTGCGTGAGCCCGAACTCTCACCGCGAGTTCGGCGACGTGCGCTCCATGATCGCGTTCATCGAACGCGTCGCGGACGCGACCGGCCTGCCCGTGGGAATAAAATCAGCGATCGGGCATCTCGGCTTCTGGAGGGAGCTCGCGGCCGCGATGCGCGGGTGCGGCCAGGGACCGGATTGGATCACCATTGATGGGGGCGAGGGCGGGACTGGAGCGGCTCCGCTCACCTTCGCTGATCATGTTTCCTTGCCGTTCAAGTTGGGGATGACACGCGTCTACCAGATTTTTTTGGAGGAGGGCATGGCGGAGCGCATGGTCTGGATCGGGAGCGGGAAGCTGGGATTCCCCGACCGGGCCATAGTAGCCTTCTGCCTGGGCTGCGACATGGTCAACATCGCCCGCGAGGCCATGCTCGCGATCGGCTGCATTCAGGCGCAGAAGTGCCACACCGACCGCTGCCCCACCGGAGTCGCCACCCAGAGCCCCTACCTTCAGAGGGGGCTTCTTCCAGAGCTTCAGGCCCAGCGTTTCGCGCGCTTCTGCCAATCCTTGCGCAACGAGATCATGGCGGTCACCCACGCCTGCGGCTATGAGCACCCCGCCCAGTTTACCGCCGAGGACGTGGAGATCAGCTCCGGGCCCGGCCTGTTTAAGGCCTTGCGGGAAATCTACGGTTACACGCCGGCCCGCTCCTGGAGCGGCATCCCGGGCTGGAGCGAGTAGCGGGAAATACCCTGGGAAACGGGCAGGCCTTGGTCCAGAAGCACCTACGGCTTGAGCGCGGGCGCGGCCCCGGGGCGATTGCTTTAAAAGTTATCCACAGAACTTCGCGGCGAAGTCCTGTGGACAACGCTGCCGTGGTTCCTAAAGACGAGTTATAACGGTCTCACCGGAAGACAAAGTTCACATCGAAAGACGCCTCTCTTGGCGTTGACGTGGCAGTCTCCGGCGTACAACTCGAAGCATGGTCGGTTGTCCGGTTGAAACCCCGTGCCGGGAAGGGCGTTGCGAAAGGTGCTGTTCCAGGCGCTCACGATATCCCGCGAGGTCCCAACAAATTCGGCGATGACGTACTTGCCGCCGGGAATATCGGTGACATTGACCACCGCGTCCCCGGCGAAGTCCCGGGGGACGACGACACAGGCATCATAGCGGCATTTTTCCGCCGTCGTCACCTGCGGGTCGTCATGTGATATCCCGATTTTAAGGCTGTCGTCCAATGATATCCCATGCGCGCTCATCCACTTCTCCATTCTATTCCATGTCTCGGGGATTCCGTGCGGCCCGTACGGACCAACGTTGCGCATGTATGCGACATGGTATCGCGGCAGTTCTTTGATTTTGGTCGTCATGGTCATTGCCTCCCGAGGTTCCCGCCATCGCGCTCTGGCGTATCTGGGGTTAGAATGACATTTGCCCCGGCGCCGCGCTTTGCCGCGGCTGCGGAGTTGTTTGCCGAAATTGCGATATTCTTTCCAGCGTTCGGCGCCTCCATTTCGCCATTCAGTCGCATTCATGCCGAAATAAGCCTTGAATGCCCTGGCGAAGGTGGCCGCTCCGGAAAAGCCGCAGTTGAGCGCGACTTCGAGGATGCTGGGCCCCGAACGTTTGAGAGCGCTGCCCGCCCTTTCCATTCGAAGTCTCTGGACATACTCGAACAAGTTCTCGTTGGTGAGCGATTTGAAGACACGATGAAAATGAAAGGGGGAGAAATAGGCGACTCTCGCAAGCTGATCAAGCGCGAGATCCTCCGAGAGGTGTTCGTTGATGTAGTCGATCACCTGATTGACTCGGCGTTCGTACTCTAATCGATTGCGGAGTGCGGAAGATTCTCTGGTTGGCGTCACGTGCTTTTCCCGGAGAACGATTGTATCACTTCGATTTTGATAAAATCCAAATCGCACTTTAACATGGATAATCCCAACGCGGGCTATACTCTCCTTCAGGCGCAAAAGGGAGTTTATTATGCCATCCCGCGCGACCGGGACCGAGTACCCGAGCCTTCCGAGTTCAGGCGCGAGGTCGAGGACGTCCTGGCGCGCTGCGCCGGACTCAAGGAGGGCAAGATTCATCTGCGCGTGGACAAGAAGGCGCGGGAACTCTCAGCTGAACTTGAAGCCAAAGGCTTCAAGTTCAGCAACGAGAGGGTCGAGTATCATCTCTCTGTTTCGGAATGGCCGGGGGAGGTCGGCACTCCCCTCTCCTGGACGACGGCCAGCGTGGACGGCGCGTTAAGACTCGAGCAGGCCGCGGAGCTTCTGGGCCGGGCGGGGCAGGGAGACCCGGATTGGTCGCCTGAGGACGATCCGCTCCAGCTTCTCAAGTCGTACCTTGCCGAGGGGGGGCTCTACGGAGGCCTGAACGCGGTCCAGGTCGGGCTGGTGGACGGCAGGCCCGCCGGGGTCGTGGTCGCCCAAGCCAATCCCGCGACCGGCTGGTGCCGCATCACTTACATGGGGCTTCTGCCGGAATTCCGCGGCCGCGGCCTCGGACGCTGGCTGCACCGCCATGGATTTGCCATGATGAAAGGGCAGGGAGGCAAGCAGTACCATGGCGGCACCGTCTCCACCAACGCCGCCATGATTCGGCTGTTCCTCTCGCAGGGCTGCCAGGAGAGCCGCAGGATGGAGGAATGGATTCGAGAGTTCTGAAGCTGGCGCCTTTGGCTTTGCTGACCGTCATGCCCGCTCATTCAACCGAAAAAAGATTGTCCACTCGGGCCGAGCAAACCCAATGGGTGGAGACCGGCCGCTACGAGGAAGTCGTTCGCCTCTGCCGAGGCTTCGAGCAGCACTACCCCAAGAAAGTCCGCTGCCTGCGCTTCGGCACCACCCCCGAGGGCCGGCCCATGCTGGCTTTGGCGGCTTCCGAGGACGGGCGCCTGGACCCGAAATCCAACCGGACTAGGAAACGCCCCGTCCTGCTATTTCAAGGAGGGATCCACTCGGGAGAAATAGACGGCAAGGATGCCGGGTTTCTGCTCTTGCGCCGGCTCTTGAATGGGGAGGTTTTGCCCAGAATTCTTAGGAAGGTCACCTTGGTTTTTGTCCCGATTTTCAACATAGACGGGCACGAGCGCTTCGGTCCCAACAACCGCCCCAACCAGATCGGCCCCAAGGAAATGGGCTGGCGGACCACGGCCGAAAACCTCAACTTGAACCGGGACTACATGAAGGCGGACGCGCCCGAAATGCGGGCCATGCTCAAGCTCTTGGGGGAATGGGACCCGATCCTCTACGCGGATCTGCACGTGACCGACGGGGCCGACTTCCAGCACGACGTCGCGGTTCTGATAGAGCCTTCCTTGTCCGGCCCCGAGCCCCTGCGCCGGGCCGGGCGGGAGCTCAGCGCCGAGCTCATGCGGATGCTCTCAGCCCAGGGGCACAAGCCCCTTTCTTTTTATCCGACCTTCATCGAGGGCGATAATCCGGCCTCCGGGATCGCCTTGAGCGTGATGCCCCCGCGCTTCTCCCATGCTTACTGGGCCCTGCGCGGCCGGATCGGGGTCCTGGTGGAGACCCATTCCTGGAAGGACTATGAGACGAGGGTGAGGGCCACCTATGACGTGATGCTGGATTTGCTGGAGCTGGCGGGGCGACAGGGGCCTTCTTGGCTTGCGACTGCGCGCAAGGCCGATGAAGAGGCGAGCTTGTTGCGCGGCCGGGAACTCGTCCTGGAGTATGCCCCGACCGGGAGCTCCCGGACCATCGAGTTTTTGGGCTACGAGTACGAGCGCAAACCCTCCGAGATATCCGGCAAGACCTGGATCATCTACGACCCCAAGAAGCCCCAGGTCTGGAGAATTCCGCTTTTCGACGCGTTGAAGCCTTCCTTGACCGTGAAGGCTCCCGGAGGAGGCTACGTGGTTCCCCCGGCCTATGCCGGATGGATTTCCGCGATTTTGGAGGCCCATGGGATTTCTTACAGAACGATAAAACAAAAATCTCCACCTCCAGGGCAGGTTGAAGTGTTTCGAGCCCCGGAGGTTCACTTCGCCAAGGAAAGCTTCGAGGGGCGGTGGCCGGTTTCAGTGAAAGGCGAGTGGAAGGCCGAGCAGCGCTCAATCCCGGAGGGCTCGCTTTATATCCCCGTCTCGCAGCCCAAGGCCGCTCTTGTCCTGCATCTCCTGGAGCCCACGGCCCCGGACTCTTTTCTCAGCTGGGGCTTCTTCAACCCTATTTTCGAGCGCAAGGAATACATGGACGACTACGTGCTCGAGAAAGAGGCCCGCCTCATGCTGGAGAAAAACCCCGCCCTCAAGAGAGAGTTCGAGGGTAGGCTTGCCCGGGACCCTGATTTCGCCAAGAGCCCCGCCGAGCGCCTCGATTTTTTCTACCGGAGGCACCCGGCCTGGGACGAGCGCTTGAGCCTCTATCCGGTCTACCGCTGGCAGACAGGGCAGTAGAGGCTGGTGCGCCCGGCCAAAGGGCGGCGAGTGGCCTTCAGGGCGTGCCCGCAACGCCCGATCTTGCGGCCGTACACCGAGACGATTTCCTGGGCCCGGCCGGGATTTCCCAAGGGATTGAGATAGGCCTCGTCCTCGAGGGTGCTGCCGCCGAGCTCCACGGCTCGGGAGAGGATTTCCTTGATCGCTCGGCACAGGCTCTCGAGCCGCGCCAGGCTTAACGCCCCGCCCGGCTTCATGGGGCGGATGCCGGCCGCGTAAAGGGCCTCCGTCGCGTAAATATTCCCGATGCCGGCGACCAGGGCCTGGTCCATGAGAAGGGCCTTGATCGGAGCTCTGCGGCCCTTGAGGGCTCGGCGCAGGTAGCGCGCGTCGAAAGCCCCGCTCAAGGGCTCTGGGCCCAGCTCCGGCAGGGAGCAGCCTACACGGCCGAAGCGTCTGGCGTCGTGGAAATTGACCATATGCTCGCCCACCGCCAGCCGAAAGCGAAGATGGGGGCCGGCACCCCCCAGGACCAGTCGTCCGGACATTCCCAAGTGGAGGGAAAGGGTTTTCCCGCCCGACAGCTTGAGGAGGAGGTACTTGCCGCGCCTCTCCACCGCTTCCACGGTCCTGCCAACGAGGCCCTGGAGCGCGGCCGCCGGAGGCGGGCGGTAGAAGGTGGGCCGGCCCACGGCGTAGGACGCGACCGTCTTGCCCTTGATGCGTTCCTCGAGAATCCTGCGGACGGTTTCGATCTCGGGCAGCTCCGGCATGGATCAACGGGCGTTCCGGTAGAGGGTGTAGAGCCCGAGGAGGAAGCTCAGCAGTCCCGTGGCAAAGCAGAGGCTCGTTTGGGCCGCGTTCCACCAGCGGGCCAGGTGGAATAGGGAAAGCTCCATGAGGGCGCTTAAGAGCAGCATCCCGATCAAGGTCCCAAGGCTAAAGACCACGAGATAAAGAAAGGCCCATGTAGGCGAGGCGATGGCGGCCAAGGCCAGGAGGGCCACGGCCGCGCTGCCGGCTAGGCCGTGCATGAGCCCGACCAAGGCCGAGCGCCAGGCGGCATTTTTCCCCGCTCCCGCCCAGGCCTTGAGCCAGCCCGGCTCGTGGAGATGGGAGTGCCTTTCGGGGTGCGGGCCTGGACTCGAAATTTCCATGAATTGATGGCTGTGCTCGGGGTCCTCGTGGTCGTGGGGATGGCTGTGGGTCTTGACCCCCAAAGAGCTTAGCCGGTAGCCCGCCATGTTGAGAAGCCCGAGCCCCGTCAGCATGATCCCTACTGCCGACTCGAGAACGCGCTCGGCGCCTGCCTGGGAGCGGGCCTTGAAGGCGATGATCACGGCCCCGGCCGAGAGGACGGTGAGCATGTGCCCCAGGCCCCAGAAGGCTCCGAGAACCCAGGCCGTTCCCTTGTCCCTGTTTCTGGCCACCAAAGTCGAGACGGCCACCACGTGGTCGGGGTCCGTGGAATGGCGCAGGCCGAGCAGAAAGCCGAAGCTGAGTAGTGATAAGAATTTCATGGGGAGGAAATGTTCCTAATTTTTTCCTCGATTAGACCGGGCGGCGCGGCTTTCTAGGGCTTGCCCTCGAGCTTCTTGATGATCTCATCGAAATGCTCGACCGGATAGGCCCCTCGGACAGGGACGCCGTTCAAAAGATAGCCCGGGGTGCCGGTGAAACCGAATTTCTTGGCTTCCTGCACATCGGCCTCGATGCGGTCCTTGACCGCCTGGCTCTTGGCGTCCTGGCGCAGCTTCTCGACGTCCAAGCCCATGGCCTTGGCGGTTTCCTCGTAGAAAGGCCCGCCGAGCTTGTCCTGGTTTTGGAAGAGCTTGTCGTGGAACTCCCAGGCCTTGTCCGGGGATTGCAGGGCTACGGCCTCCATGTGCTGTGCGGCGAGCATGGCCTCGGGATGCATGGCCAGCGGCAGTTGCTTGAAGACGACTCGCATCTTGGAGCCGTATTTTTCGCGCAAAGTCTCCACGTTCTTGAAGCCCCGGCCGCAGAAGGGGCACTGGAAATCGGAGTATTCCACGAGGGTGTACTTGGCCTTTTTGCTCCCGCGGACATGGGCGGCCTTGCCGATTTCCGGCTTCTTCGGGTTCTTGAAGGACTCCTCGAACTCCCTTTTCTCGGCTTCCTCCTCCTCTTTCTGCCGGCGGACCTGCTCCTCCTGGGCCGCTTGAGCCACGATCTCGAGGAACTCCTTCTTATGGCTGCGCAGCACCCCTAGGACGATGTCGGGATTGTCGGAGATGACCTTCTCGACCTCGGCCCGCGACGGCGCGGCCGGGGCCCAGGAAGGGAAGAATATCGCGAGGGCCGCCAGCAGTATGGAAAATTTCATTCGAGTCTCCTGGAAGTGTGCGCTAATTATCCAATTGTCTGATAATATCATTTTCGAGAGTCATAGGATCAAAAGCCCCGACGTAGCGGCGCGCGATGCGCCCCTTGCGGTCTATCAGGTAGCTCGTGGGCAGGCCCAAGACTTGGTAGGCTTTTGCGGTCTTTTCATCCGACAGCAGGACCGGAAAACTGAGGTTGGACTGAGCCACAAAGCCCATCACCGCACGGCCTTCCCGATCCATGGACGCGGCGGCCACGGTGAACCCCTTGGGGAGGTAGCGTCGATGCAAAGCCTCTAGGAGAGGCATTTCTTCCCGGCAGGAATCGCACCAGGTGGCCCAGAAGGTCAAAAGCACGACCTTGCCCCGCAGTCGGGACAGGGGAATCATCCCGCCGCCCAGAAGAGGGAGCGCGAAGGCCGGGGCTTGCGCCCCGGGCGAGATCGGGGGGAGAGTCGAGGCGCGCTGCGCCCGCCAAGCCACCGCCAGAAGAGCCAGTATCCCGATAGCCGTAAAAAAAGTCTTGCGAGGATCTTTCATGAATAAATAAGAAGGCCCAGGCGCCGCCTCAAGGCGGCGCCTGGGTTTGCGTCGGTCTAGCACCCGCAGGGTGTCTTTGGTCCCATGGTATTATCCTCCGTGCTTTTTCTTTTGCTGCTCGATCAGCGCGCAGGCGAGCTTGCCCACGCGCGAAAACACGCCGGGGTCCCGCCTGGTCCTGGCGAGCATAATGGCCCCCTCGTAAAGCGAGATGATGGCCTCGGCCGAGGCGGTCGGGTTGAGGCTGGCCTCAAACTCGCCGCGGGCTTTGGCCAGGCGCAGGCATTGCGCAAAATGGCGGCTCCATTCCTCGAAAAAGAGCCCGGCGCGCTCTCGGAAGGAGTCGTTGATGTCGCTCATCTCGAGGGCGATGTTTCCCACGAAGCACCCGGCCCTGCAGCCGTTGCCGCTGAAAAGCTTGCGGGCTTCCTTAAATAGGCAATCCACGGCGGCCACGGGCTCGCGTCCCCGGCAGCCGTTCTCTATGCGCCGCTGCCGGTAGTCCGCGATCTTGGCGTCGAGCACGGCTAGCCCCAGTTCCTCCTTGGAGCCGTAGTGATGGAAGAGGTTGGCCTTGGTCATCCGGCAAGCCTTGGCGATGTCGTCCAGGGAAGTCGCGCGGTATCCGCGCAGATGAATGAGGTGCTCCGCCTGGTCGATAATCCTGTCGCGAACCCTCAAGTCTGGTTTTCGTCCCATTTTTATTAACCTATCGGTCGGTAAGTAAATTACCACATTCCCGGAGATTTGTCAACTAGGACCAATGGCCCAGTTTTGGCCGACCCATTAGGCCCAGGCTTTTTTTAAAAGCTTCCTGCAAACTGCTTATATGAGGGTCCTTATCCCGGCGGTTTGGCTGTTCTTGCAGCCTTGCCTGTCTTCGGCCGTAAACGGGCGGTCGCCGCTGCCTCAGGGGGCGAGGCGCCCGACGCGCGATTTGCAGGCAACGCCGGCGGCCGCTTTGCCCGCTTCTGTCGTGCCTTCAGGGCAGAATCCGGTTCTCCATGTTCTGGCTCAAGGGCGCCCGGCCCGCTTGGCCTTTCAAACCGTTTTGGCCATGGCGGGTCTTGGATCCATCGATGCCAAACTCCATGCCGCCTATGCCGGCGCCAAGGCTCCTGACGCGGCGGACGCGGAGGCGGTTGCGCCCGCCGCAGCGCCTGTTGCCGCGCCGAGGAATATATCCCCTTTAAGCCCTGGAAGAACGCTGCCCAGGGGTTATGATGTCGAGGCTCTTCACGCCGCAGGAGGCATGGCTCGGGTTTACCGGGTTCGCCATGTTCCATCCAACACCATCTGGGCTCTCAAGGAGCTCAACCCTTCTTCCGCTCAGTCCCAGGAAGAAAAAGGCCAATTTAGAAACGAATACGATTTGCTTGAGGGTTTAAATCACCCCAATCTGCCCCGGGTGAAGGAATCTTTTGAGCATGAGGGAAGGCTTTATATCGTTGAGGAATTCATCCAGGGCGAGACTTTGGAAAAGCGCTTGGAGGCGGGCCCCATGAGTTGGCGCGAGGCGGCTCAAATGGCCATCCCCTTGCTCAAGGTTCTGCACTATATCCATAGCAAGGGCATCGTTTACCGGGATATTAAGCCCAGCAATATCATGTTCCGCGAGGATGGAAGCCTGGTCCTCGTTGATTTTGGCGCGGCCCGCCGCTACAGCGCGGACCCTGCCAAGACTCATGACACCATAGTCCTGGGAACCCCGGGGTTCGCTTCCCCGGAACAGCACGGTAAACAGCAGACCGACCGCCGTTCGGACATTTACAGTGCTGGGGTCTTGCTGCACCACGCGGCGACGGGACGGGACCCTAACGACAAGCCTTTCATTTTCGAGGATCCCCATGACATCGCCCCCGGCATTGATCCGGTTTTCAGTCAGGCGGTCATGAGGGCTTTGAAATTGGATCGGGAGAGCCGCTTTTCCACCGCCAAGGATATGCGCTGGGCCCTGGAGGCGGCGCTTGCCGCCAAGTCCGTCCCAGCCGCGGTGTCGGTCTCCATTCCGAGGCAGAATGCGCCGCAAGGGAGAATTCCCGCCGTCCCTCCACCGCTGCAAGCCGCTTTGAAGCCCGAGGACGTCTTTGACGAGAGCCAAGTTGGGAGAGCAGGGCGGTTTGTCGCGATCGCACCCGGCGAGTTCATGATGGGAAGCCCGGGATCGGAGAATGGCCGCTTTTCTGACGAGGATCTTCATGCGGTGAAGCTCACTAAAGCCTTTGAAATGCAAGCCACTCCAGTGACCCAGCGGCAGTGGGTGGCGGTTATGGGCGGCAACCCGGCGTACTTTAAAGGAAGGCAACATTCCGATGGCGACCACATGATTCTCAATGGAGAGGAAGTCAACGCCGATCATCCCGTGGAGCAAGTTTCATGGGAAGATGCTCGGGAATTTATCAGGCGCCTCAACGCGATGCAAAGCCAGTATGCCTACAGGCTTCCCACCGAATCGGAGTGGGAGTACGCGGCTCGGGCGGGAACCGAAGGGTCTTATTGGTTTTCGTCAGGTTTGCTGGATAAGCACGCCTGGCACGACGGAAATTCCGGGAAGCGCACTCATGCCGTGGGTCATCCCGACCACTTCACCCCTCAGGGTCTGGGCGACATGTTGGGCCATGTTTGGGAATGGGTGGAGGATTTCTACGCCCCCTATCAGTTAGGCTTCGGGCTGGATTGGAAAGGTTGGTTGAATCAAGGGATCAGCCTATCCATAAAATTGTTGCCAAGCAGGCTTTTGAATATTGATCCCATAGGCTCCCCTACGGGCTCGTTCCGCGTCATCCGTGGCGGGTCCTGGAGCTACGACGCCAGTTACCTGCGGTCCGCCTACCGCTACCTCGGCGGCCCGGGCGGCCGCTGGGACGATGTCGGGTTCCGCCTTGTGAGGTCAATCCGTTGACTTTTGGATCCTTGAACGCTTGGCGCTTGGCCGGAATAGATGTGAACTCCTTGCGCAGCCGCCAGGACCGCCCGCAAAGGGCGGTTGGGCGGCGGAGCGGCGGGGCGTGGAATTAGAAAGACGGGAGAGGAAAATGAAGCTTAAGGTATTTACGCTGCGCCTAAATTCAGGAACTGGCAGGTTCGATGAAAGCGGCCTGGACGAGTTCCAGTTGGGCAAGGATGTGATCGAGGCGACGGAGCATTTCATTGTCCATGAGAGAGCTCCGACGTTGATCTTGGTTGTGCGTTACCGCGAGGTGGCGGAGAACCTGCGCGCCTCGTCAGAGGCGCCGCGCAAGGATTGGCGCGGTGAACTCGACCCCGCGGGACAGCGAATCTACGATGAGATGCGGCTGTGGCGAGGCCGCACGGCCAAGCGCGAAGGCATGCCGCCTTACCTTATCCTCAACAACCGCGAACTGGCCGAGTTGGCAATGAAACGGCCGGTGTCGCTCGCGCAATTGCGCGAGATCAATGGAATCGGCGAGGCGAAATCGCAGAGATGGGGCGAGGAGATGCTGGCCGTGCTGGCAAAGCTGGGCGCTGCGGCAGCCGGCAGCGAGGTAGAAAACCTCGTCGAAAATCGGGGGGGGGGGGGGGTAATCCTTCGTGGCTTCTGTCGATTTACCGCTTTTCATCCATTGGGAGAAGACCCTCAAGGATATCCTCTTGCGTACCGAAAAATTCCCCAAGCGCGTCCGCTTCACCATTTCTTCGCGCATCGATAATCTGACGCTCGACATCCTAGAGAAAATCATCGAGGCGCGCTACAGCAAGGATAAGACAGCGGCATTATCGCAAGCTAGCATCGCGCTGGAGAAGCTCAGGGTCCTCCTGAGGGTCAGCCATGAAGAACGCTATCTCGACCGCCGCGGCTTCGAGCATGTTTCGCGCCACATTGATGAAGCGGGACGGATGTTGGGCGGTTGGATGCGCAGCCGCAATCTCCCATGAAACGAGAGGGCCATCTCTTCGGGCGCGTGGCGGACTTTCATTCGCTTTGCGCGGCGGTCAGGCGCGCCGCTCGCGGCAAGGGTTCATCTCATTCAGCGGCGGAGTTTGTCTTTGGCATGGAGCGCGAGGTTCTGAAGCTTCAGCGGGAGATATTGGACGGCAGTTATAGGCCAAGGCCCTACAGGACCTTCTACATATCCGACCCCAAGCCCAGGACGATCTCGGCCGCGGATTTCAGGGATCGGGTGGCGCATCACTCCCTCTGCGCGGTTCTGGAACCTCTTTTTGAGCGTGTCGCGATCTTCGATAGCTACGCCTGCCGTCTAGGCAAGGGTTCTCACGCGGCCGCGCGGAGGGCTCAGGCCTTCGGTCGGCGCTTCGGCCGATTCCTCAAGCTCGATATCCGCAAATTCTTCGAGACGGCGGACCATGAAGTCTTGAAAATCGGTTTGAGGCGTTTGGTCAAGGATGCCAAGCTTCTTGAGCTGACCAGCCGCATCATCGACCATGGCGCGCCAGGCTCGGCGCCGGGCAAGGGGCTTCCAATAGGGAATCTGACGAGCCAGCATTTTGCGAACTTTTATCTTGCGTCTCTCGACCATTTTATAAAGGAAAAGCTTCGCGTACCTGGCTACCTGCGTTATATGGACGATTTCCTGCTGTTCGCGGATTCGAAGCGGTTCCTGAGCGAGGGGCGCCAGAGCATTCAGGAATTTGTGGGCAATGACCTCAAGCTCAGCATCAAATCAGAGGCGACCGTCCATGCCCCGGTCTCTGAGGGCATTCCCTTTCTGGGCTTGCGAATCTGGCCGCGGCTTGTCCGTCTGGATGGGTCAAACAAGCGGAGATTGATAAGCGCGTTGCGCGCGGGGACCAAAAGCCTTACCAGCGGCGAACTGGAGGAGGATTTGGTTTCGTCTCTTAGGAGCCGCTTGGGCCATGCCGAACATGCGGACACGCTCAATTTCAGGCGTTCGCTTGGAGAGTTATGCGAATCTAGGTCGGGGAGCAATACAGGCTCGAACCGCGTCATCCGTGGCGGGTCCTGGAGCAACGACGCCAGGAACCTGCGGTCCGCCAACCGCAACAACGACGGCCCGGGCGACCGCTGGAACAATGTCGGGTTCCGCCTTGTGAGCTCACGCCCAACGGCCGGATGCCTCGCGTCCACGGATGCAAGGCCAGCGCCCAGGACATGACCAAAGTTCCCTGACCTGCGCCGTCCCACGGACTTTCGGGGCGGACAAAGAGAAGAAGCGCGCCGCGCCTGCTGGTAGGGCTTCAGGGCCTCGAACGCCGGCGCGGCGCCTTCTTTCGCTTTCGGGGATTCCCAGGCGCCACCCCGATGCCGGCCTCGACATGGGACAGGTCATAGAGCCCACCGCGAGCTATCTTGAGGCCGCGCATGGGATCCTTCTTGAACCACAGGGGGGTGTCCAGATCCACGAAATCAAAGCTCCCGATCCCGGCCGCCAGATGGGCCGAGCAGGTCATGGCCAGAGACGACTCGACCATCCCGCCGATCATGAGCCCCAGGCCCGCGGCCCTGCAGATGAGGGCGACGTCCCAGGCCTCGAGAAGCCCGCACTTCATGAGCTTGATGTTGACCACCTGGGCCGAGCGGAGCTTGGCCATTTTGGCCGCGTCCGCGCGGCCGGCCACCGACTCGTCGGCCGCCACCGGGATCTTGGTGAAGCGGTGCACCTCGGAGAGACCCTGCCAATCGTCCCTTTGGGCCGGTTGTTCGTAAAGGACGGGGATGATTCCCCGGCGCTTGAGCTGGCGCGCCAAGGCGATGGCCTCTTTGGGCTCGTAGCCGCAGTTGGCGTCCAGCATGAGGCGGAGTTTCTTGCCGGCTTTTGTGACGGCCAGCACCCGCTCCAAGTCCTCGTCCACGTCCCGTCCCACCTTGATCTTGATGGTGCGGACTCCCATTTTCACGATGCGCCGCGCCGCGGCCTCGGCCGAGGCGGGGGAGCCCATGGTCACCGTGACATCGGAGAAGATCTTCGCCCCCGCGGAGCCGAACAAGGCCCTCAGGGGAATCCTCCGGCTCCTGGCCCAGGCGTCGAGAAGCGCCATGGACGCGGCGGCCTTGGCGGGGCCTCGCGCGGGCCCCAGCCTATGGTCGAGCTCTTGCAGGAGGGGCCGCCAAGCGGAAAGGCTTTTCCCGACCAAGAAGCCCTTTTGCTTGCGCAATAGCGCCAGGGTCGCGGCCTGGCCGTCGCGCTTGGAGTCGGCGGGCGGGGCCGCCTCGCCGTAGCCCCGGGTTCCGTCGGCCAAAGCGGCCGAGACCAGGACGTTGCGCACTTCGGTCTTGGTCCCGGTCGCGATCTCGAAGGGCTCATTCATGGCCGCGTCGAGGGGCTCGGCCGTGAAGTCGGCGATGCGCAAGTTATCCACAAAACTTCGCCGCGAAGTTCCGTGGATAACTAAGGAAACTCATCAGCCGATTGTATATAAATCCCGGCGGTGAATGCTTAACGCGGGGATTTCTTGGTGAGCACTATCTCGACCAAGGTCGAGAGCATCTCGGCCCGGTCCACCAGGCCTTCCTTCTGGTAGACGGAGATGAGGTTCCTCATCATGCGCACGAGGATCTCGCGCGTCGGGCAGGGCCTCAGGAATTCCTCGCGGAATTCGTAGCCGCTTCTGACCAGCATCCGGCGCACCTCGTTGACGTCGAGGAGTTTGCCGTGATGGAATGTATCTATATAGCAGGTGTAGGAGCCGGGGTTGAAGGCCACCAAAAAATGGCCCGGGGTGCCCACCCCGTAGACCGGCAGGCGCAGCCTGTGCGCCAACAGGATGTACAGCACCGACAGGCTGATGGGAATGCCCCTTCGAGTCTCGATCACGCGGTTTAAGTACGAGTTGTCGGGGTCGTAGTACCGGGTCTCGTTGCCGGCAAACCCCATGGCCTGGAAGACATGGAGGTTCAGGCGCTGGAAGGCCACGGCCTCGTCCGCGTCCGTGGGGAGCGAGTCCTCGAGCTCCGTAGCCACGCGATCAAACCATGAGCCGTACACCGCGGGGTCGAGGCCGGGGTAGCCGAAGCGGGCGATCAGGAGCGCGCCCTTTTCCAGGCTGGGCTTGGGCGAGACCGAGAGCCGCAGGAAGGCCTCACGCAGATTCTTGAAGCGGACCTGGCGGGCCAGGCTCTCGGCCTTGGCCGCGATCTCTGAGCCCGATTTGAGCCTCAGCTCCTCGAGATAGGGAATGATCGGTTCGCCGATCATGAGGATCTGCCGGCAGACCAGATCGAGGCTCGCGGCGTCATCCTCGTCCAGGAGGAGCACGAGGCTGCGCAGTTCGCTCTCGGAAGGGATCGCCATAGGGGCTTTCGCGGACGGCCCACGAGATTTTACCCCTTGCAATTTGAAATTTCCAGGGCTAAATACTGGGCATGGCTTCGAGGCTTCGGTCATGAACAGCATCCGTCCGGGGGAACTCCTGGAGCTTGTCGAGATCATGGAGGACCTCATAGTCGGGGACTCCAGGCCCGCTGCCCTGGCCACCGTGGTTTCCTTGGACGGCTCGGTTTACAGCCGGGCAGGAGCCATGGCCGTTCTGGTTGCTGGGCCGGCCGAGCGCTCGGGCGTTATTCCCGCGTTCGAGCTCAGCGCTCCTTGGAGGCGGGCCTGCGAGGAACTCTTCGCGGGCTCTGGGTCCCGCCTATCGAGCTTCGAGACTGCCGAGGACGATCCCATACTCGGCTTCGGGCTCGGGGCTCCGGGGCGCCTGGAGGTGTTCTTTGAGCCCATCAACTTTAAACTTCTCGAGCCTTTGCGCAGGATCCGAGAGATTATCCTGCGCGACCAGGGCTTGGTCTGCGTCTTGCGCGTGGAGGGCGGGCGCGTCGGGCAAAGGGTTCTTTACAGCCCCAACCATCCGAGCGTTAGGGAATGCTACCGGGAGACGAGCCCGGAGCTGGTGGAAAGCGCGTCGTCGGGGGGAACCGAACGGGATTTTCTATGCCCCATCCGGCCGATGGGGAAGGTCCTGATTTTCGGCTCGGGCCGGGACGCGGCCAAGCTTTCCCGGCATCTCTCCGGCCTGGGCTTCAGCGTGTACGCGGCCGATCCCCGGCCCGGCCGTCTCGGAACCGAGGAGTGGGGGTCGCGCCGATTCGCCTTGATCGAGGGCGGCTGGGAGCAGATGCGCCGGGCCGCGGTTCCCGATGAGGAAACATCGATCGTGGTCATGACCCATTCCTACGCCCTGGATTTGGAGACGCTTCAGGGAGCTCTCAAGAGCCCGGCTTCCTACGTGGGGCTTATCGGTCCGGCGCGGAGGACCCGAAAGATCCTGGCGGAGCTTTCGGTCCTGGAGGTCTTGCCCCGCCCCGGGATTCTTTTCGCCCCGGCCGGCCTCGACCTCGGCGCCGAGACCCCCGAGGAGACGGCCTTGAGCGTGGCCTCCGAGATTTTAGCTGTCCGCTCGGGCCGCGGAGGCCGCAGCATTTCGGGCCGCGGTCGGGACTTGGCGACCATGACGGGCCGCAGGGCCCGAAGCCAGGTGCCGCGCGGCCGCGTCGCCCGCATGGCGGCCCAGGAGCTCGAGCTTCCCTTTATTCCCCCGCAACGGCGCGGCTTCTGAGTTCCTCCAGGCTTAAGAGGCGCTCCTCGCCGGTTTTCAAGTCCTTGACCTTGACCTGGCCCCCTGCGGCCTCCTCCGGCCCGATGATCACGGCGAGCTTGGCGTGCCGGGCGTCGGCGTACTTGAATTGGGCCTTGAGCTTTCCCGTTCCGGCGTAAAGGTCCGTTTCCCAGCCCGCGGCGCGCAGCTTCCGCGCGGCCGCGATGGATAGGGAGCGCAGCTCCTTCGAGAACACGGTCACGCAGGCGTCCGGGCCGGGAGGAGCTTGGCTCTCGGAGGATTCCTCCAGGAGAAGCATGAGGCGCTCAAAGCCTAAACTTCCCCCACAGGCCGGCACCGGCGCGCCGCCGAATTTCTCGGTCAGCCGGTCGTAGCGGCCGCCCCCTCCCAACGAGCCCGAAAGACCGGGCAGCCTGAACTCGAACACGGTGCCCGTGTAATAGTCGAGTCCGCGGGCCAGGCTCGGGGAGATCTTGACGCAGCCTGGCTCCAGGAGCCCGGCCAGGGTTTTTTGTATTTCCAGGAGGCGCGCCAAGGCCGCGGCGTCGGCCGCGCGGAGCCGGTCCAAATCGGGCTGATCCGACATCAAGGCGGACTCCAGGGTCCGGACCGGCGCGGCCCCGACCAGGGGCGCGAGTTCCGCCAGGACCTCCTCCCGCTCGACCTTGTCGAGCTTGTCCAACAGCACGCAGACCTGTCCCGCCTTTTCTTGGGGCACCTGGGCCTGGGCCAGGACCGCGTGAAGCAGCGACCTGTCGTTGATGATCACCGCGGGCTGGGGAATTTTAAGGGCCAGGAAGGCGCTTGAAATGGCGTGGATGACCTCGACCTCGCAGAGGAGACTCTCCGAGCCGATGATGTCGGCGTCGCATTGGTAGAATTCCCGGTAGCGTCCCTTCTGGGCCCTTTCGGCGCGCCAGACCGGCCCGATCTGGAAGGCCTTGAAGGGCCGGGGAAGCTGGCCTGCGTAGCGGCTGTAGAACCTGGCCAGGGGCAAGGTCAGATCGAAGCGCAGCCCCAGATCGGCGAGCTCGCCTCCTTCCAGGGACTCGGCGAGCTTCTCCCCGCGCTTCAAGATCTTGAAGATGAGCTTCTCGTTCTCCCCCGCGCCCTTGCCCATGAGCACCTCGAGGCTTTCCACCGCGGGGGTTGCGATGGGCATGAAGCCGAAGGAGCGGTAGACCTTGGAGATCGCGGCCGCGGCCCCGGCGCGGCGCAGGCAGGAGTCCGGGAGGCAGTCCCGAAAGCCGGAGGGGGGAGTGACGGAGAGTCCCATGGTAATTAGAAGTCCGACACCATTATAAAATAAAATAGGTCATGGCGCTCACCGTAAAATACGGCCCTTTCCATCCCCATCTCGAGCGCGCCTTCGTCGAGAAGCTCGCCCGCCTCAAGGCCGAGAGCCCTTGGGCGCCGGTGGCCGTGGTAGCGCCCTCGCGGAGGATGGTGGGCAGACTCGAGAGGCTGGCGGCCGTGGAAGGGGGGCAAAGCCTTCTCAACGTCCATTTCCACACCTTCTTCAGCCTGGCCCAGCGCCTCCTCGAGGAGGGCGAGCCCTCGCCCAAGGCTTGGATCGGCGATTCCGCCTTCCTCGACAAGACCCTCGACCAGCTCCTCGAACAGCGCCCTGAGCTGGGGGCCCTGTTCATGGGAGTCGCGCGGCCCAAGGCCCTGGCCAAAGTGCTGCGGGCGAGCCTCAAGGACTTGATGGACGCCGGGGTCTCGGCGCATGCTCTGGCGGAGCACTTCGCGGGGGAGCTGGGCCTGCCCCCAGCCGAGAAGGAGAGACTTTGGGCTCTCTTGCGCCTGGCCGAGGCTTATGAAAAGCGATTGGAGGAGCTTGGCCTCCTCGCCTCTTCAGGCCTCACGCGCCTGGCCGCCGAGCGGGCGGAGGGCTCGCGGTACTTGGCGGGCTTCAAGGAAATCCTGTATTACGGGTTCTACGACTTGACCGGGCTCCAGCTCGAATTTTTCGAGGCGGTCACGGCCGCGCATCCCTGCGTCCTGTTTTTTCCTTACGAGCGGGCTCGTCCCGCCTACAAATTCGCCCAGTCCTTCTTCGAGGAAAAGCTTTTGCGCCACGAGGTAGAAGAGCTCTCCCTCTCACCGGGCCAAACGGAAGGCCCGGCACTACAGGTCATCAACGCTTCCGGGGCCCGCGACGAGGTCTGGGCCTGCGCCAAGGAAATCCTGCGCCTGGTGGAGAACGAGGGCTACCGCTACGAGGACATAGGCGTGGCCGCCCGGACCTTGGCCCCCTATCGCATTCAGATCATGGAGGTTTTCGGCGAGAACGCCATCCCCTACGATTGGGATCCCGGCGAGCCTCTCCTGCGCCATCCCATCGCCAAGAAGGCCTTGAATCTGCTCGTCTTGGCGGAGCGGGATTTCCCGGCCCCCATGGTCGAGGATCTGTTCTGCTCTCCTTATTTCCAGTCCCCCCGGGGCTCGGGGCCGAGAACCCCCGGACGCTGGAGGGAGCTTGTCGGGCGCCTCGGGATTCGCTCCGGCTGGCTGCAATGGGAAGGCAAGCTCACCGGGCCCTTGCCCGAGGACTCGGAGAAGCTCCGCCCGGAACGCGAGGCCCTCTGGTCCTGGCTTTCCGGCTTGAGGCGGGAGCTATCCGCGCCGGCCGGGTCTTGGGGGGAGCTCGCGCGGTCTTCCCGCGCTGTCCTCGAGCGGCACCTGGGGCTTGCCGCCCAGCCCCAAGGCCCCGAGGCCGAGGCCTGGGACGGGGTCCTCCAGGCCCTCGAATCCATGGCGGCCTTCGATTCCCTAGGTCTGCCCGCGCGCCGGGCGGATTTCCTAGAAGTTCTCGAGGCCAAACTCAAGGCGGCCTCCTTGGCCTCTAGCCCCGGCTGCCGAGGGGTGCGCGTGCGCGACGCCATGGAGGCCCGAGGCGACGGGTTCAAGATCCTCTTCATGATCGGCCTCAAGGAGAAGCTCTTCCCGCGTCCGGTTATCGAGGATCCCCTCTTGCGCGACTCCGCCCGGGCCGCCCTGCGCCATCCCGCCGGCTACTGGATTTCCCGCAAATTGGCCGGGCACGAGGAGGAGAAACTCTTGTTCCACCTTCTCGTCTCCTCGGCTCGGGAAAGGCTTTACGCCGTGTACCCGCGCTCCGACGAGGCCGGCAAGGCAGAGATCGCCTCCTTGTACTTGCGCGAGCTGTGCCGCGCCCGGGGCGCGGATTTGTCGGACGAGCGCGTCAACCGGAGGATTTCCCGCCAGCCGGCCGAAAAACTGCGCTCCTGCGAGCCCCAGCTTTTGTCTCCCAAGGAATTCTCGCTGCGCGCCGGCCTCGAAGGGGGCCTTCCCCCCTGCGAGGCCTTGGGCCTGGCGGGCTTCGATGGAGAGCTTCTCCGGGAATCCTTCGCGTCGCTCGGGCCCCTCTCGTCCTGGGGGGGCCTCGGCCCCCGGGACGGCTTGTCGGGCCCGCCCGCGGGCTATTTGAGGAGCCTGCGCGAGAAGGGAATCTCCCCGAGCGCCCTGGAGAGCTTCGCCCGGTGTCCCTTCCAATTCTTCGCCGACCGTGTGCTGGAGCTGGGCCGGGATGAATCTCCCTCGGAGAAGGGGGAATTCGCGGCTTGGGCCCGGGGCAGAATCTACCACGGGGCCCTCGAGCGCTTCTACAAGAATATCCGTGTTGAGGAAGGTCTGGATTGGGTTCCCCGTCTTGAGAAGGTCGTGGAGGAGGTCTTCTCTGAGTACGGCTGGAAAGAGCTCGGCATCTACCCGGTGCTCTGGCTCTCGGTCAAGCGAGGGGTTTTGTCCCGCCTGAGCGACTTCATCGCCTGGGATTTGGCGCAAATGCGCGAGTCGGGCCTGAGTCCAGCCTGGCTCGAGAAAAGCCTCTCGGCCCCTTGCCCGGGGGAGCTGCCCGAGGGCCTTTCCGGGCTTCGCCTGCGCGGGATCGTGGACCGGCTGGACCTCGACGAGACCGGCCGTCGCTTCCGGGTGGTGGATTACAAGACGCGCCTTGCCTCCAAGCTCAAGATCGCCGGCCTTGTGGCCAAGGGCGAGATGTATCAGCTTCCCATTTACGCCG
Organism: Elusimicrobiota bacterium; assembly: GCA_016218575.1. Lineage (NCBI taxonomy): Bacteria > Pseudomonadati > Elusimicrobiota > Elusimicrobiota bacterium. Next base: position 56,462 of record JACRDN010000017.1, read on the forward strand.
AGCTCGCCCAGGCCGAGCTCGGGGCCGAGGCGCGGATGATCTCGGCCTGCCTGATCCCGCTGGAGGCCTCCGGCAAGGGGGGCAAGGCCCAGCGCGAACATGTCTACGAGGGGGGTGAGTGGGAGCGCGACCGCCTTTCTTTCCTGGCGCTGCTCCGCGAGAGGCTTGCGGAAATTTCCCAGGGGCGCTTCCCTATCCGGCCCGATGACGGGGAATTCGGCCATTGCCGCTATTGCGATTTCTCGGCCCTCTGCCGGAAGAGCCACGGCCCCACCCGCCGGCGCGCGCATGCGGCCGAAAGCCGGACCGGGGGGAAAGAATGAGCGGGCCTTTGCCGATGGACGCGGCCGACAGGAGCCGGGCCCTCGAGGCCCTCGGTTCCAACCTCGTGGTGGAGGCGGGAGCCGGCACGGGAAAGACCACGCTTCTCATCGGCCGGATCCTGGCGCTTCTCGAGGGGAGGCCGGATCGGGAGGCCCTGCCCATGGACTCGCTCGTGGTCCTCACTTTCACGGAGAAAGCGGCGGGCGAGCTCAAGTGGCGGCTGGCCGATGAGCTGTCCAAGATCGCGGCGGCCGGCGCGCCGGCCTGGGCCCAAAAGGCCCTGGAGGAGCTCGAGAAGGCCCAGATCGGCACGATTCATTCCTTCGCCGCGCACTTGCTGAGGCTTTATCCGGTGGAGGCGGGGGTGGACCCCGATTTCACGGTGGACGAGGGGGACTTCTTCGACGAGCTCTTCGAGGCGGAATGGTCCCGCTGGCTCGACCGCGAGCTGGGCGAGGCCGCGCCTAGGCCGCAGGCCTGGCTAGACATATTGGCGCTGGCCTCGCTGGAGGATTTGGAGATTCTCGCCCGGGAGCTGTCCTCGGAAGGCCTGGACTTAAGTCTTGTCGGCAAGCCCCAGAAAAGGGTGGCCGCCTGGCTCGAGGAGGCGGCCGAGGCCTTGTCGGGGATGGCGTCGCGAAATCCCCTGCCCCATCGCTCCTCCAAGATCGCGGAATCCTTGGGGGATCTGACCGGGCGCTTGAGGGCCTTGGCCGAGGCCCACCGCGGCCCGAGTCCCGCCGCGCTTAAGCCGCCGGACTCTCGTCCCCTAGGCAAGTCCGCCTGGCCCAAGAATTGGGATCACGCAGGGCAAGCCCTCTACGAGCGGGCCCGCAAGATCGCGGAGAGGACTTCCCCCCAGGAGGAGGCTTTGGTCCGCCGGGCCTGCGCCTTGGTCGAGCCTTTCGCCTCGGCCTTGCGCCGCGAATACCGCAGGCGAGGCTTTATCTCCTTCGACGGCCTCCTGCGCTGGGCCCGGGATCTCGTACGCGACCGCCTCCCGGTCCGCGAGGAGCTTAAAAAACGCTACAAAGCCCTTCTCATAGACGAGTTCCAGGACACCGATCCCCTGCAGGGGGAGATACTGCTCTTCCTCGCCGAGGCGGAGGGCCGGGCCGCGCGGCGCTGGGAGGACGTGGAGCTGGGCCCGGGCCGGCTCTTCGTGGTGGGGGACCCCAAACAGTCCATCTACCGCTTCCGCGGGGCCGACATCGCGGCCTACCAGCGCTTTACCGAGCGCGTCCTAAGCGGTCCTATGGCCCTCTCCTGCGATTTGCAGGCCAACTTCCGCAGCGATCTGGGGCTCCTTGAGCCGGTCAACGCGATTTTCGAGCGCATCATGCGCTACGAGCCGGGCCTCCAGCCTCCGTACAAGAAGCTTTCCGCGGCCAAGAAGCCCGGGCCGGCGGCCGCCGCCGGCCCGGGCTTGGAGCTGATCTGCGTCGCGGCGGCCGATGGACGGGATAAGGAGCTCGCGGCCGAGGCCGTCCAGCGCCGGGAGGCGGAATGGATGGCGGACTGGATCATGGAGAGCCGCGGGCACGGGCGCCGGTACAGGGACGTGGCGATACTTCTGCGCAGCGCAGCACCCCTCGAGGTCCTCCTCGACGTTTTCAAGGGCAAGAACATCCCCTACGCCGTCGAGTTCGAGAAATATTTTTACGGCACGCAGGAGATCTGCGATTTCCTGAATCTCCTGCGCGTCCTGGACAACCCCGAGGACCGCGTCTCCCTGGCCGGGCTCCTGCGCTCCGCGCTGGGAGGGCTTGAGGACCGGGAGCTCTACGAGCTCGCTCGAGCGGGGGGGCTCTCCTACCTCAAGGACCCTCCCGCCAGCCTCGAGCGCTCCCGCGGGCGCCTGGGCCGGCTGTTTAAGCAGCTGCGCGATCTCAGGAGCCAGGTCGGCCGCCGGCCCTTGTCCGAGTTCGTGCCCCTGGTCCTAGAGAAGACCTTCCTTCTCGAGCTGGCCTCCAGGGCCTACCACGGCCAACAGACGGTCTCCAACCTCCTCAAGATATCTCGCCTGGCCTCCTCGGCCAACGAGGAGCGCGCCATGACGCTCCGGGAATTCATCGAGCTCTTGGGCCGGCACGTCCATGATTTGCGCAAGGAGGGGGAAAGCCCGCTTGCCGACGAGTCCTTCGACGCGGTGCGCCTCATGAGCATCCACAAGTCCAAGGGCTTGGAGTTCCCCGTGGTGTTCCTGGCCAACGCCTCCGGCGCGCCGGGAGGCCAAAGCAAGCGCGCGCTTTCCCTAACGGATTGGAGTGCCGCCGTGGTCGGCCTGCGCCTGCCCAAGCTCAAGGCCGCGGACGCTTCCATGGCCTGGCTCGAGGTCCAAGAGGACATCCGGCAGGAGCACGAGGCCCTGCGCCTGCTGTACGTGGCTCTCACCCGGGCCAAGGAGAAGCTGTTCATCCTGGGCAAGGTCAAGCCTTCCGGCAAGTCGCTCTCCGAGATCCTGGCCAGGGCCGGGGCCTGGCCTTCAGAGGCCGGTGAGGACGAGGCACCAGCTCCAAGCCTCGGCTTGCCGGTGCGCTGGATCAGGGCTGAGACGGACGGCGCGGCATCCAGCCCGGAACGAGCCATGCTCTCGCCTGGCCTGTCTCCGACCAACTTCCCAAGCAAGACGGACGCCGATTCATGGGCCGCGGCCTGGGCCGAGCGAAAGATCCGGCGCAGCCAAGCTCGGAGCCTGCCCTGGACGCTGAGCCCCTCGAAGCTCCCGCGCAATGAGGAATCCGGCTACGCGTCGCCGAACCCTTTGCCCAGCGGTCCGGCGATCGGGACGGCGGCCCTCCTGGGGCGGATCTGCCATAAGGTTTTAGAACAGTGGGATTTTCGCGGCTCGGGCCCCCCGCTTGAGGAGCTTGTCGCCAAGACCACGCTGGCCGTCGGCCGCGGGTCTCCGGGCCGCCACTTCAAGGCCTTGGGCCGCGAGGCCCATGGGATTTTGTCGGCCTTCATGGGATCCGACGCCGCCCGGGAACTGGCCCGGGCCGAGATACTGGGGAGGGAGATTCCGTTCGTCTATGCCCAGGAAGGCGCCGTCGTGCGCGGGGTCATGGACCTGGTCTACCGCCTGGGCGGCGAGGTCGTGGTCGTTGATTATAAAACCGAGCGCGCGGCCCCGGGTAGGGAAGCCGCCCTCTCCCTCAAGTACGAACGCCAGGGCGCGGCTTACCGCGCGGCCGTGGAGAAAGCCCTGGGTGTTAAGGCCCGGTTCCGGCTTATTCCTCTGCGGCTTTGACAATCGGGGAGACAAGGCTGAGCAAGAAGGCCAGGGCCGCGATGTTCACGAAAAGGCCCCAAAGAGCTATCCTGCGCGCGAAGGTTCCTTTTTCGAAAGCGGCCAAAGACTCGGCCAGCCAGTGGTAGTAACGCTGAGCCATCTTCTCGATGGCTGCGCTCCTACAGCCTAGGCGGTAAAGGTCCAGATTCCCAAGTCGGCCGGATTCCAGGCTTTCGCGCACTTTCCGGGCGTGACTAGAAATCCCTTCAAGAGATTCAAGCTGAGGTTTTTTTTCTCCCGTCAAAAGCCAACGGAAGGTGCCGAGAAAGGAGCGCGCGATCGCGGCATTGTCACAAAGGGCGGCATGGCCTATGGGATTGGCCCCCAGGCGGCGTAGCTCGCCCAAAACCGTCTGGTGAGCGCAGAACCACATTTTTCGGCATGTCGCCACGGTGAAGACTCTCTTGCCCCGGAGAAGACCTCCATCGCGTCCTTTGAGGAAGCCTTGGACGGGCAGAGACGGGGCCAAGTGCCACGGTTGGAAGCCGAGCACGACGAGATCGGCCTCTTGCAGCAGAGAGGGCTCCTCAAGGCTCGCGGCAGGCGGTTGCTTCAGGAGGCAGGCGGGGAACACGTCCAGAAAATCGAAGAATTTCCAAGGAAAGGGGTATTCTTGCGAGGTCCGGATCGGCAGCCAACGGACCTCCCAACCATCCTGCCAGGCTCGAGCGAATGCCTCGAGAGCCTTTCGTGTTCGGCCGCTTTGCGAATAGTAGACGAAAGCGATCTTGGGCGCCATGGACGAGGGGCGTTTTTATTTTAATGGCCTACGACCGTCAAAAGGAAGAAGCTCATGGAAAACCTGGCGCTTTCGGGCACGAAACACAGGATTTTCTGGCCCGGCCTAAGCTTTCCGCTTGCGGCCAGCTCCTCCAACATGATGAAAATGGCCGCGGAGCCGGTGTTCCCGGTCGTCTCCAGGTTTGTGAAGGTCTTGCCCGAGAAATCCAGCCCGCTGGCTGCCGCCTCGGCCAGGACTTTGTCCATGAAGTAATAGGAGGAGACGTGGGGGCAAAACCAGTCTATTTGCGGGTTCAGGAGCTCGTATTTTATGGCGCAGTCCCTTAGGGCCTCTCCAAACGTCTTGATGATGTATTTGTCTAGAAGCTTGGCGTCTTGGCGCAGGATCAGGCATTCGGCCAAATCCTCAGCGTCGCCGGGGGGCAGATGCCCCTTGTATCCCAGGAACCCCTCCTCGTCCTTGATTGCTCCGCAGTACATGCATGGCTCGTAAAGATGGGCGTAAGACCAGAGGTCCACGAATTCTATCTTGAAGGAGAGCCCTTCTCCCCGCCCCGGCCGGCCCTGGATCAAGAAAGCGCCCGCCCCGTCGGAAAGCATCCAGCGCAGGAATATGCCGTCGAAGCTATGTGCCGGATTGCGTTCCAGGAGATCCGCATCGGGGTTCGGGAAGCGTTTGGCGAATATGTTCGCGCAGAGGCTGGCCGATGCGTTCTCGGAGGCCGTCACCAGGGCGTTGCGGCGCAGCCCCCCGCGCACGGCCATCCAAGCGTACTTCAAGGCCGTCACGCCCGCGCAGCAGGCTCCCGAGGTGGCCGCGATTTCAAGGGTCGGGAGTTCCATCTCGGCCTGCACCATGGCCGCCTGGTTCGGGATCAACTGGTCCGGGCCGGTGGTGGCGCAGCAGAGCAGCTCGACTTCCTCCTGGCCCAGGCCCGCCTCGGACAAGGCCGCCTTTCCCGCCGCTGCCGCCAACTGGGCGTTGGTGTGGGTGGGCCGCCCCGTCCCGGGGTCCAAGGCGTAATGCCGCTGCTTGATTCCGTTTCGGCTCAAGACGATGTCCCTTACCCGGCTGTCGCGGGAATTGAGGGTCCCCAGATAGTTCTCAAGTTCATGGTTATGGACGGGCTTGTTGGGAAGGAATTTCCCGATTCCAGTGATGTAAGCCTCTTGGAAGGTCTTTAACCCTTCAATCGCGCTATTCTCCAGGATGGCGTTTCTCATATTCTTGCGTCCTCCGCTCCGAGCAGTTTCCTCTCCTGGCTCCGGTGAAGGCCGGCCAGGGCGCGGGTGGTAAGGCCGGGCATGAGCCTCATGAGGCCCGCCAAGACCCGCCCGTGGCGGGTGATGACGGCCTCTTCCTTGCCCTTCCTGAGGGCGTCCAGGATCTCCGCCACCGCGACCTTGGTCTTGACCCTCAAGAACTGCGTTTCGGGAAACTTGAGGCCCTTGTCCACTCGCGCGCCCAAGACCGCGTTCTTGCGCACGTCGCTGACCACCATGCCCGGGGAAATCAAGGCCACGCGCACGCCGCAGGGGCGCAGCTCTTCCCTCAAGGATTGGGCCAGGCCGCGCAGGGAGAACTTGCTCATGGAATAGGCGCTAAGTCCCGGCCTTCCGATGTAGCCTCCCACGCTCCCGATGATGGCGAGCTGCCCGCGGCTTTTCTTGAGCGCGTCGAGGCTGGCGTAGATCGTCCTCAGCACGCCGAAGACGTTGGTGTCGAATTGCCTGCGGAAATCCTCCAGGTCGCATTCCTCTAACTTCCCGTACACCCCGAAGCCCGCGTTGGCCACGACGGTGTCTATCCTCCCGAAAAGCTTTAGGCCCTGGGCGACGCAGGCCTCGAGCTCCTCCCGGCGCGTCACGTCGCAACGCGCGACCTCGCAGCGGCTAGGGCCGACGGAGTTTATCTCGGACTTGAGCTCCTCGAGGGCCTTGAGGTTTCGCGCTCCCAATAGGAGGAGGGCGCCCTGGCGGGAGAGCTGGAGCGCCATCTCCCTGCCGATTCCCGAGGAAGCTCCCGTGATGAAGAAGACCTTGCCGCGGAAGGCCATGTCAGATTGCCGTGAGAAGCATCTAATTTTCCTTAAACACCGCAGCCATTTTCCAAAAATCCACTCCGCCTGTTATGAGACTAAAGGCCTAACACACGATTGACAAAAGTCCTACATAAGCATGGGGCGCAGGTCCTAGGGCAACTGGGTTTAAAGATCCCCAGCTTCTAGGCCCTATGGCCCAGGGGATGGGGCGGGAGATTTTTATAGCATCGGAAGGTGCCTGAGGAACCTCCCAAGCCGCCTTACGACTTTCTAATTTCCCATCTCATGCTGATTTATTTAGTTGACGCCGAGAAATTGCAGGCCTGGGTCTCGCGCGTGTCCGGGAACAAGTATCGCGTGCTGCGCGTTCCTTTCTGGGGACGGGGATTGTTGGTCGTGTTCATCGCGCGCTATTTGGGGGGGTATTCGGTCGGGTCGCGGATGTCTTTGCCTCGATTCCAGGAAGCGGCCTACCTTCCGGTGGTTTTCCATCGGGCCCGTTGGGGCCTTCATTTCGCGGACATTCAAGTCAACCACGAAATCCCCTTGCGGGCGTGGCATCGCTATTTTGGCTATCCCAAGGAGATCGCCGAGGTTTCCTACGGCGACGAAACGGCCCGGATCCGTGCCGAGATCAGCCGCGCGGGCGAGCCGCTTCTGAGCCTGGAGGCGCGCAAAAGCGATGGTTTCGGAGGCAGAATCGCGGCGATTCTCGTGGTTTCAATCTACCGGGCCCTGGACCTGGGGCTAGGCCTTGGCCGCGCCTACTTTTTTAAGGAAGGGCGACTGCGCAGAGCTCCCTTGCGCGTGAGGCCCCGCTTGAGCCGGGTGTCCGGGGTGACGATTGAATCCGCGGAGTTCTCCCTCCTGAGGCGATGGGGAATTCTTATCGGCAGCGATGCGCTAAGGCCCCTTGTGGCCGCGCATTCCTCCGAGTCCAAGATGAGCATTTTGCCGGCGGCCGACCTCGGCCCGTTCTAATGGCCGCCATTCTCGAGGATGTCTCAAAAACCTTCGCCCTGGGCGGCTCGTCCATCCGGGCTCTGAAAAAAATCAATCTAAAGGTCGAGAGAGGAGAATTCTTGGCCTTGGTGGGCCCCTCCGGGAGCGGAAAAACGACCTTGCTGAACATCCTGGGCTGCATCGAGCGGCCGAGCTCGGGCCGGGTGGTGATCAACGGGGCGGAGGCTACCGTCAGATCCTCGGATGAAATGGCCGAGCTGAGAGGCCGGCATCTCGGCTACGTTTTCCAGGCCTTCAACCTCCTGCCGGCCCTGAGTGCCGTGGAGAACGTGGAGTTCCCCTTGCGCCGCTTGCCGTTGAGCCTCCGCGAAAAGCGCTCGAAGGCTTTAACCGCCTTGAGGGAGGTTGGGCTTGAGGCCCTGGCCGCCCACAAGCCCTCCCAGATGAGCGGCGGGCAGCGCCAGAGGGTGGCGGTGGCCCGGGCCCTGGCGGCCGCCCCCGTCCTAGTGCTGGCCGACGAGCCCACGGCCAACCTGGATCAAGCAACCGGAATCGAGATCGTGGCCCTTATGAAGGGCATCAACCGGAGGTTGGGCACGACCTTCATTTTCTCGACTCACGATCCAAAGATCGTGGCACAGGCCGACAGGGTCGTCAAGCTCGCCGATGGGGAGATATGGTAGCGATGGATTGGGGGCTGGCCCTGAAAAACGTCCTTAGAAACCGGGCCCGGACCTCGGTGACGGTATGCGCCATCGCCGCCGGCTGCGCCTCCCTCATCGTGACCGCCGGCTTTATCCGCGGCGCCATCCAAGAGCTCCAGGAAAGTTATATCCGGGCTTTCCTGGGGCATATTCAGGTGTACGCCGAGGGTTTCTCGGAGAAGGGCTCCATCGATCCATTCTCCTACATGATCCCGGACCCGGAAGGCGTGGGCAAGCGGATATCGGGCTTGCCGGGCGTGCTCCAGGTCGCTCCGCGGCTCGAGTTTTTCGGACTGCTGAGCGTGGCCGAGACCAGCATGCCCTGCTTGGCTCAGGGAGTCGATCCTCGCAAGGAGATCAGCCCGTTGTTGAAAGTCATCAAAGGCCGAGACCTGGCGGGCTCCGAAGGCTACGAGGCGATCATCGGGGAAGGGCTGGCCAAGGCGCTGCACGCCAAGGAGGGCGATTCGCTGGCTTTGCTCGCCAACACCCCCGGCGGGGGGCTTAACGGCTTGGATTTGAAAGTGGTTGGAGTTTTTCGAAGCGGGACCAAGGCCTACGATGATAGGGCTCTGCGCATTCCCATTAGGACAGCCCAAGGGCTCCTGCGCAGTGAGGGGATCCAGAGGTTCACGGTTTTCCTGCAAGACACAGGCCAAGCCCCCGCCGCCGTCGTCCGGCTGCGGCAGGCGCTGTCCGGCGACGGTTTGGAGGTCAAGGCCTGGTATGAGCTTGACGACGCGGACTTCGTGGGCAAACTCGTGAATTTTTACGACAGGCTGTTCCTGGTCCTTAAAATTATCATCATGGTCGTGGTGATCTTGAGCGTCTTCAACACGATGAACATGGCGGCTTTGGAGCGGATCGGCGAGGTCGGAACCATCATGGCGTTGGGGATGAAGACCAAGGAGGTGTTGCTTCTCTTCATCGCGGAGGGGCTTATCTTGGGGCTTTTGGGATCCGCGGTTGGATTGGGCCTGGGCTACGGGCTGGCGCGCTTGCTTTCACAGGTCGGGGTGCCCATGGGGGTGCCCCCGTCCATGACGGTGGAATGGATCGCCCGCTTTCCGGTGGTTCCAAGGGCGTTCGCCTTCGCCTTTGTCCAGGCCATGAGCACCTGCCTCGTTTCCTCTGTGTACCCGGCCTGGAAATCTTCGCGATTGGAAATCGCGGAGGCTTTGAGGCACAATGTTTAGAGCGTGGCTGGTCCTTGCCGCGGGATTCGCTCTGGCCAGCCCATCTCGGGGGGCGGGGCCGACTCCCGCGGAGATCGTGGCCAGGGCCGACGAGGTCCGCAACCCGCAGATTGACTACACCGGGATCGTGGACGTCGTGAGCGTCAAGCCGGACAAGAGCCGGCGGACGGCTCGGTACGAGGTCATGGTCAAAGGGCGCGAGCGGGCGGTGGTCAGGACCCTTGAGCCAGCCAACGAGAGGGGCGGCGCGTTTCTCCAGGCCTACAGGGAGGTCTGGTCTTTCCTTCCAAGCCTTTCCCAGCCAGTCAGGCTGTCTTTGCAGCAGAGGCTGATTGGGGACGTGGCCAACGGGGATTTGACCCGGGCCAATTTCTCGGGGGACTATGAGGCCAAGCTATTGCGCCAGGAGGGCAAGCGCTATGTCCTTGAACTGTCGGCAAAGAACGACGCCGTGACCTACGCCAAGGTGGTCTACTGGGTCGGCCGGAAGGATTTCCATCCCGCGAAAGCCGAGTTTTACGCGAGCTCCGGCCGGCTGCTTAAGATCTGCTCCTACGAGCGGTATGCCCCGTTGGCCGGACGATTGAGGCCCTCGAGGCTGGTCATGAGGGACGCTGTGGTCAAGGGGCAGAGGTCCATCGTGGACTACGTGGAGATGGATCCGGCGGATTTGCCGGAGAAGTATTTCACGAAGTCTTACCTCAAGAAGCTGAAATATTGAAAGCCCACACGATGCTCCCCTTGCGGCGGGCTGCCGCGCTCGCGGCCTTGCTTATATGGACGGGTTCTCTGGGCCTTGCCTGGGCTCGGCCGCGCAAAAGTTCTGGGCCGGGACGGAAGGCCCGCGCCGCGGCGGTCCGCCGCAAGAAAGCTTCCCACCCCCGTCCGCCTCTCCAGCCCAGGGCCGCGCCGCGGCTGGCCACGCGCTGGTCGCGGCAATGGCTGCGCCTCGGCGGATATGTCAAGAACAAGACGGCTTATCGGGTCGCCCGGCCTCGGGATTGGAGCCAAAGCCAGAATCTTCTTTATCTGGCGGTATCGGGGGATCTGGCCAAGAGCTTTTCCTATAAGGCCAGCCTCAAGGCCTTTTACGATTCAGTTTACGATTGGAGAGGCCCTTACGCGCGGGATGTTCGCCGCGATCTGCGCCTGGAGGGAGGGCTTTGGGAGGGCTATCTGGACTTTTCTGAGGGGAACTGGGATGCCCGGATCGGCAAGCAGCAGATCGTGTGGGGAGAGACCGTGGGAATTTTCGCGGCCGATGTGGTCAACGCCAGGGACATGAGGGAGTTCCTTCTCCAAGACTTCGGGCTTATACGCGTGCCGCAGTGGGCTGTCCAGGGGGAGGCCTCCAAGGGCGCCACGCACTTGGAATGGGTATGGATTCCCATCCTCGCATTCAACCATTTCCCGCCCCAGGGGGCGGAATTCGCTCCCGTGCTTCCCTCGGTCCAAGGCAGGCCGATCGAGCTTGCCGCCGAGCAAAAGCCCAAGGACGGATTTAAGAACAGCGAAATAGGGGGTCGCCTGTCCGTTTTGGCCGAGGGGTGGGATTTGAGTTTGTTCCAACTCTATGCCTGGGATAAGTCTTTGGTCCTCTCCCGGGAGGGAGCTCCCTCCCCGCTTGTCGCCATCCCCCTCCATCACCGCCTCCCCTTGACGGGGGCGACTTTTTCCAAGGAGAGGGGCGGTGTCGTCTACAGGGGAGAGGCCGTGTATTACCACGGCAAATACTTTTCGGCGCTGGACCCTTCGGTGGCCTCCGGCTTGGTGCGCCGGGACGCTCTTGAAGCCGTCTTAGGGGGAAACGCCTCCCCCTGGCAGGCCTTCGACGTCAACTTGCAGGTCCTCCACAGGAAGGTCTTCAACTACGGGCCGGCGTTGTTCCATGAGGAGCCCGCGCGTTTCGGGGCTTCCCTCTGGCTGAAAACGGGGCTTTTCGACGACAGCCTGGAGCCGGAACTCCTATTCGTCTCCAACCTCAAGCGCAAGGACATGATGCTGAGGCCTAAGCTCCATTACTCTTGGGGAGGGCATTGGCGCGCGACTTTAGGGATGGACGTTTTCGAGGGCTCCCGGACCGAGCCCCTCGGGCAATTCGATTCCAAAGATCGGATTTACGCCGAGCTCAAGTACTCTTTCTAGCCTTCCTAGCGGCCGCCTTGACCCGGCTGCCTGCGGCTATGCGGCGGGTCATCACCCCGAGCTCAACGTCCTCGGCCACGTCCATTCCCATGAATTGCGCGGCGAAGCTGGCCTTGCGCCCGCGCCCGCCCAGCTCCTTGATCGTGGCCTGGGCCCTGCGGATCTCGGAGCGGAACATGCGGACACCCCTATGGAACAGGTAGGCCACGCTGGGAATGTCGAGCACCCCCATCCCCACGGCCAGGGCGTCCTCCATGCGCTCGTCGAAGCTGCTTTTTCTATTTGACTTCATCTTTTGGGCCATGGCGCGCACGAGCGGCTCTTTAACCTTATCCGGGAGCGGCCCTTCATCCTGCAGGAGGGCCAGCGCCTCTACCGCCGCGCCGGCGTTGCTCGTCTTGAGGGCGAGCAGAAAATCGAAGAAGCCGTCCTGCTGGGCCGGGGTGAGCTGGCCGAAGCTTCCGAAGTCCATCAAGGTGAGCTTTCCGGAGGGGAGGTCGAACTGATCGTTGCCCCCGTGGGGATCTCCGTGCATTTTACCGTCCCCGACCAAGGCCCGATCGAACCAAACCCGGTACTGCTCGATGAGAAGGCCGAGGGCCTTTTCCCAGTCCTCGATGTTTTTACTTGCGAAGCGGCTGAGGGGAGTTCCCTCGATCCATACGGTGGCCAGGACTTTCTCGGACACGCCTTGCTTGGGGAAGCTCTCCGGCAGGCGCACCGCGTCGAGGCCCTTCTCCGGAAGGATATAGCCCGGGGCGTATTCCATGATGCCTCGGGCCTCGGCCACGAAGCTCAACTGGGCCGTGAAGGTCCTCTCGAGCATTCTGATCGAGGCTCTTCCGAAATCATTGGACATAGAGTCGTAGAGTATCCGTATCTCCTCCTCCAGGGCCTCCTCGATCCCGGGCCTCAGGAACTTGACGGCGAGCGAGACCTCCTCGCCGGTGCCCGGGTCCTTGTAAACGGCCTTATGAACCACCCCGAGAGTGGCCGAGGCCACTGGCTCGGGGCTCATCCACTTGAAAAGCTCCTCGATGCCCCGGCCGAAAGCCTCCCGCGTCATCCGGTCCCTTTCCTCAAAGGCGATGGGCCCGCCCAGGTTGTCTTGGGTCTCGGCCAAGCCCTCCCGTATGGAGCGGGACCTGACCTCCTTGGAAAGAAGCTGCATGAGCTTTTGAACGGCCGGGCCGGAGTTCTTGACGATGCAGAATAGGGCGCGCTCGTCGGTCGTCCCGTTGGGAAGCTGAACGTACGGCCCCAATATCCTCAGCCGGTAACCCAGTGGGATCCCGGCGTACATGTTCGCGATGGTCTGCTTGGAGAGCTTCCCGACCTCGCTGTCGCTGTAGCCGATGCCGGGAGTCGAAAGGAGCCGCATGGGCGCGGTCTCGGCGAAATTCACTGTCATGAAAAGTTCTTGCAGGCGCTTTACCGCGGCCCGGGCGGCGGCTTCGGACTTCCCCGCGCCGCGAAGTTGGTCTGAGAGGCGCTTCAGGACAGCCGACGGGGCTTCGCCGGGGGAGAGAAGTGCCAGCACCTCGGAGAGTCTAGAGCCCGAGAGCGAGGCCGCGACCGCGTCCTCGTTTTCGAGCGCCCGCGAGGCGGCGACCAGATCCTGATCTTGATGGAGCCTCGCGACCGCCGAATGACTCTCTTCGAGGGATTGGGCTCCGGCCACATTGACCCAGGCCGAGAATAATTCTTGGAGGCGCGGCAAAGAGGTCTGCCCGCCGGTCTCGAGAGAGATGCTGGGGGTCTTCCGGATCTCGCCTTGGTCGAATACAAGCGACTGCCTTTGCGCGTCCATATTGGAGAAGGCCGTATGGGCGAGGACGCTCGCAAAGCCGTAGAGCCGTTTCCCGGCCTGGGGTGGGGCCTTTTTCATGACCGCAAAGCGGGCCGCCAAGGCGGCGTGCGGGGTTAGGGCCGGCGCAAAGGCCGCAAGTTCCGCCGCCTCGCCCGAGGCGAGGGAAATCCCTATGAGCCGAGGTTCGGACGCGGCCTTGAAAGTAGCGCTCCAGGCCGGTGAGGGAAGGGATGACAAGGCGCAGGAAAGCATGGCGGCGAGCTGTTTCATTTTGGATGGCTCCATTGATGACGCAGGGGAAATTGTCCCAAAAAAGAGCCGTTCGGCGATGGGACTTTCGGCCCAGATCGAAGACGGCAGGTGTCCTAGATTATTTTAGGACCTCCCGAATTTATTCAAGGGGGGATATAACCGCCTCTGACTCGCCGCGCAGGGGCCAGTAGGGATTTCTTAGGCTGGAGTAGACTGCGGTCAGGTCGTCTCGCAGCTCCTTTATCAGGAGTGCGTGATGATAGATCAATATTGTTTCGAGTGCTTGTCGAATTTGATCCACTTCCTCAAGCAGACTGAAGGCGCCCATAAGGTAGAGGTCTCTTATGTGCCAGCCTAAGGCGTTGAGCCTTAGCGCATCCTTCATAACGTCCCTAAATGAAGGTGAGTGAATGTTTAACAACGTCAATATGGGAGAGGGGGAGATGGTCGCGGGAATTTTTAAACGATGAGGCCCAGGCGTCGATTCCCGTAAAGTCCGCCTCAACCGAACCATAGTCTCGGTGGTCGAATCTGTTTCAGAGAGAAGCCCGTTGGAATCCAGCTTGTCCAGCAGGGCCAGGAGCAAAATCTCCAAGGGCTCCTCCAGCCCTTGGGGCTGGCGATCCAGCGCGAAGTAAAGGCCTCCGGGATTGTCTTTTCGCAGGCGCTCCAAGGCCCGGCTGCTTTCCTCGGCCATGGTCCGCGGGCCTTTTTGTCGCGCGAGGATCAAGGATTTCTCATACAAGGACAGAAGGCTGTTCAGGCTGAGCAGATAGACATCGCGGATACGGCAGAGGTCTAAATATTGCGGATGAAGTTTCCCGGTCATGTCGGCAATTATCCCAAGCCCTTTCTTGTATAAGTCTATGGCTTGCGCCAATTTGCAGGCGGCGGCGGCCAGGGCGTTCCAGGAGCCTTCGTGGAAATCCGCGAGTCCTTCCGCCGAGAGGCGGGTGGCCTCTCGGAGCGACGAGATGGGACTTTTGGCATAACGGTTCTCTCCAATGATGGTATAGATGAACACGTCACCGGAGACCGGAGCTGCTTTATCGCTCAGCGCCGGCTGCCGCAAGGCTTCCAGGACCGACCGCTCCGAAGCTTCCATTCCTGTCCGTTTCAAGGCCAAACCCAGCAATTTCCGCATGTCGGCGTCGATTTCCTGTCCCGGATGGAGTTTCCCAATAGCGTCGAGAATCTTCAGCTCATCGGCAATGATGGTTGACGGCTGTCTGGGAGCCGGGGGGACGCCCAAGAAATCCTCGAGCATTTCCAGGGCTTCCGGAACATGAAACTCGATTTTGCGCACGACTGGCAGGAGTTGGGCGCGAAATTTGCTGTCCTCAAGGGCTTCGGGCTTGATTCCCTCGGGGCCGTATTGGACGTTTTTAATCCTATCAAGCAGATGGTTCTCTCCATTTTGAACAAGTATTTCCCTAAGAAGCTCCAGCAGAGCCACTTGAGTGAAGAGTTGTGTTTCCTTGGCCCAATTGTTGAAATTGGGATCCTGGTTCGTTTGACCCCATGTGTGCAGAAATATCCAGCCCTTATGTAATAAGACCGCGGCTTGCGCGCGATTCTCCATAGACGGCTTTTCATTGAGGAGCGCAAGGGCTTTCCATAGCGCCGCCTCGTACTCTCTAAGGGGACGCCAGCCCTGCTCCTCTCGCAGTCGCGGCAAGCTTATATAGAGGAGCTTGCGATCCTCGCTTAGGCGAACCAAGCCGTTTTGCTTGACTAACTCGTCAAAGGTCGCCTCGACCATCTTTGTCTCTACATTTAAGTTTTGAGCGATTTGTTCGACAATTCCTCCAGTTATAATTTGCCCGGGCCTGAGCAGAGACTGGGCTTCCATGGCTCTAAGTTCGGCCAGAACTAGTTTAGATGGAGGTAGACTCGGCTTCGGCATTAGTACCGGATTTTCCAACCTTGGCTCCTTGGTTAGTTCTACGGCCCCGCCGGAGTCTTGGGGCGCTAGGATGTCGAAAAAGCGATCCAGGTCAATCTTGTTCACGACCGGGTTCTGCGCCGGTAGCCTCAAGGAGAGGCGCGTGGTCGGCAGAAGAGTCGGCAGGTGGACGAGGCTCAGAGCGACAGGCAAGGGATGCAGGACGGCCGCTTTCCTCGGCTCCGCATGGACTGGAGTCATCCATGCGCTTGGAATGACCGATAGGGCAGTCGCGGCGCCGAGCATCCTATTGTTCACTTCATCATTATAATCTTGAACGAGGCGGGAATATTGGGCCCATCAGCCCCCAAGGATTAGGACCAGGGCCTAGGCAAAATGGAGGCTTATGAACAAGAAGGGGAATCCGCAGCAGGATGCCGCAGTGTTTGTGAAGGGCGTTAAGCGCCAGGCGCGTAAGAAGTTCGCGGCCGAGGAGAAGATACGCGTCATACTGGAAGGCATGAAGCGCGGCATCTTGGTGTCCGAGCTGTGCCGTCGTGAAGGAAACCCGGCGGGGGACAACCCGTGGGAGGCCCCTTCGCCTCCGCCCCACGGGAATTTCCCGGCGGCGCCGGTGGTTCGCGACGGGTCCCTACGAGTTCGGGGCTTTCAGCGAAGGAACCGGCACTTGAAGATGGCCCACAACACGGGCAGGGCGTGGTAGGGCCGGATCTTTTTTCCTTCCTCGTAAGTCCGGCCGTGGTAGGAGATGGGCACCTCGTAGAAAGCATTCCCTGCCTTCATGAGACGAGCCAGGATCTCGGCCTGCTGGTCGAAGCCCGTGCAGCGCAGGTCCTCCGGCCGGATCAGCTCCCGGCGGTACATCAAATAGCAGGTGTATATGTCGGTGAAGGTCTTGTTGAAGAGGAGATTGAAGCATAGCGTGATCAAGTGGTTGCCGAGCCTGTTCCAGAAATAGTGGATGCGCAGGTAGCGCGGCGCGATGATCCGGCTGCCCAGCACCAGATCGGCCTTGAATTTCCTGACGGGCCGGATGAGGTTGGCGTACTCCGCGGGATCGTATTCCAGATCGGCGTCCTGGAACAGGACGTACTCTCCCGTGGCATGAGAAAGCCCCGCCTTGAGCGCGGCTCCCTTGCCGCCGTTCTGGGGCAGGCACACGAGCTTGTCGTAGAGGGTGGGCCGGGAGCGCAGCCTATCCAAAGTCTTGTCCTTGGAGCCGTCGTCCACCACGATGACCTCGAACTCGACTCCCGCAATGGCCTGGGCCCGCACCTGCTCTAGAACCTCCAGGATGGAAGACTCCTCGTTGTAGGCGGGAATCAAGATGGAGACCTTGAGGGAGGAACCCATGCCTATTCCTGGGAAGGCGCCACGGGCTGAGTATAACAGTTATCCACAAAAACTTCCCGGGAAGTTTTTGTGGATAACCCCGGCCCTGGGCCTTTGGGCCCAGGCCATGCCCATCCGAAGTCCTATTTATTTTCCTAGGCCATAAAGCCCCCATTCCGGGACCTTATGGCTCATGAAGGCCGGAGCCTTTGTCTTTATACTGTAGTCATGCTGTCACAGGAGAGAAATTCGCCCAAATCTCTCGCCTTCGTCTTGTCCCTTGCCGTGGCCGTTTCCGGGCTTCCCGCCCCCGCTTTGGCCGAGGCCGTCAAGACCTCGTTGGCCGAGATGCCGCCGGCAAGGCCCGTGGAAATGGCTTCTCCCGCTAGAGATGTGGCCCGCCGTCTTCCGGTTTTGTCTAGATTTTTGGCGCCGGCGGCGCTTCCGCGGGCGGCCGCGAGTCCTGACGCTTCAAGGCAAGCGTCGGGTCCCATGGCGCGCGTCAAACAGGCTCTGGCCGCTCCTAGCGCTTTCTTTGATCGCGTTTCCAAGCGCGCGGCAGCGCCCGCGGTGGCGGCGGCGACTCCCCCCGCGGGCGCGGTTGCGTCCCTGACGGCTTCCGCCGGCTCCCGCCGCGCGAGTTCGTGGGCCCGGCGCGCGGCGCTGACCGCGGGTCTGACCATGGCGCCCGCCTCCGCGTGGGCCGCGGGCGCGGGCGCCCAGGCCTCTGCGCCGGGAGACTGGCTGGCCCCGATTTTCATGACCGTGGCGGCCCTCGGCGCCGCCGCCGCGGTGATTTCCCAACATCCGCGGGTCCAGTCTTGGCTGAGAAAGCGCGGTGGGAAGAAATCCGCCGCGTCCGAGAGTGCGCCCATGGCGGCGAAGTCGTCCGCCCCGGCCCGGCCGAAAATAGAGAATTTTGAGCCGCCGAGGGTTGACGCATTATCCACGGATGAGGAGCCGGTGCTCCCCATCATCAAATTGAAGGACCCTCTTTTCTTGGAAGAAACCAGGGAGCTTACGGAAAACGCCGAGCTTGATGCGCCGGCCTTGCGCCGGCTCAAAATGGGAGACTTTTTGATCGTGGCGGCCGACTATCCGGGCGAGCTCGGTTCGGGCGCGACGATGAACGAGCCATCTGTTTTCGGCGTCTTGGCTCGCGTCGTGGGTGTGCGCGGTCCTGAGTCCGGCGACGGGCCTTTGACCGTGGTGGTTCAGGGCGGTGAAAGGATCCTGGCACACTCCGCCCAACGGGGCGACCAGGGAGGCCTCGAGGCCTTTTTTCAGCCCCTGCCCCAGCGTGGCGCGGACGCAGTCAGCGAGGTCGAGGATTTATTGGGCGCGATTCGCAGCCAGGTCCTTGACCTGATGAAGGCCGATCCTGGATTCGACCCCAAGAAAGATCTTTGGATATTGCTGAAGGATAGCAATGCCGAAGAAAGCGTGGCGGCGCTGGCACAGCATCTGCGGCCCTTTGTCGGCCGCGACCTCGTGGGCGGATCAAACGTGCCGGGAACCGAAATATCATGGCGGCGCACTCTTTTTCAGAGTAGTTCCATCAAAGAGCAGTTGGAAATGATCCTGAATGTCATTACGCAGAAGTTGGCCCGGGCCCGCGTGGCGGCAAACGTCGCCAAAAGGCGGGAGTGGAACGAGCGTCGCGATGAACTGCAGCGCCAAATCGAGCTCCTGCGCGGGGAGTTGGGCAAGGACGGCCCCTCCGAGGCCGAGCAACTGCTCGCCGACATCAAGGCGGCCGGTCTCCCCGCCGATGCTAGGCGCCTTGCGGAGTACCACTGGGCTATCGTGCGCCGGGCGCTGGAGTCCGGCTATTACTCCGAGACCGCGCGCTCCTCCAGCGATTTTCTGCGGGTTTTGTTGAGCTTGCCGTGGCATGAGACGGCGAAGGGGGATTCGAGCCTCCAACGCGCTCGGGAAATCTTGGACAAAAGCCACTGGGGCTTGGCCAAGGTCAAGCGGTTCATCTTCGGCGTGGTGGCTCAGTTCCTGCGCACGGATTTCCTCCAGGGCGGGAAGGTTCTGGCCCTGGCCGGGCCGCCCGGGACCGGGAAGACGACTTTTGTCCGCGCCATCGCTGAGGCTTTGGACCGGCCCTATCAATTCATCTCCCTCGCCGTCTTGGGGCATCTGGGCAAGTCCGATTTGGGAGGGGCAGAAGCCGTATGGGTGGGTTCCAAGATGGGCAAGATCATGGAGGCCGTGCGCCGTTCCGGGGTGAACAATCCGGTGATTCACCTGGACGAGATAGACAGCGCCCCGCCCGAGGTCTGGGCCTTCCTATTGAACCTGCTCGATCCGGAGCAGAACCATCAATTCGTGGACTCCTATCTGGGCACTCCCTTCGACCTATCCCGGGTGACCTTCATCGTCACGGCCAACGATCCCTCGCGTCTGCCCGCCGCCCTGCGCGACCGCTTGAAGATTGTCCGCCTGGGCGCTTACTCTGATCGGGAAAAACTGCAAATCGCCTTTTACAGCGTCATTCCCAAGGCCTTGGCCGCCGTGGGGCTGTCGCCTGAGCAGGTGGGATTTTCCGAGGGAGCCGTTCTGGAGATCATCAGGAATTACACCTTCGAGGCGGGCGTGCGCCAGTTGAGCCGGCTTCTCGAGGATATTCTGCGCGAGGTCGGCCTGCGCATGGATTTGGGGGAAGCGCCCCCTCCGGGGGAAATTCCCGCGGAGGACGTCGCTTCTTTCCCGGGACTCCTGAAGAAATCGCGCGAGCTGGCCTCCAACGGCGTGGGCTTGGCCACCGGGTTGGCGGTGTATGGCGGCACGGGTGTTGGGACCGTCTTCAACGTGAAGGTCACCTTGCTCGAGCGCGGGCCTAAAGATCCGGGATTTTTATCGCGCGACGAGATGGGCCAACTGTCCCGGAGCTCGGTGCAGAACGCCTACACGTACTTGAGGACGTATGCCGCGACCCTGGGAGTGGACCCCCGGATATTCAAGGAGAAGGTGTTCGACGTGACCGACATCCCGTCACGCCACACCGACGGCCCCTCGGCCGGAATGGCCACGCTCATGGCCATGGTGAGCGCTGCCACCGGCAGGCCGGTGCGCCGGGGCGTGGCCATCACGGGAGAATTGGGCATGGACGGCAGCTACCTCATGATCGGGGGAATCCGGGAGAAGGCCCTGGCCGCCCAGCGCGCTGGGATGACGATATTGATCCATCCCGAAGGGAATCGCTTGGAAGCGCGGGAGGAGATTCCCGAGGATGTTCGGGAGGGCATGCATATAGTCTCCTTGGAGAAGCTTGGCGACGTGATGGAGATCGCCCTGGAGCCCCTTCCCGCCCCGGGTGCCGCACCCAAGGTCCGCGGGGCCTTGATCCCGCGCCGGGTGCCGATGCTGCCCTTGGACGGCTAATCCAGGCTCTTGGGCTGGTCGGGGTTGCGCCCACGCCGGTCCAGCTCGCGGAGCTTGTTCTCGTACTCCTTCTGTAGGGCCACTCGCTCCTCGGCCAGGCGCTTGAATTTCTCCTCGTATTGGGAGGCGTAGTCCTTCTTGGAGAGGTTCAATTCGTTGCGGAGATCCCGCTCGAGCTTCTGGAAGCGCTGGGCCAGTTCCTCCTCCTTCTGCGTCAGCCACGTGCTGGCCCTGCCGCGCTCGGCTTCGAGTTGGGAGAATTTCTCCCGGTAGAGCTTTTCCAAGTCCTTGGCGCGCTTCTCGAATTGCGCGCGCAGGGAGTCGCGCTCGCCCGCGATGGAGGCCTGGAGCTCCCGGTTCTTCTGGTCGAACTCCGCCTCGAGCCTTTCCTTTCGCTCGTCCATCTGGCGGCGCAGGGAGTTGAGCTCCCGCTCCAAGAGCTCGGATTTCCGGGCGTTCCAGGAGTTTTCCTTGGCCAGCCACTCGTCGGCGAGCTTCTTCTCCAGCTCCAAGTGCTTGAGCTCCAAGGACTGCTCTCGCTCCCGGCAGGCCCCGTCGAGCTCGCTTCGGGCCTTGAAGATCTGCTCGTCGTAGGCCAGGATGAGGTTCCTTTCCTTCTGCATCAGGGCGGCCTCGGCGTCCTTCTGTCTGGCGCGCATCGAGTCCTCGAGCAATTTCTCGCGGGCCTGGAAGCCGAGCTCTAGCTCCCTGCGCTTGGTTTGCAGGCCGGCCTCCTTGCCTTGCTCCCATTCGAGCCTTTCCTTGTCAAGGAGGGCTCTCTGGGAGGCCAGCCACTGCGCCTGGCGCTGGCTCAAGGCTTCCTGAAGCTCAGCTTCCTTCTTGATCCAGGCCTCCTGGAACTTGCTCTCGAAGGAGGCCAACTCTCCCATCCTCTGGTCCACGGCCTTCTTGAATTCAAGCTCGCTTTGGCGGCGGGCGGTTTCGAGCCCCTCTTGGCGTTTGCGCCAATCCTCCTCGAGCTCGCGGCACCTCTGCTGCCAAGCCTCCTCCAGGCGCCGGCGCTCGGACTCAAGCCAAGCCTCCTGTCGTCTCGAGATTTCCCGCTCCCTTTCGGAGGTTTGCCGGGCCAGATCCGACTGGTCGCGTGTGAATTTCTCCTGAAGCGATGCTTCCAAGGTCTGGGCCCGTGCGTAAAGAGCCTCTTTCTCGCGCGAGAGAGCCTCCTCCTGCTCCCGGCGGAATTGCGCCTCATCGCGCGCGAGATCCTCCTTGAGTTGGGCCTCACGGGAAAAATATTCGGCGCGCAGGTTCTTCTCCCTATCGAGGAACGCGGACTCAAGCCGAGTCTCCATCTCTAGAAAATGGGCCTGGGTCGCGGCTCTTTCCTCGCCGGCCGCGGCCCGCGCAGCGGCTGTTTCCGCGGAAAGCCGCTTTTCCCACTCCTCCTGCCTTTGGTGTTCCTCGGCGCGGGCTCGTTCCTGGATCTTCTGATTTTCCTCGGCCCATTTGCGGTCGTAGTGGGCTTGGCGGGCTGCGGATTCCTGGAGGCTTTGCTGGGCCAGCTCCTGGCGCAGGGCCTGGGCGCGCTCCTCGGAGCCCCGGATCCATTGGGCCTGCTCCGCGGCAATTTGGCCGCGCAGCTGGGCCTCCCTCCGGGCCGAGTTTTGGGAGAGCTCCTCTTGTTGACGGGCGTACAGGGCCTGGAGGGATTTCCTCTCGTGCTCTAGATCTTGAAAGACCTTCACGCGTACGGCCTTGAGTCCCTGCTCGTGGCTCTGCGCGAGCTGCGCCTCTCTTTCCGCCCATTTTTTTGAAAATTCCTCCTCGAGGCTTCTCCGCTTGGCCTCGAGTCCGGCGCGGGCCGCCTCTCGCTCGCCTTCCAGCTCCTTGAGCGCCTGCTCCCGAACCTCTTCCTGACGGGCTTCCCATTGCCGCGCTTCGTAGCGCCGGTGAAGCTCGGCCTCCCTGGACTTTATGAGATCCGCGAGCTTCTGCTCGCTGACCGCAAGCTCCTCCTCGCGGCGCCTCAAGGCCTGGGCCTGTATCTCAAGCCTGGCCTGGAGCGATTCCTGGCTTTCCTCGAAAATCCTTTCCTGCTGTTTGAGGGCGCTCTGTAGTTCCTGCTCGCCTTGGACCCGGGCGGCCTTTCCCGCCTCCAGGATTTCTCGGCGAAGCGCCCCCATTTCGCTCTCTTTTTCCAGGAGCTTCCTTTGGTAGGCCTCTACCTCGAGCTCGAGCTGGCGCCGCTGTTCCTTGATGAGGAAGTCCTCTTTCTCCAAGAGTTCCCGGGTCAACTCCTGGCGCAGGCGCTCCTCCATGTCCTGGTGGTCTTGGACGGAATCCTCCCAGGTTTGAATCGTCTTCTTCCAGCGCTTGAGGGTGTCTTCCTTCTGCGCGAGCTCCCCGGAGAGGGCTTGGATTTGCCTTTGGCCCTCCGCCTTATCCTTCTTGAGGGCGGCGGTTTCCTCGGCGATTTTGTGTAGGCGCTCCAACGCCCAGCGCAGGGCCAGCCGGGCCGTTTCTAAATCATTGACCGCCGAGGCGTCCGAAAATTCCATGTAACAGCTAACGATTTTATAAGGAAGATGTTACGTTTTGGTGTCAGATGTTTTAAGGGACGCGGGAGGGCTTGAGCTGGAAAAGGGGGCGGATGTAGCCGTAGTAGAGCTTCCCGCTCAGGACGTAGATGGAGTAGGAGACGAAGTAGGCCCCGAGGACGTCCACGCTGTAATGGTTGTGGGAGAGGAGGACGCAGACTCCCATGGCGATCGAGCCGAGGAGGAGGACGCCCTTGAGGATCGGGGTCTCGAAGAAGAGGAAGAACAGAAAGGGAATCGAGGTGTGGCCAGAGAAGACGAACTCGTTCTGAAAGGTCCAGGTCCCCATGAGGTGGGAGAAAAGGTAGTCCCTCTGGCCCATGTCCATCATGCCGGAGGGGGGGCCGATAGGGGAGAGGAAAATGAATAGGCTGCGCACGGTGATGAAGACGCTCAGAAGAAACAGCAGGAACGGCATTCGTCGGGGATAGTACGCGATCGCCGCCCCGCCGGCGAAAATGTGCAGGCCGAGCCAGCCCCAGGAGAGCATGGGGAGCACGTTGAGCACGGGCAGGTGCTGCAGGAGCCAATCCGAGCCGCTGGGAAGGTGCCGGTGGTCGGCGGCCCAGCCGAGTTGGGTGTAGAGGCAGTAGGACAGGACGAACAGGGCGAGGACCCCCGAAAGGGCGACGACCCACCATTTATAGTGGACCCCGTGCCACTCATCGCGTATCTCCGCCAGCTCCTCCTGGGTTTCATGGAGGAGCTTGAGGCGAAGATCCTTGAGCTCCTCGGCGGACTGCAGGAATCTCTGCTCGAGGATGCGTATCTTCTCTTCCAGGGCTTGCGGCTCGGGAGCGGACATAAAACTCGAATAATGACGCGGCGCCCCGCGGGGCGCCGCGCTGCTGCGGCTTAATTTCCTCGCGCGTCGAGCACGGCTTCCAGCCGAATAACGGCGGGAGGAATCGTCATGAAGAGGCGTTTCTTGCTTCCTGTCAGGCGCATCGGGCCTTGGGATGCGATCGTGACCGTCCAACCGTCGAAGCGAACGCCGACGGAGGCCAGGTCCCGTTTGATTTTGGATTCTATATGGGCCATGACGTCGATCTGCTCTTGCCGACGCGCCTTGTCCAGGGCCTTTTGGCCGGCCTCGGTCAGCTCGATGACGACGGTCTTTCCGGCTTGATACTCTTTCCACGAGCCTTGCTTGAAGACGGCTTCCGCTTCGTAATTCACGCTCCAGTCGAAATTGAAGCCCTCATAATAAAGCTTCGTGCGTTGGTTGACTCGAACCATGAGCCCGCCGCCGGTGTTGCGCAGCGAGAGCCATGAATAGCCCTCCAACGCGCCGTCTCCCGGGTAGTTCACGCTATGGACGTGGTTGTGGCGGGCGTTTATGGGCAGGCCGACCACATGCATGTCAACATCGACCGAAGCGTCCGACGACTTCTGATGGTAGGCGTTGGGCATGGAACCGGTCTCAGCGGCGTCGAATCGCGCTTTGACTTCTCCGTACGTCTGCGTTTGAATCCATTGGTATTGGCCGACGGCGGCCACGGAGAGGCCCTGACCGTCCACCAGCGACGACGCGCTCAGAAGCGCGCCCGGCATCCTTAACGGCGCGGGCTTGCCGGCGGCCGAGGATTGGGGAGCGAACGTCAGCGGCGAGCTGGATATCAGCTGGCGCATTGCCGAGAGATCCGTTTGGGAGGCGCGAGCGTTCGGTTTGGAGGCTCCGGCGGCGATGCAGACTAGAAACATGAGCGTTCTTGAGCGCATATATATCTCCTGGGCGAGGCAATTTCGAGCGTATCCTACCATAAATGGAACGGCGCGAGTCACGTGAAAGCGGCCCGCGCCTGTCGCGGGGATTGACTACTCGAGCTCGAGCCTGGCCGAAAGGTTCACGGCTCCACCCGGGTCGGCCACCGTCAAATCCGAGCCGCGGCAAGCCAAGCGCGCCCCCTTGGAAAGAGAGACGCAGGACTTGATCCGCGACCCGAGCTCGAAGGAGAGCCCAGCCTCGGGGCGAGCAAGCCCAAGGTGGAAGGTCCACTTTCCGGCGCTCCCGCCGCGCTCGAGCCAGAAGCGCGAGCCCCGGCGCAGGGAGTCGTAGCGCCAAGCCTCGGCGAGGCTCTCGGGCTTGAGAGAGGCGGTAGCCTTGTCGAGGACCTCTCGCAAAAGGCCAGCGTCGGCTCGGCTGTGGCGCGGCGTCAGGCTCCAGACCGCGGCGCCTTCGTTGGCCGCGATCTTGCGGAAAATCGCGAGGACGCGCTGGGAAGTCCCGCCCTCCGCGGCCACGGGCCATTCCGTGATCCCGCTTTCGCGCGCCATGCCGCGGCGCTTCATCAGTCTAAACGGGAAGTGAGTCAGGCAATCGGCGGACGAGAAGCTGGAGTCGTAGCGGTAGCCGGCGCGCTTGAGCGCCAGGTCCAAAAGGCTCGGGTAGGGCCCTTGCGGGCCTCGGAAGCCCGTCACCGAGGCCGCCCCAGCCGCATGCCCCAGCAAGGACTTGCTGACCATAAGTTCTCCTAGAAGCGAAGCGCCCCAGCTGCGGCCCCGACTGTCCGTTTCCGGGGCGTAGGCGTTCATCGTTTCGTCTCCCGAGCCCATGGGAAGCCCCTCGAAGTCGGGGCTGGCCGAGACGCCGGAGCTGGCCAGCTCGTGGCCCGCGCTCCGCAGGCGCCGCAAAGCGCCCAACAGCCGTGAATCGAAGGGAAGGCCCGAGGCGCTGCTCGCGTATTGGGTCCGGACGAAAAACGTGGCGCGCGCGCCCCTGGCCTTTTCCACGGCCGCGACGGCCTCGGCGGCCTCGAGAGACGCGCCTTCACCCAGGTTATGGGTGAGCAGGAGCCAGCCGGAATAAGGGGCCGGCGCGGGCCGGGCCCTGATCCAAGAGGGGGTGTAGCGCTCGTACCAGGCCCGGAGGATAAGAGCCCAGACGTCCGCCGCGGGCTCGAAGCCTCCGCGGCCCTGGTGGGCCTCGAAATGCCTGCGGATCTGGGGCCTCACCACCAGGTCGCGCAGGTCCGCTCCCAAAGTGTAGACCGCGCCGGCGCCGATGTCGCGGCGGAGCATCGCGGTTTCCCCGGTGTCGGGAAAGACGGCCAGCACCTTGGTTTTTCCCTGTGGCAGGAGCCCGACCGTCCAAATCCCCTCGCGAGTTCCCGGGGCAGCCAGGGGGATTTCTCTTTCCTCCGGCTCGTCAAGGTAGACGAATCCCGGATCCTCCTTGACGAGGAAGGCCATCCGGCGCCGCGTTCGCTTGGGCGAAAGCGCCTTCAGCCCGGTCAGTTCCGGCCAAGGATGCTCGAGCGGAGTCTGGAGAATCAAAATGCCTCCCCTGGAGGCGAACTCCTTGAGGCGGACCTGGTCCGCTTCCTCTAGGCGGACGGGTCGGTCATTGCCAGGAACGAAGACGAGGCGGTGGCGCAGAGCCGTCTTCAGGTCGCGGGTTACCGTGAAGGGTACGCCCACGCTCTCGAGGCTCCGCTTGACCGGCAGGGCCTGCTGGGTGGAATTGAGGAGAAGGATGGCGACTTGCTGGGGCATGAGGTCGGGGAAAAGAGCCTCCAACTCAGCGTTGGGAGAGCCCAACTCCGGGTCGGAGGGGGGGGTCTTGAGCCGCCGCCGGAGCGTGACGGCGACGAGCAGCAGGAAGAGGACGGCGAAGAACCGCCGCGGTTTCATGCGCGCGGCCGCGGAGGCGGCCCGCACAGAAGCTCCTCGGGAAGTATGTTGAGCTTCATGTATGCGCCTCCTTTCGCTGGGAGCGCTTGATGAAGAAGCCCTGCCTCTCCATTCGGCCCCACCCCCCGGCGCCCCTCAAGTGGTCCGCCATCCCCCACATGCGCAGCAATGAGGTGAATTGTCTGTATCCCAGGTTTTCAAAAAGCGCGAAGAAGGCCAAAAGGGTCCATTGGGAGGTCTTGGGGTAGCGGCGGGGCGTCATTTCTCCGAGGAGGAGTCCGGTGAGCGAGAGGGTCGTGCCGCACAGGAAGGTGGCGGCCAGGAAGGCGAGCATGAAATCGGTCTGGATCGAGCCCGTGAGCCACCGGGCCAGGATCAGGGGGTAGCCCAGACATTCCAAGATCAGGCCCCAGCCCTCAAAGAGGTAGAGAAACGGGTAGGCGAAAAGGCCGACCGCTCCATAGCGTGGGTTGAAGAACATCTGGCCGTTCTTTCCCAGCACCTCGAGCAGGCCTTTCTGCCAACGCCGCCTCTGCCTTGCCAGGACACTCATGGAGGTAGGCACCTCGGTCCAGCACACGGGATCCGGGATGAAGCGAATCTGGTAGTTGGAATCCCCGGTTCGGCGCATGTGGGCGTGCAGTTGGGTAACCAGGTCCATGTCCTCGCCCACCGTGTCCCTGCGATAGCCCCCGATGGCCATCACGAGGTCCTTCTCGAATACGCCGAAGGCTCCGGAGATGATCATCAAGGCGTTGAAGCGCGAAAAGCCCGTGCGGCCGCAGAGGAAGGCCCGGAAGTACTCGATGACCTGGAAAATGACCAATATGTTCTGGCTGAGGGATATCTCGGCGATGCGGCCTTTTTCGATGCGGCAGCCGTTGGCCACCCGCACGATCCCGCCCACGGCGATCACGCGCTTGGGGGACTCGAGTATCGGCTGCACAACCCGCTGCAGGGCGTCGGGTTCCATGATCACGTCGGCATCAATGGAGCAAAAATAAGGATTGCGGGCAAATCCCAGCCCCACGTTCAATGCGTCGGCCTTCCCGCCGTTTTCCTTGTCCACCACGAGCAGTTGGTGGTGGCGTCGGCTCTTGTAGACGCCGCGAATGGGCTTGGTCGCAAGCCCTCCGGCGGGCTTATCCTGACACGGCTCGAGCTGGAAGGTATTCTCCAGTACCGAGAGAGTGTTGTCGTTCGAGCCGTCGTTGACCACGATGACCTCGTAGCGCATGTAGTCCAGGTGGAGCAGGTTATTAACGGTGATCGCGATGTCCACCTCCTCGTTGTGAGCGGGGACGACGATGGAGATCGGGGGTGTGAGAGGACTGCGGCTCAACTCCTCGTAATTGCTGTAAAGGGTGCGCAGGAGGTGCGCGTAGACGTCTCGGAAGGCGACCAAGGAGAGGAAAATGTAAACGCCGTTGAGGAAAAGGAAATAGTAGACGATGCAGATTTCGAGCCAATGGACGAAGTCGGAGAATATTTCCGCCATCAGAGTTTTTCCAGGTCGGCCGCCAGCTCCTTTAGGAAATCCTGCATCACCCGCGGAGGGAAGGCCTCGGGGTGGCGGCCGATGAGGTCCGTGATTTTCCTGCGCCCGGGCGGACCGAACTCGAGCATGAGCGAGGCCAGCCGCACCATCATGGCCGGGGAGAGTTGGTCCGAGATCCTTATGAAGTAGGGGAGCACCGCGGGATCCCCTATCGAGGCCAGCGCCCGCAGCGCGACCAGTTTCATGTCCAAGGGCTCGTTCTCTAAAATGTCGAGAATTCCGACGATGGCCTGGCTTGAGCGCATGAGTCCCAGCGCGTTCATGGCCCGCCCCCGGTGGAACCGGCTTCGTGAGCGCAGGGCCTTTAGGTTTCTTTCCATCAGTCGGAGCTCGAAGGTCGCCTCACGCAGCAGATGAAAGGGAGGCCCGAGCAGATGGCGCATCGCATCCAGGACAACCTCCTGGACTATCTCCGCTTCGCCCCAGCGCTTGGGGCGAAGGGCCAGGACGATCTCGGCAAGGGGGGCCTCCAGAACTGCCATTTCAACTCCCGGCCTATAGAGAGTTTTACGTCCCTCTCTGTATTTTTCGCGCAGGCGGTGATAGGTTCTAAGAAGGAGGAGGGTGGCGGACAGCAGCGCCGCCAGCCAAAACAAGGTTACGCTCGTCATCACCACGAACTGCAGGCTGACATGTCCTTGAAGGGCGGCGGTGATTTTGTGGAAAGTCCTTTCCGACCAAAGAGAGGACATTACGATAGGAAGGTTTTGATGGTTTGTTCCAATTCCTTGGGATTGAATGGCTTGATGAGGTATGCGTTGGCCCCGGCGGCCAGGCATCTCTTCTTGTCTTCGCCGGAATCCTTGGAGCTCAGAATGACGACTGGAATCGCGACGCCGCCCTCCCTCAGCTCCTTGAGGGCCTCGAGACCATCCACTCCGGGCATGATGATGTCCATGAGCACGAGAGAAGGCTTGAGGTCTTGAACCAGGGCCAGCGCGTCGGAGCCGTCGTCCGAGAAGAACACCTCATAGCCGCGCTTCTGGAAGAAAATCCTCAGTAGCGCCTGGATGTTTGGGTTGTCCTCGAAGATCAGTATCTTCTTTGGACTTTGCGTCATTTGCGGGTTAGGGCCGAGGCGACGCAGTCGCGCAGGTGCTTGGGCTCGAAGGGCTTTTGGAAGAAGCCGGCCACCGAGGGAATGGCCTCGAAGAGATGTCGGGTGTCGCCCTTGGCCGTCAGGACCAGCAGCGGCAGGCGCCCGGTCCGCTCATGGTTCTTGACGGTGATGGCCACCGTGTAGCCGTCCACCACCGGCATCATCACGTCCAGGATCATCAAGTCGGGAAGGGCAGCCCCAGGGGAGTCGGGGGTGATGCCCAGCTTGCGCAAGGCCTCGGCCCCGTTGTAAGCCGAGTCCACATCGTGCCCCGCCTTCTCAAGGATGAACTTCACCAGCGTCACGATCGCTTCCTCGTCGTCAACTACCAGTATTTTCGCCATTTGAATTTGGTGTCAGTTGACACCAAGTTCGCACCAGTTTATAGCATTTCCTTTAAAAGTTCGGGGATGTCCTCTATGGAGGCAGAGCAGCGCCACTCTCCAGAGGGATAGATGAAGAGGTTGGGTCCGCGCTCGCAAAGGTCGAGGCAGCCGGAGCGCACGACCCGAACCTGTCCCTTGAGGCCGGCTTTCTTGACTTCCCGCTTGAGGGCTTCGTAGATTTCATCCCCCCCTCTTCCCGGGTTGGCGCAGGCCGAGCGCCCATCATCTCGCTTGTTGGTGCAGACGAATATGGTCTTTCGGTAGGGGATGATTTTTTTTTCCATACCCTCGTTATTGTACCAATTGTTTTTCGCGGGTCAGCCAGGAAATCCAATAGGCTCCGCCCAAAGTGAGCCCCAGCCCCAGGAGCTGGACGATCCCCAGGCTGTCGCGCCCAAGGAGCCAGGAGAAAATCACGGTCAGGGCCGGGTAGGAGAGGATGATGGCCGTGGCCTTGGCCAGTTCCAGGCGCCGGATGGCGCCGTACCAGAAGAGATGGTTGAGGCAGTTTTGCCCCAGGGCCTGGGCCGCGAGGATTCCCAGGGCCGCGGGTTCCCAGCTCCACCGCGGGCCGCGGGACAGGGCCCATAGGGAAAGGGGGACCAAGGTCAAGACGCCGTAAAACAGGCGCCCCGCGGTGATCGTCACGGCATCTATGTCGGCCGGCAGGCGCTTGGCGTAGATGTGGGAGACCTGGAACATCCAAGGGCTGAGGAGAATCATCAAATCCCCTTTCCAGCGCAGGCTGGTCAGGTCTTGGACCATGATGCACCCCGTGCCGAGAAGGACCATGAGGCTGGCCAGGCCCTGCGCGGGCGTGATCCTTTCCTTGAGAAGCCACGCGCAGAGCAAGGCCGAGTAGAGAACCTCCACTTGAGCCATGATGGCCGCGTTGGAGGGCGAGGTGTAGCGCAAAGCCGTGATGAAGATGAACGAGGACATGCCCGTCGCGAAGAAGCCCATCATGAAGAAGGAGAACCTAAGCTCCCTGGAGAGGATCATTTCCCAGCGCCGGCGGCCCAGCCAGGGCGCCAGGGCTAAGAGCCCCAGCGCGGTGCCCGCCTGTATGAAGAGGATTGGGTCGAAGCGCTCGGTCCCAGCCTTGCCGATGATGGGCCAAAGGGAGGTCAGGACCCAGGCCAGGAGGAGCGAAGGAAGCGGCCTTATCAAAGAGCGTTTCCGAGAACGGTTCGGCGAAGGATCGAGAGGGGCACAGCACCGTTCTTGAGCACGGCGTCATGGAAGGCCTTGATGTCGAAACTGGGCCCCAGCCGGGCTTCGGACTCATGCCTCAGGGCCAGAATCTCCCGCTGGCCCACCTTGTAGGCCAGGGCCTGGCCCGGCCAGATGATGTAGCGGTCCACCTCGGCCGTGATCTCGGCCTCGGACATGGGTGTATTCTCCTTCATGAAGTCTATGGCTTGGCGGCGGCTCCAATTCATTGAGTGGATGCCGGTGTCCACGACCAGGCGGCAGGCGCGCAAGGCCTGGTCCGAGAGCATGCCCACCCTGGAGAGATCGTCCGGGTAGAGCCCCATCTCCTCGACGAGACGCTCGCTGTAAAGGGCCCAGCCCTCCACGAAGGCCGTGAAGTCCGCCTGGCGCCGGAAGGTCGGAAGGCTTCTCTGCTCCTGGGCCAAAGTCAGCTGAAGGTGGTGCCCGGGCACGCCTTCGTGGGCGGCCAGGCTGATCATGCTGAAGCGAGGCCGAGTCTCGGGCTCGTAAGTGTTGATGTAATAGATTCCCGGGCGAGAGAGGTCATCCGGAGGCTGGAAATAGCGCGCGGCGACGTCGTTTTTCTCCTTGTAATCCTCGATCGGCTTGACCACGAGGGGAGTGCGCGGCAGGAGCCCGAAATATTGGGGGAGCCTCGCCGTGGCGCTCGAAACCAAGGTCTTGGCCGTCTCTAGGATTTCCTCCCGGGTCTTGAAGAAGTTGCGCGGATCGCGGCGCACCGCCTCCAGGAAGGATGCCAGGCCCCCGTCATGGCCCATGCGGGTCGCGATGGCCTCCATCTCCGCCCGGATGGACTTGAGCTCGGCCCGGCCCGTCTCATGAAGCTCCTCCGGGGTTTTGGCGAGAGTGGTATGGTAAAGTATTTTGAAGCGATAGGCCGCCTCTCCTCCCGGCAGGCTGGAGAGGCCGATACCCTCGGTCCGAGCCCTGGAGCGGTATTCGTTCTTGAGGAAGTCCAGGTATTCCGCGTAGGCGGGATAGACCTTCTCCCTTACCGCCGCCGCGATCTTGGCCAAGTACTTGCCCTTGAGGACCAAGGGGAGCCTGCGCCCGGCCGCGGCGTAGGGGCTCTGGTCGGCCGGGGTCTTCAGGATGGATTCCAACTGGGCGACGGTCTTGTCCACCGGAACCCGGGCCGCGACGCGCCCTTCCCGCAGGCCTTCCCTCAGATTCTCGATATGCCTGGAGAAGTAAAGGGGAATCTCGGCCATGCGGGAGAGCATGGCCTCGGCGTCGGAGGAGGTTCTCATGGGCTGGGCCACCTCCACCACGGTCGCGATCCAGGTCTGCGGGCCGTCCATGTGGTCCACGTCCCACTGATAGAACTTGTGGCGGGCCTCCTGGAGGCGGCGCTCGATCTCGAGCTTCAAGATGTCCCAGCTGAGTTTCTCGCTTTCCGAGAGCCGCTCGCGGTCTATGTCTTTGAGGCGTTCCAGGATATCCTGGAACGCCTGGCGCTTGGCTTTCCGCCCCTCCGGGCCGATGTCCTCGAGCTTGTCATGGTAGCGCGGGTGGCTGACGAAAGTCGCCAGCAGGGGATCGAGGCGCATCCTCGTTTCCCAGTAGTCGGCGGCGAGCTGTTCGAAGTCATGGGAGCGTTCGGTGAAAATTTGTTTGGAAGTCGCTTCTTGCGCCGGGGCCGTAGGCCCCGTTGCTTGTGCCCAGGCAGTGGAACCCAGGCGTAAGATCAGCAATACCCATAACAATAGGTTCATGGGATTAATTCCTCAGGGCCGCCAAAGCGCGCGCGGCCAGGTTTCGAGCGAGATCGAGCCCGGCCGCCGCGAGCCCGGGGTCGGGGAAGGTGGTCCGGCCCAACGTGAAGAGCCGGTCGAGCATGTCGAGGTAGCCCGCCGCGTAGCCGCTTGGGTCGGCGGGATCGCTGGGAAGAAGCGCGATGACGTCGAAGTTGTGCAGGTCGGCCGGGACCGAGGCGTTGGCCGAGCCGGTGATGACCAAGGACTTGTCCGCGACCAGGATCTTGTTGTGCTGTTTTTGGAACATGGGGTCCCCGTTGGGATCGGGGCCGTTGATGAGGCGCACCTGGATATTGTTCTCCTTCATCCATTTAGCCACGGGCACGCCCTCGATCTTGGCGAGCTTGGCCTGGCCGGCGTCCAGAATAACCCGGACCACCACTCCGCGTTTTTGCGCCGCGGCCAATGCCTTGGCCAGGGGCTCCGAGTAATACGCGAACATCGCGACATCCAGGGATTCTTGGGCGAGCCGGGTGACGCTAAGAAGAGTCTTCTCAATCCCTCCCCGGGGAGAGACGTAAACCTGGCTGAAGCGCTCGCCCCGGAATTCGACGGGTTTAAGGTCGTCCTCGGGGAAGGGCGGTATTTTTGAGATTAGTCCTTCGCGCAAGTCGGGGCGGAGGGAATGGGGGAGTCTGTTGAGCATATCCCGGCCAAAAGACTGCAGTTTCTGCGCGAAGTGCTCCAAACCCGCCTTCAGAGCCCCGCGGTCCAGCACCTTTTGGAGCTTGTCCATGTCCACGGGCTTGGCCAGGCCCCGCATGTAGCGGAAATAGCCGGCCAGGCGCGCGGTCGAATGGGGCTGGGCCAAGAGCACGACGTTCTCGAAATGCTCATTCTCGCTCTGAGGAGTCAGATTGTAGGAGCCGAAGATGGCGAGGCCGTTGCTTCCCTCTTCCTCGGTCAGGCTCGACTCCTCCGCGTCCACGAGGAGGATTTTGGTGTGCTGAATCCCGTTGTTCTCTCCCTTCAACACCAAGATGTCGAACTTTTCCTTGATCAAGGCCAGAATCTCGGGGCTGGGCATGCGGGGCTTGCCCGTGTGGTCCATCCCCGAGGTATAGACGTGCGAGTAGTCCGCGACTATCTCGATCTTAATTCCTCGCTCGCGGGCCCGGCGCAGGGCCTCGAGTACACCGGGCTGGTTGAGCTCGTAGATGGAAACCCTCACGGATTTTTGGGCCGCGTCGATATGAGAGACGAAGAGCCTTTCCACCGGCTCGTCGGGGCGGTGGGAGTAGATCGGGCTTTCGACGCCGTTGAAGGCGAAGGTCCTGGCCTTGATCCCGTCCCGCGGCCTCGGGAAGGAGGGCCAAGGCCGCCAAGGCGAGGCTTCCTTCAGAGCCTCGCGCTCCAACTCCTCGTCGCTGGGAAGCAGCGGCTCCTCCCCCGGCCTGGGCACGTCCTGGGCCAACGGCGAGCCCCACATGTAGCGGAAAGCGAAAACGTAGCCTAGAACCGTTTTTTTCCTATTGATATAGTGGATATTCTCGAAGTTGGCCAAGGAGGCGTGGATGGTATGGTTTCCCGAGCCGGTCTCGACCACCAGCCCGTCCAGAATCATGAGCTTGTGGTGGTTTTTTTGGGCCAAGGGAAAATCGCTCATCGGGTTGGGGCCGGAAAGCGTTTTTATGGGGATGCCGTGGTAGGCCAGCCATTGCACGAAGGGCGCGAACGCGGCTTCCTGGGCTTGCCTCTCGTCAACGACAACCTCCACCTCCACTCCCCGTTCTACATGGGCCTGGCGCAGGGCCTCCACGATCCGCCGCGAGCGCAGGGCGAAGGCCGATATTTTGATGCTCTTGCGGGCGGCCAAGATGGCCTTGACCCGCCAATCCTCAAGGGTTTTGTCGGCCAGGCGGCTCGGGGAGAATACGATGGCCGGGAGCTTGAGGTCGTTGAGGGGCACGCTCGGGCGGAGCTTGATAGGGACCGAGGCCAGGCGCCTGGGCCATTTATAGTCGGTCGCCTTGGAGGCGAGGGCGACCTCCTGGCCGAGAGAGGAAAGCCAGTTCCAGTAGAGCATCAGGCCCTGGATCCTTTCCTGTTCAATGGTGAGGTTGAAGTTCTCCCGGTGGGAATCCTCGGCGGTTCTGCTGAAATTATAGGAGCCAAAAGAGGCTATGGATTGCGCGGGCCGGCCCTTGAGGCGGGAAACCAAGGATTGCAGCAAAGTCGGCGCGGGAGGGGGATCCACGAGCATGATCTTGTTGTGCATGATCCCGTACTCGCCCAAGCCGCGCAGGACCTGTATATGGATGCCGAGGCTCTGCTCCTCATTGGAGCGTAGGAGGCTCCATATCTCTTGGCTGCGCTTGAGATTGTAGTCGGATTCGGGGTCGTAGCTGGGGAAGACATTGGAGAAATCGAGCAGGATGTGGACCTCGACCCCGCGCTGGCGGGCCCGCAGGAGAGCGTCCAGGATGTCGCGGTCCTTGAGCTCGTAAAGGGCCAAATAGAGCGAGCTCTCGGCCGAATCTATTAGGGAAATGACGTCCGGCTTGATCGGGACATTGGGCCGCAGGTACAGGGACCGGTATTCCCTGCCGTGGAACGTCAGCTTCTCGTAGGAGTAGCCGTCGCCGCCTCCGTCGTCGGGCGCGAGAGTCCTGGGCGGCTCCGCAGCGGCATGAGGCTCGGGAGGCGCGGCGTCGAAAACTTGGGCGAAGGGCGCGATTTGAGTCTCAAATGGGGCGTCTTCTAGCTGGGGCAAGACCAGCGCGCGCCCGGCCGAAACGGCGTAGGCACGGCTCGGCCATGCGGTTTTGAGCGACAGGCGCAGGAACTCCGCACGCGTCAGCTCCGGCGCCGGCATGGGGGCGCTCAAGCGCGTTTCATATTTGGCCGAGGGGAGCGGCCTGGGGGCGTCCAATCCCCCGGCCCGGCCCTGCGAGGCGAGGCAAACCCACAAGCCGAAGAAAAGAAACCATGCCGGCATGGGGCATAGTCTAACAAAGCCGGCGGGGCCGCAGGCTGGCCTAAGGCCCATAAAGCCTGGGGCCAGGGGGCCTATCCGAAATTAGGCCTTATGTTCCAGCAGCTTGGGGCTTGACCTCCGCCCTCTGGCGGAGGTCCTTGAGGTAGTCGGGCAGGGCCGCCTTGACCTTCTCCTGGAGGAGCATCTGGCGCAGGTCGTCCTTGACCTTGCCGTACTCGGCGGGCACGGCGGGTTTCTTGTCGAGGGCCTGCAGGAGGTGGAAGCCCTTGGCCGTGGGAAGGAGCTTGATCTCCTCTTTCTTCATGGCGAAGGCGATGGTCTCGATGTCTGGAGGGAGCATGCCGCGCGAGACGAAGCCATAGTCGCCGCCGGTGAGCTTTCCCGTGGGGGCTATGGATTTCTCCCGGGCCAAGGCCGCGAAATCGGCGCCTTTCTGGATTTTCGCCGCGAGCTCCCTGGCCTCGGCCTCGGACTTGACGAGCATGTGCCTCAGGTGCACGGCCTCGGGGGTTCCGAGCTCCTCTCGGCGGGCCTCGAAGGCCTTCTTGAGCTCGCCTTCATTGACGGAGAGCTTGCGCTCTTGGATCAGCAGCTTCTCCTGGGACAGCTGTTCGGAAACCTCGGCCTTGAATTTCTCCAGGGAGGAGCCGAATTGCTGGAGCTGGCTCTCGAAGACCTTGGGGTCGGCGAAGGAGCCGCGGATGCGGGCGACTCTTTTCTCGACCTCCGCGGGAGAGACCTTGAGGTTCCGGCTTTGGAAGGCCTGGCGCAGGAGGAGCTCATCGATCATCTCCTCGAGGGTCTCCGGGCCGTAGCGCTTCCACAGGCGGTCCAGCACCTCGGACTGCCGGATCGGGGTTCCGTTGACCTTGACGACCTCTCGGTCGGACTGGGCCGATGCGGACAGGGGCATAAAAGCGGCTAAGAACGCGATGAACGGTTTCATGGAGGCCTCCTGGGCGTCTTGCGTAAGCTACGATGATATAATATCCTTCAAAAGGCTGCCAAGACCGGGGATATGATCAACTGCGACCCTAAAAGCATCGAGAAAATAGACGACGATTCCCTGCGCATCACCTGGGAGGACGAGCACGTAAGCCTCTACACCTTCCGATACCTGCGCCAGAATTGCCCCTGCGCCGCGTGCCGCGACGAATGGTCCGGGGAGACGCTCCTGGATCCCGAGACCGTTCCCGCCGACACCAAGTCCTCCCGCGTCGAGACGGTGGGGCAGTACGCCCTTTCCTTCTCGTTTTCCGACGGGCACGGCACGGGGATATACTCCTTCGAGGTCTTGCGCAAGCTCTGCCGTTGTCCAGAGTGCTCCTACCACTCGGGCTCCGAGACCAATTGAGGTTCATGGACGGGCATTGGAAGACCATCATCGAGCCCTTCCGAATCAAGTCCGTGGAGCCGCTGGGCCTGACCACCCGGGCCGAGCGAGAGGAGGCCCTGCGCCGGGCTTTCTATAATATATTCGGCATTCCGGCCGACAAGGTGCTCATAGACCTCCTAACCGACTCCGGCACCTCGGCCATGTCCTCCGAGCAATGGGCCTGCCTCATGAGGGGGGACGAGTCCTACGCCGGGGCGCGCAGCTTCTATCTCTTCGAGAAAGCGGTGCGGGAGCTCACCGGCTACAAGACGATCCTGCCCGTTCATCAGGGCCGTGCGGCCGAGCGCATCTTGATGAGCGTGGTGGCGGGTCCCGGAAAGACCGTCATTTCCAACTCCCATTTCGACACCACCCGGGCCAACGTGGAGGCCAGCGGCGCCTCGGCCCTGGATCTGCCCGTGCCCGAGGCCTGGGACTTCGACCGGCCCGGGCCTTTCAAGGGCGACATGGACTTGCGGGCCCTGGAGTCCAAGATCCGTGAGCTGGGCCCCGAGCGCATCCCGCTCATCATCATGACCGCGACCAACAACTCCCTGGGCGGCCAGCCCGTGTCCATGCGCAACCTGCGGGAAGTCTCCGGGATCGCGCGCCATTACGGGATCCCGGTGTTCCTGGACGCGGCCCGCTTCGCGGAAAACGCATTCTTCATCAAGAAGAGGGAACCCGGCTACGCGACCCGCCCGGCCCGTGAAATCGCGCGCGAGATGTTCTCCCACGCCTCGGGCTGCCTCATGAGCGCCAAGAAGGACGCCTTGGTCAATATCGGGGGGTTCCTGGCCTTGAACGACCCGACCTGGGTGCGCAAGGCCAGGGAGCTCCTGATCTTGGGCGAGGGCTTTCCCACCTACGGAGGCCTGGCCGGCCGGGATCTCGAGGCCATGGCTCGCGGCCTCGAGGAGATTCTCGATGAGGAATACCTCGCCTACCGTCTGCGCTCCGTGGAATACCTGGGAGACGGCCTGCGCCGGGCCGGGGTGCCCATCGTCGAGCCTCCCGGGGGACACGCGGTCTACGTCAACGCCAAGAAATTCCTGCCGCATATCCCGTGCTCCGGCTATCCGGGCCAAGTCTTGGCCTGCGAGCTGTACTTGACGGCCGGGATACGGGCCGTGGAGATCGGCTCCTTGATGTTCGGCAAGGGGAGCGGCGCGGCCTTCGTGCCCGCGCCCATGGAACTCCTGCGCTTGGCGCTTCCCCGCCGGGTCTACACCCAAAGCCACATCGATTTCGTGATCGAGGTCTTTGCCGACATCGCGCGCCGCGCGCGCTCCCTTCGGCCCCTGCGCCTTCTCGAAGGTCCTTGCGCGCTCGCCCATTTCACAGCCAAGCTCATGCCGGAGCCCGCGTAGACCGCCATGGACAAGACGGGCAAGATTCTTCTCATCACCACCGATAATGCCTTGGCCCAGGCTTTGGTTCCCGCCTTTTCCGGCAGGGGGTTGGAGCTCGTGGTTTCTCCCACCCCGCGCCACGCCGCGATACAGCTCGGCTTGGCCTCCTTCGCAGCGATCGTGGCCGATTATTCCCGCATACCCGCTGAGGACCGGCAGGGCCTGCGGCGCCTGCGCCAGCAAAGCGGAGCCGCGCTTTTCACTCTCGACACCTTGGCCACGATTTCTCCATCGGAGAGCCTGCCTTTAAGAAGGGTCCCCTACCCTTTCCCCGCCGGGTTCGCCGACCAGATACGCGCCGCGGAAAATCCCGTCGTGTTCCTGGTGGACCAAAGCCTCTTCGCCAGCCGCGCGGTGCAGAGCGGCCTCCAGATGGCCGGGGTGCCGTCGCTGGGCCTGGAAAGCGCCGAGGGCCTGGTGGAGGCATTGATGAGGCAGCCCCCGCCCACCAACCCCTCTCGCCCCCGCTCCAAGAGTTTTTGGGAAATGCTCGGCAGCTCGCGGCCGGAGGCCTCGGAGGAGGCGCCCCGCCAGGGCCACGTGGCGGTGCTGCAGTTTCCGGCAGACCTGGCCCAAGCCGAGGCTTTCGACGCGAGCCTGCGCGAGGCCCTTCCCGGAACCGTCTGCTATCAAGTATCCAGCCTCGATCCCGTGCGGGCCGCGTCCAAGGCCGTGAGCGAGGGGGCCCCGGCTTGCCTCATGCGAGAGCAGGCTGGGCGCATCGCCGGCATTCTTTGCGAGGATTCCCGACCTCAGTCCCGTCCCAAGGAGACGGAGCGCATCCTGCTCCTCGACAACTACAAGCCGACCTTGGAAAGCCTGACCCAGACCTTGACCGCGGCCGGCTACCAGGTGACGGCCGCCATGGATGGAGAGCTGGCCTTGAAGTTGGCACGGGGCCGGGACTCCTTCCACCTGGCCGTCATCGGCACGGCCTTGGCCTACGCCCAGCAGACCGGAGCGGAGCTGGCCCAGAAGCTGCGCGAATTGGACCCAGATCTTCGCATCATCTTCATGGTGGACCGCTACCCGGTCAAGGAGGCCCTGCAGGGGGTGAGCCAGGTGGTGGAACTGGGCCTGGACGACGCTCTGCTCAAGCCGGTGGAGGCCTCCCGGCTCCTGTTCTCGGTGCAGAGGGCCTTGGAGCGGCGCTTCCTCATCCTCGAGAATGCCCGGCTTTTCAAGGAGGTCCAGGAGTCCAACCGCAAGCTCGCCCAGATCAACGGCTTCCAGACTAAATTTTTCGCCATGGTGGCCCATGACGTGAAGAACCCGTTGGCCGCCATTATCGGCTATTCCGAGCTTTTGGGCATGAGGCTCAAGAATCTCCCCAACGAGCTCAAATGCGCCTCCCACATCCACTCGGCGGCTCAGACCTTGACTCATCTGATCTCGGATTTGGTGGACCTGGCCGCCATTGAGTCCGGCAAGCTCCGCGTCACCTTGGAGCCCTTGGATCTGGCGGCGGTGATCCAGGAGGTGCGCTCGCGCGTGGAGGTTCCCGCGGCCCAGCGGCGCATTCGCCTCTCGGTCGAGATGCCGCCGACTTTGCCCGCCCTGTCGGGCGATCCCGCGCGTCTCGGCCAAGTCGTGCAGAATCTCTGCACCAACGCCATCCAGTACACCCCCGAGGGAGGACTCGTCACGGTGAGAGTGGACGCCGACGCATCCTTGGTCCGGGTCGGGGTGCGCGACACCGGAATCGGGATATCCAAGGAAGACCTGCCCCGCGTCTTCGAGCGCTTTTTCCAAACCCAGGAAGCCCAGAAAATGCGCAAGGCCGGGTTCGGCCTGGGGCTCAAGATCGCCCGCGAGATCATACAGATGCACGGCGGCGACATGGGGGTCGAATCCGAGCTCGGCAAGGGCTCTTTCTTCTACTTCACCCTCCCGGTTCAGAAGGCCAAATCCTGAACATGCTGGCGGCCCCGGATATGGAGGAGCTGAGCAGTATCTTGGAGCCGGGCTCGCTTCTAACTTCGGAGGCCGACATCGCCGCCTACTCCTACGATGCGGCCCTGGATCGCGGGCGGCCAGAGGCCGTGGTCCTGGCGGCCACGGGCCGCGACGTTCAAGGGGCGGTGGCCTTCTGCGCGCGGCGCAAGACCCCCTTCACGGCCCGGGGGGCCGGAACCAACCTTTCCGGGGGGTGCATTCCCCTGCGGGGAGGGCTCATACTGGCCCTCTCGCGCTTGAACAAGATTCTCGAGATCGACACGGCCAGGGGCATGGCCGTGGTCGAGCCGGGAGTCGTCAACTTGAACCTCCAGAAGGAGCTTGAGAAAATCGGCCATTTCTACGCCCCGGACCCGGCGAGCTTCAAGGTGTCCACCTTGGGCGGCAATATCGCGGAGAACGCCGGAGGGCCGCGCTGCCTCAAGTACGGGGTCACCACCAACCATGTCCTGGCTCTCGAGGTCGTCATGCCCGACGGCTCTCTGGAGAAATTTTCCCTGGAGGACCGCGGGCCCGAGATGCTGAGCCTCCTGGTGGGAGCGGAGGGAACGTTGGGCGTGGTGACCAAGGCCTGGGTCAAGATCCTTCCCCTTCCGCAGACCATCCGCACCTTCCTGGCGGGCTTCGGCTCCCTTGGAGCCAGCGTGGAGTGCGTTTCGGCCATCATCGCGGCGGGCGTGGTTCCCCGAGTTCTCGAGGCCATGGACAAGACCACGGTTGATTCCGTGGAGGCCTACGCCCACGCGGGTTACCCCAAGGCGGAGGCCGTCCTGCTCATCGAGCTGGACGGCCGGGTCGAGGATTTGCGCGGCGACGCCGAGCTTGTGGAAAGGCTCTGCCGGTCCCATGGGGCCTCGGATTTCAGGGCCGCCGAGGACCCCATCGAGCGCGAGAAGCTCTGGGAGGGCCGGCGCGGCGCCTATGCGGCCATGGCTCGCCTGGCCCCCAATGTTCTGGTCGAGGACGGGGTCGTGCCGCGAGACCGCCTTCCCGAGATCGTGCGCCGCATCCAGGAGATCACCAGCCGCCGGGGACTGAGGGCCGGGCTTCTGTTCCATGCGGGGGACGGCAACATCCACCCCAACATCGCCTACGATGAGAGAAACGCGGAGGAGACCGCTCGGGTCAAGGAGGCGGGCCGCGAGATCCTCCAGGCCTGCGTCGAGCTCGGGGGCTCCCTTTCGGGAGAGCACGGCATCGGGATCGACAAGAGGGAGGCCATGGCCTGGCTGTTCAGCCCGGAAACCTTGGCCCTTTTCCGGCGCATCAAAAACGCATGGGATCCCGACAATCTGGCCAACCCCGACAAGCTCTTTCCCCTTTCCGGATCGGCGGCCATGCCGGGCTTCAAGCGCTCTTCGGCCAGGCCTTTGAGCCCCGGGGCGCGGGCCCTGAGCGATCGCGTGCGCGCTTGGTCGCGGGAGGGGCGCAAGATGGCGGTTTGCGGGAGCCTTTCCAAGATGAGCGCGCCGCCCGAAGGCCTTGAGCGCGCGAGCACCGCGGGCCTTGAGCGCGTGGAGATCGACTTGAAAAATTACGTGGCCGCGGCCGAGGCCGGGATTTCGCCGCGGGCCTTGCGTTCGGCGCTGGCCCAGAGAGGCGCCTACTGCCGCTTTCCCGCGGCCGAGGGAAGCTTGGGGGGCTTGCTCGCGGCCAGGCCATTTCCCGGGCTGCGCGACGATATATTGGGCATGCGCCTCCTCCTTTCCGATGGGAGCGTGGCGGAGCTGGGCGGCAAGGTGGTCAAGAACGTGGCCGGCTACGACGTTGCCCGCCTTCTCCTAGGTTCTTGCGGGACTTTGGGGATAATACTGGACGTAACCTTCAAGATTTACTCGAGACATCAGGAAGTCCTGCCCATGGGGAAAATCGAGCTCTCCCCAATGCCCATCACTGCGCGATTTCTCGCCCTCAAAAAAGCCTTCGACCCCGCGGATCTCTGGGTGACTGCCAGTGACGTTGGGTGACTTGATTCGCGCGTAGTCCCAGCCTATCCTTAACGTAGGTTCGTCGGACAGGGAAAAGTCCGTGGTAAAGACCATTCAAGTCCTTCTGATCGAAGACAACCCCTCGGACGCGGAGTTGATTCGGCGCCACCTGTCCAAGGAAAGTTCGGCGCTCTTCCAATTGACCACGGTCGAGCGGCTGTCCGAGGCCTTGGGTATTTTGGCCGAGCGCGGCTTCGACGCGGCCCTGCTGGACCTGCAGCTGCCCGACGCCAAGGGAGAGGAGATTTACGCCCAGGTCCGCGCCAAGGCCCCCGACCTTCCCATCATCATCTGCACCGGCACCTTCCTTGAAGAGCAATTGGCTCTAGATGCCTTGAAGCGCGGGGCGCAGGACTATCTCAGCAAGGATCAACTGAGCGGGTTCGTGCTCTCCAAGGCCATCCGCTATTCAATCGAGAGAAAATCCGTGGAAAAGGAGCTGGCCCGAGCCCGGGACATGGCCCTCGAGCTGGCCCGTCTCAAATCCCAATTCCTGGCGAACATGAGCCATGAGATTCGAACGCCCTTGACCGCCATCGTGGGCATGGCCGACTTCCTGGCCGAGGCGGAGCTGGCGCGCGACTACCGAGAACACCTGGACATACTGCGCCGGGCCGCGGACGCGCTTATGCGCACCATCAACGACATCCTCGACTTCTCCAAGATCGAGGCCGGGATGATGAAGCTGGAAAGGGTTCCCTTTGATTTGAGAAAGCTCATCGAGGACGCCTGCGAGATGCTGGCCCCCGCCGCCCAGGCCAAGGGCGTGGAAATGATATTTTTCATGTCTCCCGAGACCCCTGCTTTACTTGTCGGCGATCCCCTGCGCCTGCGCCAAGTCCTGGTCAACCTGCTCAGCAACGCCGTGAAGTTCACGCACGTCGGGGAAATCGTCCTCGAGGTGTTTCCGCGGCGCGGAATTCCGGGGAACGGCCGCGCGCGGCTGCGCTTCGAGGTGCGCGACACCGGAATAGGCGTGCCCGCGCAGGCCGAGGCCCATCTTTTCGAGGCCTTCATCCAGGCGCAGGACTCGACCTCTCGCTATTACGGGGGCACGGGCCTGGGCCTGGCGATCTGCAAGAAACTCGTCGAGCTCATGGGCGGTGAAATCGGCTACGAGAGGCGCCCCGGGAAGGGAGCCCTGTTCTGGTTTTGCATGAACCTCGAGAAGCAGTCGGCGGGAGCCGACGCTCAGGCGCCGGAGGGAGACTTCGCCGCGCTCCGGGCGCTCGTTATCGACGACAACCATACCAACCGCCGCATTCTCAAGGAGCAGCTCATGTCCTGGACTTTCCGGCCGAGCGAGGCGGCGGGCCCGGCAGAGGCCCTGGAGATTTTGCGGGCCGGGGCCGGGCGAGATCCTTTCGGGGTGATCCTCCTCGACTTCCAAATGCCTCAGATGGACGGCTTGGCTTTGGCCCGGGAGATTCGGAAGCTGCCGGGTCTGGAGCGGGACCCTCCCATCATCCTCATGACCTCGGGGGCGAGTTCCCCGAGCGCGCCAGAGACCCTTAGAAACTTGGGGATCGCGGCTTTCCTCACCAAGCCCGTCAAGAAGTCCACGCTGTACGACTGCCTGATCCATGTTCTCACCAGGCTTGCCGAACCGGCTCCTCGAAAGCCCCGACGCGCCAAGGGGCCGGCCAAGCCGTGGAAGCTGCTCTTGGTCGAGGACAACCCGGTCAACCAGAGAGTGGCCCTGCTCCAACTCGAGAAGCTGGGCTACGAGAACATCAAGATCGCCCATAACGGCCGAGAGGCCGTGGAATTGATCTTGGGGCAGTCCTTCGACATCGTCCTCATGGACTGCCAGCTCCCCGATATGGACGGCTATAAGACCGCCGCCGAGATCCGCAAGCTCGAGGGAAAATCCCACCACATCCCCATCGTGGCCCTGACGGCCCATGCCCTGGAAGGCGACAGAGAGAAGTGCCTGGCCGCGGGCATGGACGATTACCTGTCCAAGCCGGTGGTGATGGAAACCCTGGCCCAGGTCTTGTCCCGCTGGGAACCCCCCGTTTAAGTTACAATAAAATCCTCATGGGTCGAACCTTGGGCCGTCTCCTCACCGATCTGGGGGAGCGATCCTCCTATGATGCGGCCAGCCAATGCAGCCGCTGCGGGTACTGCGAGCAGGCCTGCCCGACTTACGTGGCCACGGGGCGTGAATCGCGATCGGCGCGGGGCAGGAATCAGTTGGTGCGACTGATCATCGAGGGCAAGCTTTCCGATCCCCAGACCGCCCGGGAGGCGCTTGCCACCTGCCTTCTCTGCGGCGCCTGCAGCACGGCCTGCTACGCCCATGTGCCTACCGCGGATTTGGTGCTGGAGGGGAGGCGGCTCCTTCAAGAAAAGCCCTCCCGGTTGGCACGCTGGATCGGCAGCCTTCTACTGGACGAGCCGCGACTTCTGGAGAAGGGGCTCAAGGCCGCGTATTTCTTGAAGCGCCTCGGCGCAGCGCGGCTGGCGCGGCCTTTCCTGAGGGCCCTGGGCTTTCCCGGCGTGGCCGAGGCCGATGCGCACGTTGAGCAGGCGCCGCGGGAATTTCTCCACGA
Organism: Elusimicrobiota bacterium; assembly: GCA_016218575.1. NCBI lineage: Bacteria > Pseudomonadati > Elusimicrobiota > Elusimicrobiota bacterium. The sequence continues at coordinate 101,013 of JACRDN010000017.1, forward strand.
GCGGCTCTCGAAGCTTCCGGTCCCAGCCGCGCCTTCCTGGATTTACTTCGCCCCTTGCGGGCCCAATTATCTCTACCCCGAAGTGGGGCTTGCCACCGTCTCGGTCCTGGGTGCCGCGCGCGGGCCCGGAAGATTTTTCGGCAACGATTGCTGCGGCCTCCTCTGCTACAACTATGGGGGCCTGGACCAGGCCCGAGCCTTGGCCCGGAAAAACATGGAGAAGGCCGAGGTCGTGGACGGGCAAGCCCCGATCGTGGCGGACTGCTCCTCCTGCGCCGCGTTCTTGAAAACTTATCCCCAGCTCTTTCTAGGTGAGCCGGAGCTTCGCCGGAAGGCCGAGCGCTTCGTCGGCCGCGTTCAGGACGCGGTAGAGGCTTTCGGCTCCGACCAGGCGATCGAGGCGTGGGGAGGGCCGACGGCGGGTGGGAAAGTCGTCTACCACAACTCCTGCCGGGCCTGCCACGGCCAGGGCTTGGCCGTTCCCAGGCGGCTCCTGCGCGGCCTTTGCGGCGGTTCCTACGCGGAGCTTCCCGAGTCGGACGTTTGCTGCGGGGGGGCCGGCGCGTTTTCGTTCACCCAGCCCGAGCTTTCCGACGAGGTCCTCAAGCGCAAGATCGGCTGCGTCGCCTCCGTTCAGGCCGAACTCGTTCTCGCGAGTTCCACCTCCTGCCTGATCCAGCTTGCCCGCGGGTTGAAGAAATACTATCCTGAAGGCAAGGTCATGCATCTAAGCGAGTTCCTCGCTCAAAGAATACCCCGAGATGGGACGACGACAGGAGCTTGAGAAGCGCCAGACGCTGCTCGCCCGGTTCGGCCGTCTGATCGCGGCGGAAAGAAGGCTCGGGGCTCTTCTCACCATCATCGCCGAGGAAGTGCGCCATATCTTGGCCGCCAATCGCTGCTCGGTTTTCCTGGTCGACGGCTACAAAGGCGAGCTCTGGACCAAGGTCTCGGTCGGCATGGAGGAGAAGATCCTGCGCATTCCCATGGGCCAGGGGATCGCGGGCTTTGTGGCCAAGACCGGGAGTGCCGTCAACATCCGCGACGCCTACCGCGACACGCGCTTCACGCAGGACTTGGACCGCATCACCGGCTACCAGACGCGCAGCGTGCTGGCCGTGCCCTTGAAGGGCCGCGACGGCAAGGCCCTGGGGGTATTCGAGGTTCTCAATAAGAATAAGGGCGCCTTCAACGACGAGGACGAGGGGCTCCTGAGAATACTGGCCACGATGGCGGCTTCCTTCATCGAGAACGCCTCGCTTTACGAGGACCTGCGCAAGTCCCACCTGGAGACGATTTACCGCATGGCCTTGGTCGCGGAGTTTCGCGACCAGCAGGACACCGGCAAGCACCTGCGCCGCATGAGCCGCTTCTCGGGGATACTGGCCTCCGCCATCGGAATGAGCTATCAGGAGTCCGAGGACATCCGCTACGCCTCTCCCCTCCACGACATCGGCAAGGTCGCCATCCCCGACTCCATCCTGCGCAAGCCAGGCAAGCTCAGCGACCAGGAATACGACGAGATGAAGAAGCACACGATTTACGGCGGCCAGATGCTCACCAACGCCGAGAGCCGCCTCCTGCGCCTGGCCGCGCGCATCGCCATCGCCCACCACGAGCATTTCGACGGCTCCGGCTACCCTTACGGCTTGAAAGGGGCCGAGATTCCCATCGAGGCGCGCATCGTCTCGGTCGCCGACGTGTTCGACGCTTTGGTCTCCAAAAGGGTTTACAAGGGCGCCTGGACCGTGGAAGAGGCACGGTCCTACATCAAGAACCAGGAAGGCAAGCTCTTCGATCCGGACGTGATCGCGGCTCTTTTCAAGACCTGGGACGAGATATTGACCGCCATGGACGAGGAGAACCGGCGCATTCTCGAGGACGAGACGCTCAAGGCCTCCTTCGTCGAGCCCGCCAATAAAGGCCCTCTCCTTTAGCTGGAAGCGAGGGCCTGCCTTTATTATTTTTGTATAATAAAAACCGCAAACGCGGCGGCCTCCTTTGCGGCTGCGCGCCTCCCCGCGGGGGAGGCTTGCGACACGCGGGCGTGGTTCAATGGTAGAACGGGTCCTTGCCAAGGATCAGACGAGGGTTCGATTCCCTTCGCCCGCTCCAGTTTCCCGCGTATTGGGCATGGCATGAGATTTCCGCGAGCCCGATTCCAAAGTCTGGCAGAGAAGGCCCTTGGCGAGCTTCCCAGGCGTCTGCGCGCGCTCTTGTACAACGTCGGCATCGACATCAAGGAGAAGCCCGGGGCCGAGGCCGGGAAATGGAAGGGTTCTAGCACTTTGCTCGGCCTCTACTCGGGCCTTAAGCGCAGCGAGATGGCCAGCCCCGTTTCCGGGACCTATCTGCCCGCGCGCATCGTCCTCTACAAGAAGAACATCGAGGACCGTTGCGCCAGCGAAAAAGAGCTGGCGCGCATGATCCGCCACACCCTCTTTCATGAGATCGGCCACCACCTAGGCTTTGGCGAGGATGAGATACGCAAGAAGTGGCCCGATCAGTCGAACCGGCAGTCGAGCCCGGCCGATGCGTAGACAGCCGCGCGCGCGCCCTGCTCCCAGGAAAAAGCGAAGCGTGCCGCCAGAGGCCCGTTGAGGGGGACGGTCCAACTGACCGTTTCGCTGACGATAGCCGCGGCATACGACGCAAGCCCCACTGTCGCCCGCAGGCCCACCGTCGTAGCCCCGGCCGGCAGGCGCGCGTAGCCCGAGAATTCATTATAAGTAAAGCGGTCTGAAGTCGCGGCGATTCCGGACTGGACCTTGCCGCGGATGCGGCCGCGCACGATCTTCTGGTCGCCGCGGATCACGGTCGAACCCCCGATCGAGCCCGTGGTGTAGCGATATTCGGTTCCGAGCGTGGGCCAGTTGAAGTCGCGCTCGACTCCCGTCTCAAGCGTGATCGAGCTTGAGCTGTCATCGGAATCCCGGAAGCTCCCGACGGAGAAACCCAAGCCGCCTTTGACGCGCAGATCTTCGCGCAAGTCTTTCCAGGCCCCGCCGCCCAGGGAAAAACGTCGCGAGTCGATGTCGGCGCCGTATTCGCTCCAGAGGTACGGGGAAAGCTTCGGGCCACGCCACAGCGCGTCGCCGTAGACGCCGAAGCGGCGGTAGCCTCCGGAACCGGCCGACAGCACGGCTCCGCCCCCGCCCATCGCCCCGGGTTTTTTCGGCGCACGCTGCGACTCGGGCAGGACCTCGGCCATGGCCGCCGGCGCGGCCAAACTTAGGCCCAATACGGCCGCTATGATCCATTGCTTGTCCATATATCTCCCCTACGCTAACGGCGGGGACCGTGATCGTGGCGCGGACGGTCTTCTCGCGTGGAGCGCGGACTGCGGTCAAGCCGCTGGCCTGTCTCGCGTCGCCGTTGGCTGATATCGCGCGCGTTCCGGTGCTCCGGCCGGGCCGGGCGAGGCAGGCGCGCGTTTGGCGCGCGTTTCAGGAGCTCGGCGCGGCGGGATTGCGGCAGACTCCGGTAAAGGACGAAGCGCTCGCGCAGCAGCCGGCGCTTCTCCGGGGTCATGGTCTGGTAGCGCTCGTAGTTCCTAAGAATCTTCTCACGGCGCGCCTGAGGCAGGGCCTGCCAGCGGGACTCCGGGGAATCGGCGGCTTGGACCGATCCGAGCAAGGCGAAGAAGAGCAACGCTGCGCGCAGGGTCATGGCTTGGGCGCCTCCCAGTTCTCCAGCACATCCAGGCACTCGAAAAACTCGGGGTTCTCCAGTACCTCTGCGGGCGGCAGGTTGGCGCGGGTCTTGACCGAGGAAAGGCTCCAGAAGAAGAAAGCAGCGGCGGCCAGGGCCAAAGCGGGGGCCCAGCGCGGGGCCTTCGCCCGCCCTCCTCTTGCGGCGGCCCGCGTCCTGGCGGCCAGACGGGCGAAACGGTTCTCGGGCAGCAGGCCGTCAAGGCTGGGCGCGCCGGCGGCGCAAAAGGCCTTGAATTTATCGAGCTCGCCGCGGCAGGAAGGGCAGGCCTGCGCATGCCTCAAGAAAGATTCGGCGACGGCCCCGGCTTGCGGCCAGCAGGACCAGAGGTCCTCGCGCCATGCCCTGCAGTCTCGGGCGTTCATGAGAGCTTCTCCTTCATTTTATGGACGGCTGTAAACAAAGTGGACTTGATCGTCCCCTCGCTGACGCCCAAAACGGCTCCGATCTCGCCGAGGGCGTAGCCCTCGAGCCGCAAAGCGGCGATCTCGCGTTCGCGCGGGGAAAGGTCGGACATGGCGCGCTCCAACTCCAAGCGGCGCTCGACATGCTCTCTCTCGACCTCGCCATCGCCCAGGCAGTGGGTCCAGCTTTCCCCGTGATCCCCGCGCGCGGCGTCGAGAGGCAGCCATTTCCTGAAGCTCATCCAGCGCTGCCGGGAGCGGGCGTCGTTGATGGCGATGCGGGACACCCAGGTGCGGAAGCTGGAACGGCCCTGGAACGACTCGATGCTTTGAAACGCTTTCACGAAGGCCTCCTGCGCGGCCTCCTCGGCCAGATCGAGGTTGCCCAATAAGCTGAGTAAAAATCCCGCCACCGGCTTTTGATGCCGATCGACCAGCGTCCCGAAGGCCTCGGCGTCGCCGGCGCGGGCCTTGAAGACGAGTTGCTCGTCCGTCTCTTCCACTTTATAGACTCCTGAAACGACCAAAAAGTTGGGGCATGGGAGTTCAATTCTACCCAATTCTTGCCTAAATTTGAGCGTCATGCGGCCCCAACCTTTCTCCCGGTCGTGGCGTCTAAATCCCAAGAGTGGATTCCAACTGGGAGGTGCCTATGAACAGGAAATGGATTATGGCGGCCATGTTGAGTCTGGGATTGACCGCGCCGGCCGGCGCCGAGGAGGCGGCCAAGACCGAGCCGCCCAAGGACGAGGCGGTCAAAACAGTGGAGCCCAAGGAGGACGCGGACCGCAAGGCCGGCGAGCTGGCCGCTCGCTACAATGTCTCCAAGGAGGACGTCAAACAGCTCCGCGACAAGGGGTTGGGTTGGGGGGAGATCAGGCACGCGCTGGGCATAGCGCAGGAAGCCGGCGTGCCGCTGGCCGACGTCATGAAGCTGCGCGACTCCGGCATGGGCTGGGGCAAGATCGCGCAGAACTACGGCTTCAAGCTCGGCGAGATTACCGGCAGAAATCCGGAGATGGGGGCTCGTGAGATCAGGGAGGAGGGGCGCCAACAGAGGCGCGAGCTGCGCGAGCAAATGCGCCAGCGGCGCCATGAAGGCGGCGGCCCCAATGGCCCCCGCGGCCGCGGCGGAGCGAAGGGCTAAGGAGGGATTATGAAACTGATGAGGCCGGTCGTGACGGCGGTCTTGGCGTTGGCGCTGACGGGCCCGGCTTGCGCCCAGCACCATGGGAGCTTCGGGGCCGGCGTCATCCTAGGCGACCCCACGGGTCTGACGCTCAAGACCTGGGTTGATGATAGGCAGGCCTTCGACGTCGGGGTGGGCTTCAGCGGAGATGCGGCCTTTTACGCCGACTATCTGCTGCACGCCTGGGACGTATTGCCTCAACCGAGCCAGGGGCGGCTGGGCGCCTATTTGGGCCTGGGTCCCCGCGTCGAGACGCAGCGCGACGCGACGTTCGGCATCCGCACGCTGGGCGGCGTGGACTATTGGATCGCCAACCGTCCCATCGAGCTGTTTCTTGAGGCCGGGCCTGTCTTTCGCCTGGCTCCGGAGCGGCAGGTCGACGTCGATGCCGGTTTGGGCGTGAGGCTATACTTCGGTGGCTCTAAATCATAGAGCCAGGAGGAACGCATGCGCAAGCACGTGGGGAAGTATCCAGTAAACAGCTGGCTGAAAGACAGGTTGATCGCCGCCGTCCAGGGCGCTGGAGGTGTGGCCGAGGCCTGCGTGTCGGCCGTCGCGGAAGTGATGTCCTCTGCCGTGAAGGGTTCTGGCAAGGTAGGGGCTTCGCTGATGGGTGCCGTCTACGAGATCGCCCATACCGCGGTCTTCGGGGCCGGCGAGATCGGCTGCGAGCTAGGGCTCATGGCTAAGGCCTTCGTGCTCGGCGTGCTGCGCGGCAGCCGCCAAACGGGCGACGAGGCTCTGGCGACGATCGGCCACGCGGCGGAGTCCTTCCTCAGGCACGCTTCCGACGCCGGAGGAAACCTGGGAACGGCGGCGCTGGGGCTTGTCGAGGGGGCGATCCAGGCGGCCGGCGAACTGGGGGTTGATGTGAGTAGGGCGGGCTCGGCCGCGGCGCAGGGCGCGTTGGAAGCCGCCTACGACATCAGCGCCTCTGCCGGGGAGAAGGTCCGCAAGGCCTTGAGCGGGACGATCACTGGAGTCAAGATCGTGCTCAAGGAGCCGTTCAAAACGCATCCCGTAAAAAGATAGAAGCGGACTGGAGCACCCTCCGCCCCCGCCCTTCCGTGGACGGGGGCGGAGGTCATGCCGGAGACGGGGTTTGGCGCGGACGGTTCTGTTGAGCGACCGATGTGTTATAATCTCTAACAGATCAGGCGAGAATGTGATTTCGATCGCCCGCTCCAGTTATATAGCGAATTTATGCTGAATTTGACCCGCGATGTCCTGATCAGCGCTTCCCGCGAAGCGGTGCAGCAGTATTTGCACGATCTGCGCAACATCGCGGAGTACGAGCGCAAGGTGGAGCTCGTCCAGGAAGTGAGCTATCCGGACTCCCAGAATGGGTTTGTGAGCGTCACCGGGCGCATCATGGGCTTGCCTTGGCGCGGCGCCTTCAAAATGGAGTTCACTCGGGATGGGGGCTACCGCACCGAGATGGTTCGCGGTCCCCTTTCAAGGCTGAGCGGGGGGTTCCACCTGAGGCCAGTGTCCGGCGGCACTATCGTCACCTACCAAGAGCAGGTCCAGCTCCCCTGGCTCCTGCGCCCCCTGGGATGCATCCTCAAGAGGTGGATCGGCCGCCACGTCGAGACGCGCTTGGACGCGGTCAAGGAAGGGGCTGAGCGCCTCAACCGCCGCCTCCAGCTCGAGAAGTTGGACGCCGAGCGCTAGTGCTCCGACCGAGCCATAATGCGCGTTTTGGCCGGCCGATTTTGGAGCGAGCCGAGGCGCGCGAGCCGAGCATGCCTGAAAGACCTGTAAGGCGAGCGCAACGAAGGCGCAGGCCAAAAGCGGCCGGCCGCTCTTCTTAAGAAAATCTCCGACATCTTAAGCGTAGACAGTTCCTCCATGGAGCGGGGGCCCGGCTTTGGCGGCCTGCGGCGTCGCTTGTCGATCACATAGCTACCGCTATGCTCCCTCCTCGCTCCTAGCATCCAGCTCAAATCCGGGCCCCCACAACGCGCATTATGGCTCGGTCGGAGCACTAGCCTGTCTTGGCGAAATAACGGCCGTCCGCGTACCCGACCTTCGCGTGGCGGAGCCTCACGTCATGCTGGAATATGAGGGTCCAATCCTCCTCCAGGGCTTGGGCCAAGAGCGAGCGCTTGGCATCCAAGGTGTCCACCGGATATAGGTCGTAGCCCATGATGTAAGGAAGTGGGACATGGGAGCGGGTCGGGATCAAGTCTCCCAGGAAGACGGCGGTCTCTGCTTCCGACTCGATCTTGACGCATTGGTGCCCGCGGGTGTGCCCACCCGAGCGGATGACCTTGAGGCCGGGCTCGATCATGTACTCGCCCTCGACCAAGTCCAGGACCTTGGCGTCCTGAAGGGGCGCGAAATTCTCCTCCAAGTAGCTCGCCCTGCTCCTTTCATGCGGTGAGTTCGCGTCCTCCCACTCCTCTTTTTGAACCAGATAGCGGGCCTTCTTGAAGGCCGGGACGGGGCGGCCGGCCTCGTCGTATTCGGTGTCGCCGCCCGCGTGGTCGAAGTGGAGGTGGGTGTTGACGACGAGCTGAATGTCCTCGGGCGAGAGCCCGAGGGCCTTTCCACTCGGTATATGTCGAGGAATTTATGGCTGCGGTCGTACTTCGAGGAGAGCCCCGCGTCCACCAAGACATGGCGCCCCCGGGGAGTCTTGATCAGAAGCGAACCCAGGCAAAGGGGGATTCTGTTGTTCTCGTCGGGGTGCTCGTGCCGGCTCCATAGGATCTTGGGAACCGTGCCGAACATGGCGCCCCCATCGAGCCGGAAGGTCCCGTCGCTCAGGGGGAATGCTTCAAAACGCCCAATCTTCACGAGTGTGTCGTTCTACGGCGCCGCCGCTCCGTGGCATTTCTTGAATTTCTTGCCGGAGCCGCAGTGGCAGGGGTCATTGCGCCCGATGTCCGGGCCGGTCTTGACGTAGGTTTCTGGCTTGGCCCCGGCCGAGGGAGGTTCGTTGAACTTGCCCGCCTCGACCGCTTCCCGGTTCTTCTCGAGCCAGGCCTTGACCGCGCCCATGTCCTTTATGTTCACGCCGTCCTGGGCCATGTGCGCCGCCAAGGTCTTGAGCTGCTTGAGAAAGGCGGGGTCCTTCCATTTGCGGTAGAAGAGGGCCATCATGCCCTTGGCCTCGGGGCTGTCGGCCAATTCCTTGGGCAGGGCCGGGATGGGGGATTGATCCTTGGCTTTCCGGGCGGAGGAAGATTCCGGCTCTTCCTTCTTCTTGAAGGGGCTTAAAATGGACTTGAACCATGACATAAGGTGATTTTACCATTACGGCAGAGCTAGGACAACAAGCGCAGGCGGCGGTGGCTCGGCGGAAGGGGGGGGATTCGAACCCCCGAGGGAGTTGCCCCCCTGGCAGTTTTCGAGACTGCTCGTTTCAACCGCTCACGCACCCTTCCAGAAGTCGGCCATTCATTATAGCGGATTGTGATAAAATCACGCCAGGCTCGCCCGCCATGAAACCAGAAGCCGTCCTCCGGGAGCGCTGGGGTTACGACTGCTTCCGTCCCCTGCAAAGGCAGGCCATAGAGGCCGGCCTTTCGGGCCGCGACTGCCTGGTCGTGCTGCCGACCGGAGGGGGAAAGAGCCTCTGCTATCAATTGCCGGCCGCGATGGGCCGCGGCCTGGTTCTCGTCGTTTCCCCGCTCATCGCGCTGATGGACGACCAGGTGGCGGCGGCGCGCGAGGCGGGGCTCAACGCCGACGCCCTTCATTCCAACCTTGAGGCCGGGAGCCGCGGAGAGGCCCGCCGGCGCCTGGCCGAGGGCAAGACCGAGCTCCTGTACGCGAGCCCGGAGCGCCTGCTCGCGGGAGATCTCCTGGAGGGCATCGCTTCTCGGCTGATTCTCATCGCCGTAGACGAGGCCCACTGCGTCTCCCATTGGGGGCATGAGTTTCGGCCCGAGTACCGCCGCTTGGGGGAGGTTTTGGCGGGATTTCCAAAGGCGGGGCGCATGGCCTTGACCGCCACGGCGACCCCGACGGTCCAAGAGGACATCTGCTCCCAGCTCGCCCTGCGTAAGCCCCTGCGCCTTATCGGGTATCCGGACCGCCCCAACCTCGTCTATCGGGCCTTCCCCCGCCGCGACCAGGGGGCGCAAGTCCTGGAGGTCGCCCGCCGCCACGCCGGCGAGGGCGGCATCGTCTATGCCCAAACGCGCAAGGACGTGGAGCGCCTGGCGGTGGGACTCGCGAGGGCCGGCGTGTCCTCTGCGCCCTATCACGCCGGCCTGCCGGCCGAGGAGAGGCGCAGGGCCCAGGAGGACTTCGTCAACGAGCGCGTGGACGTGGTCGCGGCCACCATCGCCTTCGGCATGGGCATAGACCGCTCCAACGTGCGCTACGTGGTTCACGCCAACACGCCCCGCTCGGTCGAGCATTACCAGCAGGAGTCGGGCCGAGCGGGCCGCGACGGCCTGCCGGCCGAGTGCGTGCTTCTCTTTTCGGCCTCGGATTTGGCCCTGCATCGCTGGCTCGCCCGAAAAGGCGGCGAACTCTCAGCCGAGCGCGAGCGGGCTCTTGAGCGCCAGCTCAAGGAGATCGGCCGCTACGCGGTGGCCCCGGTGTGCCGGCACGGGCTGTTGGCCGAGCATTTCGGCTCGCCCTACCCGCCCGAGGGTATCGTTCGCGACGGGCCGGGCTGCGGGGCCTGCGACGTGTGCCTGGGCGAGACCCGGAGCCTTCCCGACCCGGAGGCCTTGCTCACCGCCAAGAAGGTCTTGAGCGCCGCTTGGCGCGCGCGGGGGCGCTTCGGCGCCGGCTACGTGGTCAACATCCTCTTGGGCCGGCTCGACGAGCGCATGAGCCGCAACGGCCATGACGGGCTCCAGGTCTTCGGCCTTCTCAAGGAGGCCGGGGAGGCGGCTGTTCGCTCCTGGGTGGACCAACTGATCGTGCAGGGTTTCCTGGATGTGGTGGAATCCGGCGACTATCCGCTGCTTTGCATCACCGAGGCGGGAAAGGCTCTTTGCCGCGACGAGGGGTCGGTCAAGCTCGGCTTGCCGGTCGCCCCGCGCGCCAAGGCGCGCGGCAAGAAGCCGGGCGCGGCGGGCCAAGGCCTTCCCGGGGACCAAGAGCTTTTCGAGCGCCTGCGCCGCCTCAGAAGGTTGATGGCGGGAAAGCTGGGCCTGCCGCCCTATGTGGTTTTCCACGACAGCGCCTTGGCCGAGATGGCGTCGCTCAAGCCCCGCACGCGCCAGGCCCTGGCCGGGGTCAAGGGCGTTGGGGAGCACAAGCTCGAGCGCTACGGCGGGGCGTTCTTGAAAGTGATTTCCGGAGAGGAGCCGGAGGCCGCGGTGGCGGAGGTCTCGGAGGGGAGTCAAGGCTAATGGCTATTCGCCGAGACTGGTTCAAGCGCCAGGTTGAGATCCTGGCGCAAGCCCTGGGGAGCGCTCTAGGGCTCAAACAAAAGGGGGAAACCCAGGCTTCGATCGCCGCGCTCGAGGGGGCCCTGCAGTCGGCCTTTGGCGTCAGCGGCAAGCTGGCCCTCGGCCTTTCTCTCCAGGATTTCATCTCCTTGGCCTGCCGAGGCGAGGAGCCGTCGGCCGAGCTTCTTGCCGCCTTGTCTCGGCTTTTTAGCCAATGGGCCGCGCTTCTGGAGGCCCAAGGGCGATCCTCCGAGGCTTCGGCGGCCCGAAGCCGGGCTCAAGTCCTGCTTGAAATGGCTTCGCAAATGCGATTGGAGTGAACAATGAGGAGGGAGCGTTCATGAAATGGCTGGGAAGATACGAAGATCACGCTTACGCCCTGCTGCGGATCGCGGCGGGATTCATGCTCATCGCCTGCCGCGGCGGGGGCAAGTGGTGCCTGGATCGGGCTGATTAGCCCCCTGGCAAAAGTATACATTATAGTGTATACTTTAGTCATGACCAGAACAATTACATTGAAGGCGCTTCGTCCAGGACTCCCCCATGTCGCCGACGCTGTCGAATCAAGGCTGGATCGCTACGTCGTGACAAGGCGGGGCCAGCCCGTGATGATGCTCATCAGTCCCGAGGATTATGAAGGGCTTTTGGAAACCATAGAAATACTTTCGGATAAGACCGCCGCGAAGAGAATCCGCAAGTCTTGGCGGGAGGCGCGCGGGGGCAAGACGGTTTCGCTGGAGTCCATGCGCCGCCGGTTGGAAAGTGTATAGGGTCGAGCTCAGCCGGCAGGCTGGGAAAGACCTGGGCAGGGTTTTTAGGGCGGATCGAAAGTTGTATCAGCGTTTTCTGAGCGCTTTTGAAGACATCTCCCGCGATCCCGCTCAAGGCAAGCCCCTGCATGGCGAGTTGCGGGGTTTGATGTCCTATAGAATGGGGAACTACCGCATCCTCTATGAGGTCCATCGCGGCAGGCTGTTGGTGGTCGTCGTCGATCTAGGGCACCGCCGGGAAATTTACAAATGACGGAGGCCTTCGGTTGAGGCCGCCTTCTCGAAGAGCTGATCCATGGCGTCCAAGGTGGCGCGGGCGGCCAGACCAGAGCCCTGGAGCACGGCCTTAAGCGAGCCTCCTTCCTCGAGAATCCCCTCGGCGGCTTCCTTGAGCCAGGAGATGTGGTCCTCGTCGACCCTCAGGTGCACGTCCAGGTACTCTAGCTCGGCTCCCGGGGCCGACGAGAAGCATTCCCGGGCCAAGGCGAACAAGGGCAAGGTCAGCCTTTCCGCGGTCAAAAGCCAGCCGGCGATTTGAGCCTCGCTCAGGGTGCTGGAGATCCGGACGGTCCTGTCGAGGCTCGGCCCCTCCTCGAGGGAGGGTGCCACGCCGAGGCTTTCCAGGAAGCGCAGGCACAGCCCGACGTGGGAGTCTCCGCGCTCGCCTGCCTCGTCGCGGATGTTGTCCTCGACGGCGCGGCGGAGCTTGGGGTGGCGAGAGCGGTCGCGCATGGCGATGAGCATGGAGGGCCACATCCAACTGTCGGAGAATAGGTAAAGGGCGAAATCTTTCCGCACGGCGGGAGGAATCTTTCCGCTCTTGACGAGCCCGATCAAGGGATGGTCCTTGAGCTCGCTCTCAAAAAACGCGATGCGGCGCTCGAGCTCGGCCAGGCCTTGCGTGACGCTTATATGACTTTCTTGTATCATCGTTGTCTCCTATGAAATTATAGAATAGCTGGGCTCGCGCGGGGATGGGTCCATGGACCCAGTGGAGATGTAGGACCCGAACTGCTAGGATATCGCGCATATGAGAGCTCGAACGATTCTATTCGCAGCGATTTTAGCGGCGCCCTCCTCCGGTTTGGGGCAGACCTTTCTTCCCGAGAGGCACTTCCAGGACGGCTGGTCGAAAGCTCCTATTGGAGGCGCCATCCCCGCCCCGGAAGTCCGGCCGGCACCCGTCCTCGGCAGCGATGGCGGGCCGATCCATGACGAGCATGACATGATCGCCCACATGCACATGACCCTCAAGGCCTACGAGATGTACGCCTCCCAGTACGACGGCGGAGAGCTCGGCCGCTACATCGGCGGGATCAAGGACGGCAAGCCCTCGGACGTTGGACACGGCACCGTGGTGGCGGGGGCTTACGAGGAGGACGTGCCCTTTTTAAATCCCTTCGGCGAGCTGATACCGGTCCTGCGCCACTTCTGGGACTGCCGCAAGGGGCCTTACGAGGGCATCGTGGGCAGCGACAGCTCGGTGGACCGGGCCCAGAAGTATTTCACCGGGGGCTACGGCCTGGATGGGGGTTATGATGAAAGCTGGAGCGAGAACCTGGGAGAGGATGAATTCAAGGGAGAGCGGGGCCTGGGGGCGGTCGCGCTCTACCGCAAAGGCGACAAGGCCAAGGCCTACTGGTACCTGGGCCACGCGGCGCATCTCCTCGAGGATTTGACGGTTCCGGCGCATGCCCTTCTTTGGCCCCATGTCGTGCCGGGCATGGACTCCTACGAGTTTCACATAAAGACCCGCTACCCGCGCTGGGACAAGGTCCCGGCCGATCCCATCGAGGCCTTCGACAGCCTCTACGAGCTGTTCTACAAGACGGGCTTGGTCACGGTCGGCTTCGACGCGGGATTCGCCGGGGGATTGACGAGCGGCATAGACGGGACGGCGGACAAGGGCCGGCGCCGCGCGGGAGGGTTCACCGAGAGCGAGCTCGACGAGGAGGGCGACATCCTGGTGCCCCTTCTCTACAAGCGCGTGGCGGCCCTGTTCCTCCGCTTCTACCGGGAGGTGGACAGGACGCCGCCTGTAGTGAGGCTGGCCGTCGGCATGGCGGCAAGCGGGACGGTCGAGCTCTCGACCGCCGCCGAGGACGAGGAGAGCGGTGTCAACAAGGCCGGCTATCGCTTCTTCTATTCCTGCGTCGAGGGAGGGTCCTGGTCCGCGTGGCGCGAGGTTCCGGGAGGCTCGACAGGGCCGCAGGCCCGTTTCAAGGCGCCGCACGGTGCCCTCTGTGCCGTCAAGGTCCAGGCCATGGACGCGGCCGGCAATAGCGGCGAGTCTTCCCCATCTTATTTGACGGGCTTGGGACGCTCCAGGCATTGAAACTTATCCACAAAAATTCCCCGCGAAGTTTTGGGGACAACTGCGATGTTGAAACTGATCCTGGCTTTTTGTAGGATGCGAGCCATGAGGCGCCTGATTCTTGGCCTGACGGCCGGCTGTTTCCTGTTCTTGGCCGCCGTGCAGTCTTGGCACTGGCACGGCGCCGTCGAGGCCCTTTCCTGCCATACCTGTCTCTTGAGCTCGCAAGCCGTCCGGCATCTGCCGACCCCGGCGCCCAAAGTCGCCCCGGCGGCGTCCCGATCCGAGGCCTTCGGGATTTCCGCCGTCAAAGTCGCGCCCATCCGCGAAACCGAGACTTCCGCCCGCTCTCCTCCCTCGGCCTAACTCCAGAATCGTTAAGCTCGCGAGCCAGGCTCGCCTGATTATCCAGACAGGGAGGATTCCTTCATGAAAACAGTTTTTCTCTTGGCGGCGCTGCTGCTGCCAGTCACCGCGCGGGCGCAGGACGCGGCACCCGTTCCTCAAAAGGCCGAGGACCGGCTCAAAACTTTGGAGGAGCGTGTGAGCCAACTGGAGGGGGCTCCGGCCAAGACTTCGCTTTCCGCCTTCAACCCCGCCATGGGGCTTGCCCTCGATGGGGCGATGGTGGACCGGGACGCTCGGGCGAGTTTCCTCTTGCGGACGGCCGAGCTTAACATCGAGTCTTCCATAGATCCCTTTCTCAAGGGGTGGACCATTATCAACGCAAGCAACTCAGGAGTGGATTTGGAGGAGGTGGCCCTGCAAACCACCGCTCTTCCTCATAATCTTCAGGTCACGGGGGGCCGCCTTTTCGCCTCCTTCGGCCGCTTGGGTCATTTCCACGATCATGAGCTGCCGGTGATCGAGCGCCCGAATTCCTTGGACACGTTTATCGGAGGGGAAACCGAGGCCGACGGGGTCGAGCTGTCATTTCTCCTGCCGACGCGCTTTTACGCGAACGTCGTTTTGGGAGCGTATAATAAGCTGGGCGCCCAGAACGACCGCGCGGATAACGCGACGGGGCGCGGTCTCGACCGCTTTACCTACCTGGGGCGGGCGAGCGCTTACGCCGACCTGGGCGATGACCACAGCGTCGAGCTGGGCCTTCATTCGGCCTGGACCCCCAAGCGTAGCGTCGAGGAGGACGTGTCGGTCACGGGCTCGGGGGTCGCGGCCGTCACCACCGCCAACACCTGGCGGGCTCTCAGCGGGGCGGATCTGACCTACCGCTACCAGCCGGCCCAGGGCGGGCTTTATCGGGGGCTGGTTTGGGGCACCGAGGTCGTGATGAACAACGAGCGACGCTTTGACCCGAGCACGAGGCTGCCCACGGACCGCGTCCGTGCCTTCGGGGGTTTCTCGTATATTCAAGCCAAGATGGGCCGGCGTTGGCGCCCCGGCGTCATGCTGGACCTGGCCGAGAGCCTCGACAACGGCAAGGCCTTGACCAGAACCTTCACGGGATTCTTGACCTGGGACTTGACCGAATTCCAAAGGCTGAGGCTCTCCTATTCCCACGCCGCCAACAACATCCCCGGCCGCTCCTCGAACCACATCGTGGCCCTTCAGTGGACGGGGGTGCTGGGGCACCACGTGCACGGCTTTCGCGACCGCTAGGAGACAACATGAAAACACTTGTTTTGGCCGTCGTTTTGCTGGCGTGCCCCGGGTTTCAGGCGCAGGCCCGGAAGATATTGGTGGTCGCCACCACGCCCGAGCTCGTGGACATGACGAAAAGTGTCGGGGGCGATTTGGTCGAGGTCTCGGGCATCGCCCGTGGCGCCGAGGACATCCATCAGGTAGTGATGCGCCCGAGCTTTGCGACCAAGCTCAACCGGGCCGACGCCGTGGTCTATATGGGTCTCACGATAGAGCATTCCTTCCTCCCCGGCCTGCTGGCCGTGGCCGCCAACCCGCGCATGGCCTCGGACTGGGTCAGGACCTGCGCCGGAGAGGGCTGCATTGACTGCTCGGAGGGCGTGAGCGTTCTCGAGAAGCCGCAGACCGTGAGCCGGGCCGAGGGAGAGATCCATCCCCAGGGAAATCCCCATTACAACCTCGAGCCGTCCCAAGGGCCCCGCATGGCCCGAGTCATCGCCAAGGGCTTGTCGCGCATCGCGCCGGAGCGCGCCGCGGAGTTCCAGAATAATCTAAAATCCTACCTGGCCGAGCTCGAGCCAAAGATCGAGGAATGGCGGCGGCGGGCAGCGCCCCTCAAGGGCCTCAAGGCCGTCTCCTACCATAAGGACACGGCCTACCTGGGCCGATTCACCGGCATTGACTTCGTGGACACCGTTGAGCTCAAGCCGGGAATAGCGCCCACGGGCCAGCACATCGAGGCCTTGGTCAAGCGCATGAAAGAGGAGGACATCAAGCTGATCGTGAGAGAACAGCAGTACGCCCCCAAAACCTGCGACCGCCTTGCGGAAATGACGGGAGCGCGAGTGGCCGTCATCGGCACTATGGCCAACGCCCTACCCGGCACGGAGACTTTCGCTAAATTCTCGGAGCATAACTTGAACGCCTTGCTCAAGGCGACCGAGGGGCGGCCTTGAGGGGGGCTCTTTTTGGCCTCCAGCATGCTTGCTTGGGCTACGGCCAGCACCCGGTGCTCAAGGGCGTGGATTTCGCGGTGGAGTCTGGCTCGTTCGTGGGCGTGCTGGGCTACAACGGCTCCGGAAAGACCACCATGCTCAAAACCGTCCTGGGGCTTCTCCCGTGTCTCAAGGGCCGCGTCCTTCACCGCGGCCCGGCCCGCTTCGGCTACGTTCCCCAAAAGGAGAAGCTCGATCCCCTGTATCCATTGACCGCCTACGACGTGGCGGCCTTGGGAACGTGCCGGGGGCTCGAGCTTTTCTCGGGACTCAGGGCCGCGTCGCGCCGGCCCGCGGTCGAGACGTGTCTGGCGGAATGCGGGGCCTTGGAGTTCTCCGCTCGGCGCTACAGCGACCTTTCCGGCGGCCAAAGGCAGAGGGTGCTCATCGCCCGAGCCCTGGCCGCGGGGCCGGAGATATTGGCTTTGGACGAGCCCTTGTCCGGGATTGACATCTCCACCCAGGCGGCCCTCATAGCACTTCTCAAGGCTCTCAAGGAGAAGCGGGGGCTTACGGTCCTAATGGTGAGCCATCGCGTCCAGGCGGAGAAGGAACTGTTCACGCACATCGTATGGTGCGAGGACGGCAAAGCCGTCATGGGGCCGGCCCGAGAGATGCTTTCCGGAGGCAGGATCGGCCAGGTTTTCCAATCGGAATTATGATTGAGATATTGAAACCCGGCTTTCTCCTCCACCACGCGCTTTACGGCAGCCTGGTGATGGGTTTTGTCTGTCCTTTGGTGGGAGTTTACTTTCTTTTGCGCCGGCTGGTTTTTTGGGGCGTGGCCCTGCCCCAGGTCTCGGCCGCGGGCATTGCCTTTGCCTTCCTGCTTCAAGGCCTGGGCGTTCATTGGCTCGCCGGAGGCGAGGCCGACGAGCGGCATTTGGCCATCATCGCCTCCTTCGTTTTTACCGGAGCCGCGATCCTGATCTTGGCGGCGCTCGAGAGGCGCGGGCATGGAGTCTCGGAGGGGCATTTGGGCGCGTTGTACGCCTTGGCCGGAGCGAGCTCCGTTCTTTTCGTGGCCTGGAACGCGGCGGGAGAGACCGAGATCATGGGCCTTCTCAAGGGGGAAATCATTTCTCTTTCGGAGCGCGATTTTCATGCCATGCTCAACGCCTCGGCCGTCATCGCCGCCTGCTTATTCCTTTTTCAAAAAGAGTTTCTTCTCGTTTCCTACGACAGGGACATGGCGGTCACCTTGGGGCGCCGCGTCGCGGCCTGGGAGAACCTCCTCTATCTGCTGGTGGGCCTCACCATTTCTTTGGGAGTCATGACCGTGGGGCCCCTGGTGGTCTTCGGCTTTTTAGCCGTCCCCCCCATGGCGGCCCTGCCCTGGGCCAGGGGCATGGGCTCCTTCTCGCTCCTGGCCTCTCTCTGCGGGGGGGCCAGCGCCTTCCTCGGCTTCTACCTGTCCTATGTTTATGATCTCCCTCTCGGTCCGGTGATCGTCTGCGCCGCTTGCGCCATGATGATATTGTCCAGGGGCTTGAGCGCTCTCGCGCGCAAGGCCTGATGCCGTCCAGGGAGAAGGGCATGTTCCAGGCGGGCATGGGGCTGTGGGCTATTCTCTTCCTTGGAGCGTATAGTCTTTCTTTCTGGATACCATTTCTCTACGACGATCAAGGCATCATGCTGAAGCACCCTTTGATCATAGGCCCTTGGCCGGGAATCAATGCCATCCTCGCGACTCCCCTCACCAGAGGGGGGGAGTACGAGCCTTTGAACGTGCTTCTGCACTGGTTTTTGCGCCGTTTCGCAGGAGAGCATGTCTTTTTGTACCGCTTGAGCAGCCTGCTCCTTCACGGGGCCAACGCCTTCCTGCTGTATCGCCTCTCTCGGCGCCTTTTTGAGATTGCGGGAAGCCCCGCTCGGCAAGCTTTCTGGTCCGCCTGGGCCGTAGCGACCCTCTTCTCCCTTTTCCCGGCTCACGCGGAAATAATGGCCGTCTCTTCCTTCAAGAAGCATTTGGCGGTGGGTTTTTTCGGGCTGGTCATGCTCAACGTCCAGGTGGAGGACGGCCTCTCCAACGCGGCGCGCTGCCTGATCGCGGGAGCGGCGCTTTCGGCGGCGCTTTTGTTTAAAGAAAGCGCCGCTGCTCTGCCATTTTTGGCGGGGCTGCTCAGCTCTCTCCATTTTTCGCGTAGAAAATTTTTAGAAGAATGCGCATTTCTTGCAGGACTTGTGATTATCAGCCTGGCCTATGCTTCAGCTCGGTTTCTTCTAGTGCCGAGGGTTCTAGCGCCCTTGACCCCGGGAGGGGCCCTGGCCCACGGGCTTACGAGCCTCAAGATAGGCCTCTGGTCCTTGGGACAGCTGTTCTGGCCTTCGAGCCTCTGCTTGGAGCACTCCCTGGCTGCGGTGCGCTCGCCTTTTTCATGGGAGGGATGGCTGCTCGCCGCGGCCACGGTCGGGCTGGCTTATGGAATCATTCGGCTCCGCCGCTTCGACCGCTTGGCCTGCTGCGGGGCCCTTTGGGCCTTGGCGGCGCTGACACCCTTTCTCAACCTGGTTCCGTTTCTCAACTACAGCCTGGTTGCCGACCGCTATCTCTACCTCGCAAGCGCGGGTTTTCTTCTCATGACGGTGAGGCTTTTTCTCCTTTTCTCCCGAGCCGCCCGAAGCCTCGCGGCGCTCGGGTGGCTTCTTCTTGCGGGCCTTTACAGCGCTTTGAGCGCGGCGCATTTGAAGCGCTTCACCGATCCCTGGGACTTGTGGTCCCATGCCCTGGCTTGCGCCCCGGACAATCCCCGTCCGCATGCCCAGATGGCGTATCTTTATCTCAAGCGCATGAGATACGCCGAGGCGGCCCGGGAGTTCGAGGCGGCTTTGCGCCTGGAGCCTTCGGCGCGGCCCTTGTTCTACCTGGATTTGGGTCTGGCCTACGCTGAGAGCGGCGAAGTGGCGGAGGCCATCGCCGTGACCCGGGCGGGGAACGCCCGCAAGCCCAATCCCGAGGCCTTGAACAATTTGGGGATATTCCACCAGCGTCAAGGGGATCTCCCCGAGGCCCTCCGGGCCTTGCGGGAAGCCGCGCGCCTCGACTCTTTAAATCCCGGGATCCGCTTGAACCTTGGCGGCGTCCTCCTGGAGTCGGGGCTGTTCAAGGAGGCCGAGGAGAACCTGTATCTTGCCGCCCGGGAGGCCGCCCTCAAGCCCAAGGCCCTGGCGCTCTTGGGGGAGCTGGCCGTAAAAAAGGGTCAGCCCGAGCGGGCCATGGCCCTCTTCGAGGAGTCCTTGGGGCTCGAGTCCTCCTCCTGGCCTTCCACGGCGAGCCTGGCCAGGCTCTACATGAGGCGCCGGGGCTCGGATAAGGCCCGGGCCCTCATGGATGTCTTTATCTCCCGCCTGGGGGATGGATTGGCGGAGCTGCGTCTGAACGGCGATCCGAAGGACGGCCCGCAGGGACGGTACTTGGAGGAGCTCTACCGCAAGGCTCTCAAAGAGAGGCGGGAGATTTTACGCGGAAGGGGGTAGGCCGGGGCGGCGTTTGTTGTGCCCTTCCTGATACCCCAGATCGCGCAGCAAGTCCTTGATCTTTTTCTCGTCGCCGCGCGTCCCCCATAGCCCATCCAAGGTCCCGGCGTAGCCTTTGCTGCGCGAGTTGAGCTCGCTCGGGTTCTCCTTGGAATCGATGGCGAGGCTCAAGTGCCTGGTTCCCAGGGACCGCCCGCCCGGATCGATGAAATTCAGCCAGAGGCACTGCGCCGAGAAGGCGAAGGCCTCATTGGCCATAGTATCCTTGGGGTCGAAAAGCCCCTCCATGTGGGCCAGGGCATGGGCCGCCTCATGAATGATGGTGGAGAAAACGTATTTGGGTTCGGCGCGGGCGGCGATGAACGGCAGAGCCCGGTTGAGAAGTATCCCGCCGAGAGCTCGGCGGGAAGGGTCGTACTTGTAGACGCCCATTTCCTCCCTTTCAAGCTCGTCGTCTTGGTCAATTCTGATGCGCCCTTGGGCGAACAGGGCCTCGGCGTAGGCCATCACGGCTTTGAGTTCGGCCGGCGCCGCGAAAGGGCCTTGGCTCAAGGCATTTCGGCCCGAGTCCATCAAATCCTTGACCGTGGCGGGTTTGCCGTGATAGGGGGAGAGGTCCCAGGGGTGGAGGCTTGCCTCCACCGCGATCCGCGCGCGGGGAATGTCCTCGTGCGAGAGCCCGAAGGCCTGCTCGGCGACCATGGAGTCGGAGACCAGCCTGTTCCCGGCCAGATCTCGGGTGCGCGCGATCTCGGCCACGAGAGCCTGCTCTTGCCCTAAGGCGGGGACGGCGAGAAGAAGGGCGGCCAGCGAATAGGGAGCCTTGATTCTCACGGTCCCGAGCCTCCGGCCGGGACGGCGAAACGCGCCGCGCAGCGGCGGACTTCTTCAAGATGGGCGAGCCTGAACTTCTCGGCCCGCTCGCGCCAAGTATTGGACACGACCAAGAGGCGGACAAGCGCGTCGTAGCGTTGTGAGAGCTCGTAATGGCGAAGGAAGTGGTCTTGGCCCAGGCTTGCCGCCGCTTGGCCGCGGATGGAAGCGGCTCCGGGGAGCTGGGCGGACTCGAGGTCCTGTATGTCTCGCCGCAGGTCCCGGATTTGCCCGCTCAACAGCTGGGGAGCGTCGGGCAGGCGCAGGATTTCGGCGAGCTCGGCCCTTTTGATCGCGAGGGCCGCCCGCGACAGGGCGTCCGCGCGGTAGAGGTCGCGCTGGCGTGCCGAGACGGGAGGCACAGGATCCGCGTGCGAGCGCCGGTACTCGAGCGTCGCGGAATAAACGGCCTTGGCGTTTCCCGGGGAAGGAAGCGTGTAGGAAAGTTCGACGGCCTTGTCCAGCAGGTATTGGCCGGCGGACCACTGACTTGCCACCGTCGCGACGCTCTTGTTGCGGGTCGCGGGGCACCCCGCTTCGATCCAGAACATGGCCGAGCTCGCGAAGGCCTCCTCCTCGCTGTCGAGAGTGGCTGGAAGCCCCCGCTTAGCCTGCTCGATATGAGTCAGCTCATGGACCAGCATGGCGGCGATGTCCTCCGGGCTTGACTCTCTCATGAAATCAGGCTGGACGCTGATGTGCTGGCCCAATAGAGCCGCGGCCATGGCGCCGCCTCCGCTTTCATCGCCGGTGAACAGCGAGCCCCCGCGCTCCTGCAGGCGGGCCAGGACGGCGAGTTTTTCGCGTCCGATATCGGAACGGGAGAGGACTTCCTTGGCTTGGCTCATCTTGAGCCGCAAACTCGGGTCCTCAAGCAGCCGCAAAACCGAGTCGTAGCGCAGGACGGCGAAGCGCGGGTCGTCGGCAGGAATGTCGAGGCCTTTGGCCCGGAGGGCTGGAGAAAACGGAGCCAGAAGCGCGAAAATGAGCGCAAGAATCGCCACGCCTCATTATGGGATTTCCGCAGGACCCCGGCGAGGGCCTTTGGGCCTAGAGAGGCTAGGCCTTTCGGCCTAGCCCGGAAGAGGAGTTATTCACACAACTTCGCGGCGAAGTTGTGTGAATAACTCCTCACCGGGGCCTTTCTCCCTCATAAAATAAGCCCCGCAAGGGATGATGAGGGCACCCAGGATCACGTAGAGCCTCCAATAGGTCTTGTGGAGGGCGATCCAGAAGGGGCCGCCCCCGTGAGAGCTCTGCCACCAGGCCGCCAGGGCCAAAACCAGGAAACAGGCCGTGGTCGAGAGCATCAAGGCGATGATTTTTCTGGATTCCACTTTCCAGTCCGTGAGGATGGCCAGGGAGAAAACCCCGAGAAGGGGGCCGTAGGTGAAGGAGACGATGCGAAAGGCCAGCCAAAGCAGGCTGTCCAGGCGGCGCAGGACCAAAGCGAATAGGATGAAGAGAAGCCCGAAGGCGAAGAAGGAGAGTTTCGAGGCCCTGACGGCCTCTTCCTCGGAGGCGTTCTCTCCCCAAAACGGCCTGTAAAAGTCCACGGTGAAGGCCGTGGCCAAAGAGGCCAAAGCCGAGTCCGAGGAGCCCATGGCCGCGGAGGCGACGGCGGCCAGAAGCAGGCCGCGCAGGCCATGGGGCATGGTGGTGAGGATAAAGCGCGGGAACACATGGTCGGTGTCGGTCATCCCCGCCGTGAACTCCGGATGGACTTTGGCGTAGGCGTAGAGCGCGACCCCGATGAAAAGGAAAAGCGATGCAATGGGGATGCCCACCAGGCCCGAGATCATCAGGCTCCAGCGCGCCTTGCGCGGGTCGTTGCAGGCCAGGAGCCTTTGGACCATGTCCTGGTCCGTGCCGTAGGCCGCGGCCGAGTTGAAGAATCCCCAGATGGAGATGAGAAAGAACAGGCTTAGGTTCTCTGGCTTTACGAGCTCGAGGAAATTGAACTTGTTGTAGACGCTCCCGTCGGGCCGGACCGCGTGTTTGCCCGCCTCGATGATGCCGAGCACGCCTCCGGGGACGTGGCCGGTGATGTAGACCAAGGCCGCGGCCGCCCCGGTGATGAGAAGGGTGAACTGGAGGAGATCGGTCCAGGCGATGGCCCTGCCGCCGCCCACCGTCGTGTAGGCGAGGATGGTGCCCACGGTGACGAGGACGCAGGCGGGATAGGAGAGCGCTCCCCCGCTTACGACTTCGAGCACCTTGGCGATGGCGACCACGCGCACGGTCGAGGCCAAGGTGCGGGAAAGCAGGAAGTAACCCGAGCATGCGGTTCGGGTGGAGGGTCCGAAGCGCTGGGCCACGGCCTCGTAGATGGAGGTGACCCGAAGCTTCTGATAGACGGGCAGGAAGACCCCGGCCACTAAAAAGGCCGCGGCGATGTCTCCCACGTTGCTGAAAAGGTAGCGGAAGTCCGCCGCGAAACCCTCGGCCGGGGTGCCCACGAAGGTGAGGGCCGAGATGGTGGTGGCCAGGAAGCTCGCGGTGGTGACGAGCCAGGGGATGGAGCGGCTGGCGAGGAAATAGTCCTCGGTCGTCTTCTTGCCGCGCCGGGCCGCCCACCAGCCGATCGACCCCAAGGCCAGGACGTAGGCCAGCAGGATGGACCCGTCAAGAAGGCCTAGGCTCACTGGCTAGGCTTGGGTCTCGCACACGGGGGCTTGCCCCGTATTCTCCGAGGAGCCGCAGGAGCGCTCCTTGGCCAGCACGCTGTGGTGCCGGCCGTAGGCGAAGTATATCCCGAAGCCGAGCAGGAGCCAGACCACGAGGCGGATCCAGTTCTCCGCCGGCAAGGAGAACATGAGGAGAAGGCAAAGCAGTATCCCCATCACGGGCAGGAGGGGAACCATGGGGCAGCGGAAGGGCCGGGGGGCGTCTGGCTGGCTTTTGCGCATGATGAGCACGGCCGCGCAGACGATGACAAAAGCCAGCAAAGTCCCGATGTTGACCAGCTCCGCGAGTATTCTGAGCGGCACGAAGGCTCCCAGGAGGGCCACCACGATTCCCGTCAAGATGGTGGATTTCCAGGGGGTCTTGAAGCGCGGGTGCACGGCGCCGAAAATGCTCTCGGGCACGAGGCCATCCCGGGCCATGGCGAGGAAGACCCTAGGCTGGCTCAGCATCAGGACGAGAAGCACCGAGGTGATGCCCGCGATGGCCCCCAGGGAGATCAAGAACTGGGCCCAAGGCAGGCCGACCTGGCGGAAGGCGTCGGAGACCGGAGCGTCTATGTTGATCTTGTTGTAAGGCACCATGCCGGTCAGAACCGCGGCCACGGCGATGTAGAGCACGGTGCAGAGCACCAGGGAGACGATGATGCCGATGGGCACGTCTCTTTGGGGGTTCTTGGCCTCCTCGGCGTGGGTGGACACCGAGTCAAATCCGATGTAGGCGAAGAAAATCATGGCCGAGCCCGCGAGCATGCCCAGGGGCTCGCCTCCGGCCCCGGTCTGGCCCATGAGGGTTTTTCCGAACAAGCTCACCCCGGTGTAGCCGAAGGGGGCGAAGGGAAACCAATTCTTGGGATCCACGTAGAAGGCGCCGACCGCGATCACGAAGAAGACGATGATCACCTTGGTGATCACCATCGCGGTGTTGATGGTGGCGCTCTCCTGGATGCCGATGACGAGGATCGCGGTGATGATTCCCGCGATCACGATGGCGGGAAAGTCGAACCAAGTGCCCGTGGCCACCAAGTGCCCGCTCGCGGGATTGAAGTCGAAGGGGGCGTTGGCGAGAATGTGCGGGATCTTGAGGCCGAATATCCCAATGAAATCCTGGAAGTAATGAGACCAGCCGTGGGCCACGGTGGCCGAGGCCACGGTGTACTCGAGGACCAGGTCCCAGCCGATGATCCAGGCGAAAATCTCGCCCAAGGTCGCGTAGGCGTAGGTGTAGGCCGATCCCGCCACGGGGACCATGGAGGCGAACTCCGCGTAGCAGAGGGCCGCCAGCACGCAGGCCAGCCCCGCCACCATGAAGGAAAGAACCAAAGCGGGCCCGGCCTTGTCGTGGGCCGCCACCCCGGTCAAGACGAAAATGCCCGTGCCGATGATGCAGCCGACCCCCAAGCTCGTGAGCTGAACGGGACCCAGGACCCGGCGCAGGCGGTTGTCCTGCTTCATTTCCTCGTAAAGCATGGCGAGGGGCTTTCTCGCGAATAAATTCTTAAACATGAATTCCTCCCGGATCGGTCACGCCTCGAATTGTAGCTCATTTTATACGTGTCAGAAACAACTTTTCGCTCCCGCAGGATCCGGATCAGCCATGGGCCTTACGGCCCTCGCGGGTCTGGGCCATTTGCTTTCGGAGGCTTAGGTCGAAAGGCCATCGGAGGCTCCGCCCCAAGTTGATAAAGTCCGAGCATGGTGCGCAAAGCCTTGCTCTGCGTTTTGGTCCTGGCGGGCCCGGCTTGCGCCCAGGAGAGGGTCAGCACCCTGTTCGGCGCGGACGGCCGCGTGGAGGCCCATCAAAGCCAAGATGCGCGCCTGCGGGAGATGTCGCGTTCGGTCGCGGCCGTGTTCTCTGCCAGGCAGGTGAGCATGGACCTGCATTCGGGCTGGGCGCACCTCCGGACTAGTCCGTTCGTACGGGTTCAGCTCGAGGATTTTAGAATTCCGCCCTTGCCCCTATCCCCGCGTGAGAGATTCTACGGCCAGCCCTCCGGGGGGCGCTGCACGGCCTTCCTGGTGGGCCCCGACCTCGTGGCCACGGCGGGGCATTGCTTCCTCAGCCCGGGGCAGTGCCGGTTCACGAAATTCGTGTTCGGCTTCGCCGTCAAAAAATCCGGTTCGGCTCCAAGCCGGATTCCGCTCCAGGATGTGTACTCCTGCAAGACTCTCCTGGAGTGGCGTGGTGATCTGGACTTCGCCTTGGCGAGGCTCGATCGGCCCGTTGTGGGAAGAAGGTCCTTGATGTTGAGCCGCAGGGGGGAAATCTCCGAAGGGACTCCCTTGGCCATGATCGGTCATCCCATGGGCCTGCCCCTGAAAATAGAGCCTTCCGGCGTCGTGTCCGAGAATAGCTTTTCTGGAAGTTGTTTCGAGGCGCATCTGGATTCCTTTCCAGGCAATTCCGGCAGCCCCGTGATCAATTTGGCCTCGTACGAGGTCGAGGGACTTGCGGTCGCGGTTCCCGGCCCGCATTTCGCGGCCGGTCCGGCTGGCGCGGCCCAGGCGGTCAAGCTCCCGGAGAGCTCCCTGAAAACCGTCAAGATCGTTAAAATGTCGAGGCTGCTTCCTGTTATAGACAAGGCGGCGCTCAAGGACCGCTTGAAGTCCCGCGCGCCCGGGAAATCGCTTTTGAACCAACCGCCGCGCGACCCCTGGGAGATGAAAAATGCAAGTTAGACCGTGGAGAGCGTTGACCGCCGTCTTAGCCATGTCGTGCCCCGCCGTTGCTCAACAGCGCGTGAGCGCCGTGTTCGGGGCGGACAGCCGGGTCGAGGTATACCAGGCCAAGGATCCCAAGCTTCGTGATCTGGCCGGCTCCACGTTGGTGATCGTTCCCGGCTCCTCCGTCGCGGAAATCGCCGGGCGCGGCGAGGCGAGGATAGAGACCATGCCGTTCGAGTCTGTCGAGGACGACGAGCGCCGAGGTTGGCCGCTTTGTCCGGGCGAGAAATTCCGGGGAGAGCCCAAAGTCGAGCTCAACTGCACCGCCTTTCTGGTTGAGCCGGATCTCATCGTCACGGCCGGGCATTGCGTGGAAGGCGTCAAGGCCTGCAAGAAGAATAAATACGTGTTCGGCTTCCATTTGGACCGGCCCGGCCAGAACCCGGCCGCGGTCCCCCTGGGCGAGGTATACGGCTGCAGGGATCTCGAGCGCCACAACCTGGACGACGACGGGGCCGACTACGCCTTGATCCGCCTCGACCGGCCGGTCAAGAATCATGCTCCGCTGCGCATCAGCGCCGGAGGGCTGGCGGCGCCCGGGACTCCCTTGGCCGTGATCGGGCACCCCATGGGCCTGCCGGCCAAGATATCCTCCTGGGGCAAGGTCAGGAAGAATAAGGAAGATGACGAGTTCTTTGGGGCCTACGTGGACATTTTCATGGGCAACTCCGGAAGCCCGGTGTTCAACTTGAATACCTATGAGGTGGAGGGAATCCTCGTCCGAGGCCCCGCTCAGGACTTCGTCATTGTCTCCCAGGAAGACTTTCTATGCGCCAAGGCGGCGGTCTATTCCGAGCGTGGAACCAAGGACGCCCAGGTCACTAAGATAGCGCGGGTGGCTCCTTACATTAAGAGGAGAGCAGCACCCCTGGCCTTATCCTTGCGCAAGTCAGGCGGCGGTCGGGTAGGACAAATCCCGGTAGTAGTCCTGGATCGGCTTGACGCCCAAGGTGGACTCTTTGAGCACCGCGATGGCGTGGACCGCCGCGTGCCCGCTGTGGATATTGGTGATGCAGGGCACGTTGAGCTCGAGGGCGGTGCGCCGGATGGCGTAGCCGTCGGCCCGTGAGCGCTTCCCGGAAGGGGTGTTGATCACCAGGCTCACCGTCCTCTGCTTTATGAGGTCCACCACGTCGGGCTTGCCTTCCCCGATCTTTGCGATGCGCGTCACGCTAAGGCCGTGGCGCGAGAGAAAGTCGTAGGTTTTGCGGGTCGCCACCAAGGTGAATCCCATCTGCCACAGGGAGCGCGCGATGGGGAGCATCTCCGGCTTGTCCTCGTCGCGCACGCTGATGAAGACCGAGCCGGAGACGGGCAAAGACAGGCCGCTGGCCTCCTGGCTCTTGGCGAAGGAGCGCGGGAAATCCGAGTCTATGCCCATGACCTCTCCGGTGGACTTCATCTCGGGACCGAGCTTGGGGTCTATCCCGGGGAATTTGATGAAGGGCAGCACCGCCTCCTTGGTCGCGGTGTAAGGGATAGGCGGCGGCGATTCCTTGAAAATTTTGGCGGGCAGAAGTTTTTTCAGCTTCTTTCCCATCATCACGCTGGTGGCCAGCCTCGCGATGGGAAGCCCGGTGGCCTTGCTCACGAAGGGCACGGTGCGCGAGGCCCGGGGATTGGCCTCCAGGATGTAGACAGCACCGTCCTTGACGGCATACTGGATATTGATGAGGCCCTTCACCTTGAGGTGCAGGGCGAGTTTTCGCGTGTTGGCCTTGACGGTTGCCAGCGCCGACGGGGTTAGGGAATGGGGAGGCAAGGTGCAGGCCGAATCCCCGGAGTGGATCCCGGCCTCCTCGATGTGCTCCATGATCCCGGCGATGAAGACCTCCTCCCCGTCGCAGAGGGCGTCCACATCGATCTCGGTGGCGTCCGAGAGGAAGCGATCGATGAGAAGCGAGGGGTGGTCCGAGGCCTTTATGGCCCGCTCCATGTAGCTCGATAACGCCTCGTCGTCGTAGAGGATTTCCATGGCCCGCCCGCCCAGGACGTAGCTCGGGCGGATCATGATGGGGTAGCCCAGTCTGCGGGCCAGGCTTAAGGCCTGGCCCGCGTTCCTGGCGATGCCGTTTTCCGGGGAGAGGATTTTGAGCTTCTTGAGCGCCTTGCTGAACAGTCTCCGGTCCTCGGCGATGTCTATAGAGCCCGGCTGGGTGCCGAGGATCGCCACCTTGGTCTTGGCCAAGGGCAAGGTGAGGTTCAAGGGGGTTTGCCCCCCGAACTGCACGATCACGCCCAGGGGCTTCTCGATGGCCAGGATCTCGAGGACGTCCTCCAAGGTGAGGGGCTCGAAGTAAAGGCGGTCCGAGGTGTCGTAGTCCGTGGACACGGTCTCGGGATTGCAGTTGACCATGATGGATTCGTATCCCATCTTGCGCAGGGCCATAGAGGCCTGGACGCAGCAGTAGTCGAACTCGATGCCCTGTCCGATGCGGTTGGGCCCGGAGCCGAGTATAACCACCTTTTTTTTGCTTTTGGAGGGGCGGAAATCCCCGCTGCTCTCGTAAGTGGAGTAAAAATAAGGGGTCTTGGAGGCGAACTCGCCCGCGCAGGTGTCCACGAGCTTGTAGGAGGGGGATATTTTCCAGCGCCGGCGCTGTGCTTGTATCGCCGAAGCCTTCTTGTTAGAGGCTTTGGCGATCTGGACGTCCGAGAATCCCAGGCGTTTTGCCTCCAGTAGCAGTTCTGGAGAGAGTTTTTGTTCTTTTAAGTTTTTTTCAAACTCCACGATTTCCTTCATCTCATGGATGAACCAGGGGTCTATGCCGGAAATCTCGGCGATCTCCTCCGGGGAGAGTCCCTCCTGCAGGGCCGCCTTTATGTAGTGTATGCGGCCCGAGGCCGGGATGGCGAGCTTCTTAATCAAGGTTTCCCGGTCGATTTCCCCGTCGAACACGAGCCCGGCCTTGCCGCTCTCGAGGCCTCTCAGGGCCTTCTGGAGAGACTCTTTGAAGGTTCTCCCGATGGCCATGGCCTCTCCCACCGACTTCATGGCCGTGTCCAAGGCGAACTCCCCGAACTTCTCGAAGGCGAAGCGGGGAGCCTTGACCACCACGTAATCTATGGAAGGCTCGAAGGAGGCCGGGGTGGCCTTGGTGATGTCGTTGGGGATCTCGTCCAAGGTATAGCCCACCGCGAGCTTGGCCGCGATCTTGGCGATGGGAAATCCCGTGGCCTTCGAGGCTAGAGCCGAACTGCGGGAGACTCGAGGATTGATCTCGATGACGACCCGCCTGCCGGTCTTGGGATGGACCGCGAACTGGATGTTGCAGCCCCCGGTCTCGACGCCGATCGCGGAGACGATCTTCCGGGCCTCGTCCCGCATCTCCTGGTATTGGCGGTCGGTGAGGGTTTGGGCCGGGGCCACCGTGATGGAGTCTCCGGTGTGGATGCCCATGGGGTCGAGGTTTTCAATGGAGCAGACCACCACGAAGTTGTCCTTGCGGTCGCGCATCACCTCGAGCTCGTATTCCTTCCAGCCGAGGACTGACTCCTCTAGGAGGACCTTCTTCACCGGGCTGGCTTCGAGTGCCGTGTGCACCTTGGCGCGGAGCTCGTCCAAGTGGTAGGCGATGCCGCCCCCGGTGCCGCCCAAAGTGAAGGAGGCGCGCACGATCATGGGAAACCCCAGCTCGCGGCTGGCCTGCTTGGCCTCGGAGAGGTCCGTCACGACGAGGCTTTTGGGAAGATCCAGGCCGATAGATTGGATGGTTTGCTTGAAAAGCTGGCGGTCCTCCGCCTTGCGGATGGTGTCGAGGCGCGCTCCCAGGAGTTCGACGCCGTATTTCTTCAAAATCCCGCGCTCTGCCGCGGCCACGGTGAGATTCAAGGCCGTCTGCCCGCCCAAGGTCGGCAGGATGGCCTGGGGTCTTTCTTTCTCCAGGATTTGCTCGAGGTACTCCGGGGTCAGAGGCTCGATGTAGGTCCGGTCGGCCAGATCGGGGTCGGTCATGATGGTGGCCGGGTTGGAGTTCACCAGGACGATCTTGTAGCCTTCCTGGCGCAGGGCCACGATCCCTTGCGTGCCCGAGTAGTCGAACTCGCAGCCCTGCCCGATCACGATCGAGCCAGAGCCGATGATGAGAATTTTCTCTATGTCCGTTCTCTTAGGCATTTTTCACCGTTCTGCGGGAGATCATCAGGTCCTTGAACCTGGCGAAGAGGTAGCGGCTGTCGTGCGGGCCGGCCGAGGCCTCGGGGTGGTATTGCACCGAGAAGGCGGGAAGCTGGGAATGGGCCATGCCCTCCGAGGTTCGGTCGTTCAAGTTGATGTGGGTGGTGCGCACTTCCTTGGGCAGGCAATCCAAGTCCACGCAGAAGCCGTGGTTCTGGGTCGTGATCTCGACTTTTTCCGTGTCCACATCGAGCACGGGATGGTTGGCGCCGTGGTGCCCGAATTTAAGCTTGAAGGTTTTTCCGCCGAGAGCCAGACCCAAGAGTTGATGCCCCAGGCAGATACCGAAAATCGGCATTTGCTTTTCGAGGAGCCGTTGAATGGTCTCGATCGCGTAAGTCACGGGCTCGGGGTCGCCGGGGCCGTTCGACAGCAGTATGCCGTCGGGCTTGAGCGCGAGGGCCTCCTCGGCCGTGGTCCGGGCCGGGACCACGGTGACCTGGCAGCCGATTTGCGCCAAACACCTCAGGATGCCGTACTTCACGCCGAAATCGAAGACGACGACATGGAGGGGCTTGGTTCCGTTGCCGGGAGGGACGTAGCCTTCCACCCAGAGATATTTCTCTGGGCAGGATACGTCTTTCACCAGGTCCAATCCCAGCATGGATTGGACATTTCTAGCCTTGGCCAACAGCCTTTTTGGGTCGAGATCCGTGGTGGAAAGGACGGCTCGGAGCGCCCCTTTCTCGCGCAGGCGCAAGGTGAGAGCCCGGGTGTCCACGCCCTCGATCGCCGCGATCCCGTGTTTTTTGAGGAAGAATTGGGCGGACTCCACCGACTGCCAGTTGGAGGGATGCCTGCACAGCTCGCGCACCACCAAGCCGCTCAAGAACGCCTTGCGCGATTCGTTGTCCTCGGCCGTGATCCCGTAGTTGCCGATCTGGGGATAGGTCATGGCCACGATCTGTCCCTGATAGGACGGGTCGGTCAGGACCTCCTGGTAGCCCGTCATGGAGGTGTTGAACACCATCTCTCCCGAGGCCTCTCCCTCCGCCCCGCAGGCTTGTCCGGTGAGAATGGTGCCGTCTTCCAGAACTAACAACGCGGTTGTTTTCATTTCGCCCTCGAGGCCGACAAAGTTTTTAAAAAACCCGCTTGTTCCTCGGCGGTCGAAACCCGGACGCGGAGCCAGGCCTCTTGAGGCCGAAAATCCGCGTAGAGGCCGGAGAGGTCCTCATGAAAATGGAGGAAAGCCCTGGGCCCGCAGTAAAAGATCCCGCTCTTCTTTTCCTTAAAGGCCGCGATTCTCCGCACTTGGGTCAGGAGCGAGCCCAGCGAGCGCAGGGACTTGGAGCCGGCGTGCTTCATAAGTGCCAGACCTCCCGCCACAGCTTTGGCGCCGAAAACCCGGCCAAGGCGGGGTAGCGGCTCCACTGCCCGTGATGGATGGACTCATGCTGGATGAGGGCATGGCAGTATTCGTTTTGACTGTCTATGGCCGCGCCCGCTCCCCGGAAGTTATCCACAAAAATTTCCCGCGAAGTTTTGTGGATAACTGGAGCCTATTCTCATAGTTCTTTGCTCATTATCAAGTCGATATCGGAGAAACGGCTGCCCGTGATCGGGAAGTTCTCCCTCCCCAGGGCCTTGTAGCCATTCGCCTCGTAAAAGCGAATGGCCCTCCCGTTACCGTCCCAAGTTCCCAGCCAAATGGAGCGGCATTTCCTGGCGCTTGCTTGGAGATGCGCCTGGGCCAGTATTCGACTGCCGAGGCCTTTGCCTTGATGGCTTCGGTCCACGTAAATCTGAGCCAGGCAAGCGGTGGGCAGGGCCACGACCGCCTCTTGAGGTCGAGCATCGAATACCAGCTTGAAAAAGCCCACGGCCGAGTCTTGCGTTTCCGCGATGGAATAGGCCACGGCTTTATCTTTGAGTGCTTGGAGCAGCTTCTCCTGGCTGAAGGTCGTATTAAGATAAATCTCCAGGGCTTGGAGCGAGAAGTCTCTATCGAAATGATCGTAGTAAGTGTCGTAAAAAGTCGCCCGCCCCAGGTCCGCGAGGATTCTCGCGTCCTTAGGCCCTGCCGGCCTGATCCTTGACTGCGAGGTTCCCCTATCGGCGCTCATATTAATGCCTGAAATGCCTCATCCCGGTCAGCACCATGGCGAGGTTATGCTCATCTGCCGCGGCGATCACTTCTTGGTCCTTGACCGAGCCTCCCGGCTGGATGATGGCTGAGATTCCCAAGGTGGAGGCCGCGTCCACTCCGTCCCGGAAGGGGAAAAACGCGTCCGAGGCCAGTACCAAAGCCGCAGGCGGGGGATTGTCCCGCAAATATATTTTATATTTAACGCCGGCCATGTGCACGGAGTCCACCCTCGACATCTGCCCGGCCCCGATCCCGACCGTGGCCTCGGGCCCGGCCAGGACTATGGCGTTGGATTTCACGTGCTTGGCGGCTAGCCAGGCGAAGCGCAGGGCTTCCTCCTCGGCCTTGGTCGGCGCGCGCTTTGTCGCGACCTTCCAGTCCGGGCCGAAGGCGGCGCGGTCGGGGTCGCTCACCAGGACCTCGGAGCCGATGGAGCGAAGTATGAGCGCGCCGGATGGGGGAG
Source organism: Elusimicrobiota bacterium (assembly GCA_016218575.1). Classification (NCBI taxonomy): domain Bacteria; kingdom Pseudomonadati; phylum Elusimicrobiota; species Elusimicrobiota bacterium. Next base: position 133,845 of record JACRDN010000017.1, read on the forward strand.
CCTGGCGGAGTAGGAGACGCAAGTTCTTCTTTTGGGCGAAGAGCGCTAGGGCTTCCGGCGAGAAGCCGGGGGCCACGATCACCTCGACGAAGCGCTGGGCAAGCTCCTGGGCGACGTCCGCGCCCACTTCCCGGTTGAAGGAGATCACGCCCCCGAAGGCCGAGAGGGGATCGCAGGCCCAGGCCTGCCGCAGGGCCTCCAAAAGCGTCGCGCCGCGGCCGATGCCGGAGGGTGTTACGTGCTTGAAGATGACGGCGGCGGGCCCGTCGAACTCGTTGACCGCGTCCCAGGTCCCGTAGGCATCGAGGAAGTTGTTGTAGGAGAGCCCCTTTCCCTGCAGCTGCCTGGCCGCGGGCGCCGTCTGGTCTTGCCAAGCGTAGAGCGCAGCCTTCTGGTGGGGGTTCTCCCCGTAGCGCAGGTCCTGGATCTTGGAGAGCCGCACGGTTAAAACAGCAGGGAATTTCTCTCCGGCCCGGACGGCGGAGCCCGCCCAGGAAGCGGAGATCATGGCGTCGTACTCCGCGGTGTGCTGGAAGGCCGTAAGCGCCAAGCGCTTCCTCGTTTCGAGACCGAGCTGGCCTTGGCGGCTCTCGAGCTCATGGAGCACGGGCCCGTAGTCCGAGGGCGAGACGAGCACCGCTACGTCCTCGAAATTCTTGGCCGCCGCCCGGATGAGAGCCACGCCTCCTATGTCTATCTGCTCGATCACGTCCTGCTGGAAGGGCGAGGAGGCCTTGGCCGCGGTCAGGGCGAAGGGGTAGAGGTTGACGACCACAAGATCTATGGGCTCGATCCCGAACAACTCTGCCTCGCGCGCCTGGGAGGGGTCCTTGCGCCGAAGAAGGATCGCCCCGTGGATGTTGGGGTGCAAAGTCTTGACCCGCCCGGCCAGAATCTCGGGGAACCCCGTGACAGTGTCGAGGGGCCGGATTTCGATGCCCGCCTCCTGCAGGGCCTTGGCCGTACCCGAGGTGGAAACGATCTCGATTCCCATGTCTTCAAGGCCGCGGGCGAACTCGGCCAAACCCGTCTTGTCCGAGACCGAGATCAAGGCGCGCTTGACGCGGGAGGATTTGTCGTTGTGCGAAGGGAGCGTCCTCACGCCGGATTCGGTGGCCTCCAGGCGCCCCTCGCAGAACAGCCTCACGACCTTTGGGTAGAGCCAATGCTCCTGGGTCCGCACCCGCGCCGAGAGGGTTTCGGCGGTGTCGGAGGGCAGGACCGGGGCCGTGGCCTGGGCCGCGATCCAGCCGTGGTCGTAAAACTCGTCCACGAAATGCACGGTGCAGCCGCTCACCCGGACCCCGGCCTTGAGCACGGCCTCGTGCACACGGGCTCCGTACATGCCGGGGCCCCCGAAGGCGGGCAGGAGGGCCGGGTGGATGTTCAAGATGCGCCAGGCGTAGGCCTTGAGGAGGGGGGCTTTCAGTTGGAGCATGAAGCCCGCCAGGCACAGGAGCTCGACGCCGCGCTCCCGGCAGAGCTGGGCCAGATTCGCGTTGTACTCCTCGGGAGTGGAGAAGTCTTTCGGGGAGGATACCACGGCTTCTATGCCCGCGCGCTTGGCGCGGCGCAGGGCCCCGGCCTCGGCTTTGTTCGACACGACCAGGACGATTTGCCCCGGGATGCGCCGCGCGGCACAGGCGTTGATCAAGGCCTGGAGGTTGGTTCCCTCCCCGGAGGCGAATACCGCGATTTTGGTCACTTGATCTGGACCTCGGCCTTGCCCTTGACGATCTCGCCGATGAGCTTGGCTTCCGGCAGGAACTTGCGGGCCAGGGGCAGGCAGCCGGGGCGGATGACCGCGACCATCCCGATTCCCATGTTGAAGGTGCGCCACATCTCGCTTTCCGGCACTTGCCCGATTTCCTGAAGCTCTCGGAAGATCGGCGGCACTTTCCACGCGCTTTGATGGAACACGGCCTTGCAGCCCTTGGGCAGGAAGCGCGGGACGTTCTCCACGAGCCCTCCGCCGGTGATGTGGGAGAGCCCCAGGATGATGTCGCCGCTTTGGGCCAGGCCCTTGGACAGTCGCTGGATGTCATCCACGTAAATTCGGGTGGGGACGATGAGCTCAGCGCCCCTCTTCTTAAGAAGAGGGCCTTTAAAAATTTTTCTTACCAAAGAAAATCCGTTGGAATGGAATCCGGAGGACGGCAGCCCGAGGAGGAGGTCCCCGGGGAATATCTTGTGGCCGTCTATGATCTCTGACTTTTTCACGATGCCGACGGAGAACCCGGCCAAATCATACTCCCCGGAAGGATAAAAACCAGGCATCTCCGCGGTCTCTCCCCCCAGGAGCAAGGAATGCCCCTGGCGGCAGCCCTCGAGGATTCCGGACATGACGGCCTTGGAGCGCTTGAGGTCGAGCTTGCCCGTGGCGTAGTAGTCCAGGAAAATCAGGGGCTTGGCCCCGCAGGTGACGAGGTCATTGACGCACATGGCCACGAGATCTATGCCCACGGTTTCGTGGCGGCCGAGCTCGAAGGCGATCTTGAGCTTGGTCCCGACCCCGTCGGTGCAGGCCACGAGGTAGTGGGGCTCCTCGGCCTTGATGGGGAGTGGAAACAGCCCAGCGAAGCCCCCGATGGCCGGGGCTTTCTTTTGTATGAAATCCACGAGCTTGTCCGCCAGGTCAATATCCACCCCGGCTTTTTTATAAGTCAGCATAAAGCGGCCCCTAAAGCGCGCGGCCTCACTTGCGCGCCGCGGCGATTTCCTCCAGGATATCCCGCGCAGCCTTCGCGGGATCGGATGCTCCCGTGATCGGGCGTCCCACCACGATGCGCCCGATCCCGAGCCGGGCGGCCCGCCCCGGGGTCATGACCCGCTTCTGGTCCTGGAGGTCCGTTCCGGCCGGGCGGATGCCGGGCGTAATGAAGTTTGGGGAGAGGTTCTTCAGACTTCTCCTCAAGTACGGAACTTCGAGAGCCGAGCAAATGATCCCGTCGGCCCCGTGATTCAAGCCCACCCGCGCGAGCTTATTGACCAAGGCGGGAAGGGAGGTCCTCAGCCCCAGGCGCCGGAAATCCCCGGCACGAAGGCTCGTGAGCGCGGTCACGCCCCAGAGCTCCGGGCGGGGCTTGACCTTGGCCGCGGCCGCGACCATGTCCGAGCCGCCCAGAAGATGCAAAGAGACCGACTCCACGCCGAGCTTCTGCGCCTCCTCCACGGCGTGGGCCACGGTCTGGGGGATGTCCATGAGCTTTAAGTCCAGGAAGACCTTCCCGCCGTGGCGCTGGACGAGCTCCACCGCGCGGCGGCCGTGGGCGGTGAAAAGTTGCAAACCCACTTTATAGAAGGATATCTCTCCCTTGAGGCGTTTTAACAGCTCTTCCGCTCTTTTCAGGGTGTCCACGTCGAGCGCCACAATGACTTCGGTCATGTCCTTAAGTCCCCAAGCTCTCTGAGAATTTTCGCGACGGCTCCCGGACCGCGGTAGATGAGCCCGGTGTAAAGCTGAACCAGGCAGGCTCCTGCGGCGATCTTCTCCAATACGTCTTTGCCGCTCGAGATCCCGCCCACGCCGATGATGGGGAGCCTCCCGCCCGCGAGCCTCGAAATATCGGCGATGAGTTCCGTGGCCCTCCTGCGAAGCGGCGCGCCGCTGAGGCCCCCCTGGAGACCCTCTGCGCCCGGAACGCCCTCGCGGGAGAGGGTCGTGTTCGTGGCGATGACCCCCGCGGCCATTTTTTGGATGAGAGTCACCACGTCCTTGAGTTGACCATCGGAGAGGTCGGGAGAAATCTTGACGAGGATAGGCTTTCCCTTTTTATTCGCGGCCTGCAGCGCGCCCAGGATTTTTTCCAGCCGCTCGACCTGCTGGAGGTCCCTCAGCCCCGCGGTGTTGGGTGAGCTCACGTTCACGGCGAAGTAATCCCCATGGGGCTCGAGGATTTTGAAGGTCGCGGCATACTCCTCGGCCGCTCGCTCTCTGGGGCAGTCGGCGTTGAGTCCCAGGTTCACGCCGATGGGCACGGGCCGGGCCCTGAGCGAGGCGAGATTGCCGGCCGCGGCCGCGGCACCCGAGCTGTTGAAGCCGAGGCGGTTGACCACGGCCTCGGCCTCCGGAATCCGGAACACCCGGGGCCGAGAATTTCCGGGCTGGGGCCTCAAGGTGACCGAGCCCAACTCCAAGAAGCCGAAGCCGAGGCTCGGCAGGACCCCGGCCAAGCGGCAGTCCTTGTCGAAGCCCGCGGCCAGTCCCACGGGATTGGGAAATTCCAGGCCAAAGGCCTTGACCTGTAGACCGCCGGGGGCGCTAAAGCATGAGCGCAGCGCTCCCGGCGCGCCGGGAATTTTTTGGCAGAGATCGAGGAGGGAGACAGTCATCTCATGGGCCCTTTCCGGGTCCATGCGAAAAAGGAGCGGGCGCAGGAGCTTCTCATAAAGCATGATCGTGCCGGAACGCCGCGCGGCCCCCGACCAAGGTGGCGCGCACCTGGCCCTTGAGCTTCATCCCGATGAAGGGGCTGTTGCGGCTCTTGGACTCGAAGCGCGCCTCCACGGTCCAGGACTCCCCGGGATGCACCAAAGCGATGTCCGCCAGCATGCCTTTCTTGAGGCTTCCCCTGTCCTTGAGCCCCAAAAGCCGGGCCGGGGCCGCGCTCATGCGCTCCAGTAATTTTTTAGGAGAGAGTATTTTTTTACCCACCAAATGAGTGATCCCCAGCGCCAGCGATGTCTCTAGCCCGATCACCCCGAAGGGGGCCAAGGGCAGGCCCAGGGCCTTCTTGCCCGGACCATGGGGGGCGTGGTCGGTGGCGACGGCGTCTATCGTTCCGTCGGCCAGGCCCTCGAGGACCGCCTCCCGGTCGCGGGCGGATCTCAGTGGCGGATTCATCTTGAAATTGGCGTCGTAGCCCGGCGCGTCCTCCTCGCAGAGCGTGAAATGGTGGGGAGTGGCCTCGGCGGTGACGTTGAGTCCCCGCTTCTTGGCCAGGCGCACGGCCGTGACACTTTGCGCCGCGCTGATGTGGGCGATGTGCACGTGGGCTCCGGTGAGCTCCGAAAGCGCGATGTCGCGCGAGACCATCACGGTCTCCCCGGCCCAGGGCATCCCGCGCAGGCCCTTGGCGGTGGCGGCCCGGCCCTCGTTGACGCAGGCCCCCGCGCTCAAATGCTCGTCCTCGCAATGGTCGATGAAGGGAATGCCGCAGTCCTTGCAGCATTCCAGGGCCCGGCGCATGAGCTCGGAATTCATCATGGGCCGGCCATCGTCGGTTACGGCCGAGATCCCGGCCCGGACCATGCCCACGATCTCGGTCAACCTCTCGCCCTTCTGCCCCACGGTGGCCGCTCCTGCCACGAGCACGCGCACAGCGCCCTCGGCGACGGCCTTCGATTTGACAAAGCTCACGGCCGAGGGCGTGTCCACGGGCGGCTCGGTGTTGGGCATGGCGAGCACGGTCGTCACTCCGCCGCGCGCCGCGGCCCGGGTGCCGGTCAAAATCGTTTCGTCGCCTTCCCGCCCGGGCTCGCGCAGGTGGACATGCATGTCGATAAGCCCCGGAATGACCCATAGCCCCTGGGCGTCTAGAACGGGAGCGTCCTTCAGGCCAGGCTGCTTGGAGAGTCCTGCCCGCACCTCGGCGATTTTTCCATCCTCGATCAGGACGTCGCGGACGGACTCGATGTTCTGGGACGGGTCTATCACGAGTCCGCCCTTTACAAGAAGCCGCTCAGCCATGGCGGGCCCTCCAGCCTTCGATGAGGGAGAGGACAGCCATGCGCACCGCCACCCCGTTCTTGACCTGCTCCAAAATGGCGGATTGCGGGCCATCGGCCGCCTGAGAGGAGATTTCGACCCCGCGGTTCATGGGCCCCGGGTGGAGGACCATACAGTCGGGGTTTTTTGCCAGGCGCTCGGCCGTGAGGCCGTAGGCCTGGTAGTAGTCGTTGAGGGAAGTGACGAGGTTCTCCTTCTGGCGCTCGAGCTGCAGACGCAGCACGTTCACGGCGTCGGCGTCCTTGAGAGCATGGTCCAGGTCCTGGCTCACCGAGACCCCGAGCGACGCGATGTCATGGGGGATGAGGGCCGTGGGCCCGCAGACCGTGACGGCGGCCTTGAACTTGAGAAGGGCGAATATGTTGGAGCGCGCCACTCTGCTGTGGGCAACGTCTCCCACGATGACGACCTTGAGTTTCTTGAGGGTTCCTTTCTTCTCGCGCAAGGTGAAGAGGTCGAGGAGGGCCTGGGTCGGGTGCTCATGGGCCCCGTCGCCTGCGTTGATGAGGGAGGCCTTGGTCTTGGGGGCGAGCGGCATCAACACTCCAGAGAGCTCGTGGCGGACCACGAAGTAGTCCACTCCCATGGCCTCCAGGTTCCTCACGGTGTCGAGCAGGCTCTCGCCCTTGAGGAGGCTCGATGAGGCGGCGGAGAACCCCAGGACCTCGGCCCCGAGCCTTCTGGCCGCGACCTCGAAGGAGGAGCGCGTGCGCGTGGAGGGCTCGGAGAAAAGGAAGGCCAAAGTGCGGTTTGAGAGCTTGCTGTGGTTTTTGGGAGCTTCGGAGGATTTAAAAGAAACGGCGGCGTCTAAAATGCTCTCGATCTCCGCGGCGCTCAAGTCTTCAAGGCCCAAGAGATCCTTGCGGTCCCAGCTTCTCTGCGTCACCAGCCTCCGGTCCGTGGGGATTTATATACATTAAATCAATTTTTGAGCCTGCGGTTCAACCGGATTTCACGTTTGGGGAGGAGATGTGAATAGTTTGAAGCCGTATAATGACGCGCTACTTCTCCCGCTTTTCGTAGGAGACAAGACTGGCCCTTGACAGGGGCAGGGTTGAAGGCTACCCTTGGGTCATGAAAATTCTCCTTCTAGTTCTGCTTTCTTGGCGCCCCGCCGCCGCCTCGCTATCGAAGGAAGATTTGATAGAAAAGTCCGAGAAGGCCGTTGTCAAACTGGAGGGCTGGCCCTCGGGCCATGGCACCGGCTTCATCATAGACGCCGACGGGTTGATCGTCACCAACGCCCATGTGGCCGAGGAGGCCAAACCGGATTTCTTGGACGCGAAAGTCGGCGACATCAGGGAGCGCACTCGGCCCTCTTCGTATGAAATGACCGTTTCATATGAAATGACCGTGGTTTTCGCGGACGGCCGCAAGGGGCTGGCGGCTTTGGTGCTCGCCAAGGGCCATGGGGACAGGCGGGATTTGGCTCTTCTCCGGCTCAAGGGGGAGAAAAAAAATTGGCCCGCCTTCGAGCCCCTGGAGCTCGACAAAAGGCCGGCTCCGCGCAAGGGGGAAGACGTCATCGCTCTCGGAAACCCCAAGAGATTCGATTTTTCGGCGAGCCTGGGCATCGTCAGCGGGATTCTGCGCAAATGCGGGGTCAAAGAGCGGTATCACACCTGCGTTCAGATCACGGCGGTCGTCAATTCGGGCAACTCCGGAGGGCCCCTGATTTCCGCGTCGGAAAATCAAGAAGCCAGGGGCAAGGTCATCGGCGTGAACACCTGGATGGCTTATCCAGAAACGACCCAGGGGCTGTTTTTGGCGATCGGGGCTCCCGACGTTTGGCTGGCCCTGGACCAATATAGGAAGGTGCGGAACTTGGACAACGCCAAGATCGGGGCCTTCGTGCGTCCGGTTGCAAAAGACCCAAGCAAGAAGGACTCGCCCTCGGGGTTGGCCGTTTGGCAAGTGGAACCCGGAGGGCCGGCGGACGACAAGCTCAAGCCGGGGGACTTCATTCTGAAGGTTAACGGGAAGGCCTTGCCCGAGGATCCCAAGGAGGCCCAGCTGTATTTCATCAGGGCCATACGGAATCTGGCTCCCGGCGACGAGGTGAGACTCGTCATCTCCCGGGGCGGGAAAATGCTGGAGGTAAATCTCCAGGCCGGCAAGGACGAGCCCCTGCCCAAGGACATCGAATTCACCTCCGAGGCTTTGCCTCGGGGAGTATAAATAATGGCAAGCTCGGCGGCCGGACGGCTCCCGCCGCCGGGGTTATCCACAAAAATTTCCCGGGAAGTTTTTGTGGATAAGTTTTACCTTTGCGCGCTTGCCCTGCTCTTGTCGCTGGCCGCCGTTCCTGTGTTCTCCACTGGTGAGGCTCCGCTCAACCTGAAATTTGCCGCTCCCATGCCAGCGCCCTCGGTGAGCGTGGAGGAGCTGGGCCTTGAGGCCGTGTACAACAGCCCCGTGCTGATATACCACGACGCGAAAACCGACAGGCTTTCGAGGCAGGCGGCGAGTGTCCTAGAGCTCATGTACCGCAAGGCCCAAGGCATCGTCGGGATTCCGCTCTCGGTGTACGGCTTGGTCCTGGTCTCGGACCGGAAAATCCTGCCGCCCAAGGCCCGGGAGGCCCATTGGCTCAACGTCGGCGGCGTTCCTTGCCTTGTCCGGGCTCCCAAGGAGGCGGCCTTGCCGTTCAAGGACGAGTTCGACGCCTACCTGGTATTTCCTTTCATGGTGCACGAGAGCGTGGACGGCGGGCTCAAAAGCGCCTTGTTCAAGGGGAGCCTCACGAGCGCCACCGTCACGAGTCGCTGGTGGATCGAAGGGATAGCGGACTACTGCGCGACCCAGGCCTGCGCGCTATTCCAGAAAGGGGCTTGCGCCTACACGAGGAAGGGCTATTTGCGGGCTTTGGGTCAACTGGGAGGCGCCGCGGCCGTGGACCTAGAAAGCGAGAAAACCTGGTGGCCTTTTTCCGGGGCCTTGCCCCACGACGTCCAGCACGCCTATGCCTCGGCCAACTATGTCATATCGGCCGCGGCCGAGAAATCGGGCGCAAGCTGGATCCGCCAAACCGTGGAGCGGCTGCGCGCCGAGGGCGCCGGCAAGGCCACTAGCGCGGACTTCTGCCGTGTTGCGGGCGAGGTCATCAGCCAGGACCTACGAAGTGCTGTGCGCCGCGTGGACGTAAAGGCCGTCGAGCAGTTCTCGCGCGTGATTCAATAACGGCGCGCTCCCTGTTAGTCCGCTATTCTTTTGAAGTAATAGCAATTATACGGGACTTGCCCGGGTTTATACCCTTCCTTCCAATTCACGATCACGAGTTGACCAATGAGATAAGGGCCGGCTTTGCGGACCCGCATATCATAAGAAGTGTGGTCGGTCCATTCCCGCCTAGAAACATATGAGCCGTCTTTGATCTTGGCGGTTGTCGTTTGTTGATACCAGTCTCTGGTTATCTCCTGGAAATAACGATAGTTGCTGGTTCTCCTATTGGAGGTGTCGTTCTGATCGGGATTGCCCGATGATAGGGCCCATGCGCGAGATGGGCCCTTTCAGTTTATAATGTATTGAGAGAAGCACGGAGGTGCTATATGCCTGCCACGATGACGGAGCAGACCGCCGCGGAGTACTTCAAGAGCAAGCTTCGGTTCGAGACCACGCCGCATCAGTTGAAGGCCGACCTTGAAAAAGGAGGGGTGCATGTCATCGACGTGCGCGACCGGGAGTCCTACCAAGAGGAGCATATCCCCGGGGCCCAGAACATCCCGCTCGAGGAGTTGAGCGGAAACCTGAGGAATCTCCCCAAGGACAAGACCATGGTGACTTACTGCTGGAACCTCACCTGCGCCTTGGCCACCAAGGCCGCCCTGCAATTGGCCGAGAAAGGCTACAAGGTCCAGGAGCTCGTGGGCGGGATCGAGGAATGGAAGAAGAAGGACTTTCCCGTGGAGCGCAAGGCGTCTTAAGGGCTCGGCCCCTGGGAGCGGTGCTCGAGGTATTGCTTGAGATAGGCCGCCAAGTCCCCGAAGGGGAAAAAGCAGCACCCGTGGGACTTGGCCTCGAGCACCGCTTTCTCTATGTCCCAGCCCTGCGCCGTCACCCTTTGGGCGGCCACCACAAAGCCGGTGCGGTCCCGCCCCAAGGAGCAATGTACAAGAAGGGGCCGCTTCAGGGGGTCGGCGGCGATGTCCAAGGCGTGGTCCATCTCCTGGAAGGAGGGGGCTCGCGCCGGCGACATGGGGATATTCTCGACGGCGAAGCCAAGCCCCAAAGCGTCCCGACGCTCCGGCTCGACCTGGGGCTTTAGGATTAGGATGGTCTTGATGCCAAGGTCCTTGGCTTTTTCAAGGCCCTCTCGGCTCGGCTGGCCCGAGCGGTAGAGCCCCTCCGAGACGGCGTGAAAATTGGGAAGGGGCTCGCGGGCCTTGCGCGCCAATTGCCCGGCCTGTTCCGAGGCCCGCGCCAAGGGCGCCTCGCCGTCCAGCGCGGCCCGGGACGGAGCGGGATAAGCCAGGCAGATCAATGCCAAGGCCAAAGTGGGAAAGTTCTTCATCGAGCCTCCTTGCGCCATTTCGCGGCCTCGATCATTTCGAGCAAGGCCCTTTTCTCGGGCCCATCGGTCATCAATTCGGCGTAATTCTCAGCCGTGTCGAGGAAGCGAAATATCTTGGTTGGGTTTCTTACGCTCAAGGCTTGCTTCAAAAACAGCTTGGAGAGGGCGGGGTAGCTCCTGCGCCTCATTTCCGGGTATTCGTCCCTCAAGAACTTCTCGAGGAATCTGCCTTGCTCGCTCTTGACCCGGGCAAGCTCCCCAGAGCCCAGGTTGAGCCGAGAGAGAAGCTCTCGCCAGTACGCCTCGCCGCGGCGGCCCGCATCCTCTCCCATGAGGAGCTTCAAGACCTGGGCCCGGCCCCGTTGGATGGCTTCGGCGTCGGGAAGGGTCGCCGCCCATTGCGGCCAGCTCCACAGGTAGAGCTGGGAAATCCGGTCTCTCCAGCGGTCGAAATCCGCGAGCATCCGCCGGTAATCCTCGAGCCAGGGACTGTCCTTGACCGCGTCCGGGTTGGAGAGAAGCATCTGGTAGATGTAGCGGTTTCGCTCGATGGAGGCCTCGTGCTCGTACTCGAGGTAGATGGCGAGCGGCGTTGCCGCGCGGCTCAAGTGCTCCACGAGCTTGTCGCGCAGGTGCTGCTAGGCGTGGGTCAGCTCATGCATGATCTGGGCGTCGTAGCGCTTGAAGAAGGCCTGACGGGCCTCGGGGTGTTCCAGGAGATGCCGGGCAAGCTTAGCCGGGGTATCGAGCTCCCGGCGCAGCCTCTGGCGTTCTTCATCGGGAAGGCCGGCCGTGATTCCGTTGAGGACGTACTCCATGTTGAAGATCATGGACTTGTTGGCGTAATTGTAGGTGGCGCCGGCCAGGGGGTCTATTTTCAAGATCAGGAAGGGGGGAAGCTGGATTTTTCCGCCGGCGCCCTTGAATCGGGATAAAAGCGCCAGCCCTTCCTTGTTTTGACTCAAGTGAGCGATGGCGGCCTCTCCCAGCGCGGCGCTGAGAGCCCGCTCCAGGTCGTCGTAGAATACGGGGGGAGCCGGGCGGGGAGCCCCCTCCGGCATCACCGGCATGGAGTAAGGAAGGTTTCTGAGCTTGTCCTGGGCCCCGTCCCAGTAGCGCGTGGAGGCGAGATACGCCTCGAAGGCCGCCGCGCGCAGGGGCCCGGCGATGGGCTGGGCCCCTGCCAAGGCTTGCTCCAAAGCCGGGGGCAGCGCGCCCTTTTGGGCGCGGGCCAGGGCCCGAGCCTGGTCGAGGGCGGCAAAAGGGAGAGGCTTGTTCGGGTCGTATTGCGCCAGGAAATTCTGCAGGCGCTCCAGGATGAGCTGCCTGTTGAGGAGAAAAATATAGCGCCGGAACTCCTCCAGGGCCAGCCGGGTGAGGTGCTGGTTTTGCCTCGGGGCAGGCAGGGAGATCTGCCCGTTTTCCTCATCGAAGCGGTAGCCGTAGGCGATGAGGTCGGAGCGCTCGCTTGCCTTGATCAACCCCTTCTTGAAATTGAAGGGTTGTTGGAAGGCCTCGTATTGGCCGACGGAGAGGGGCGCCCCTTCCGGGCCCAAAATCAGGCCCGACTTTTCATCAAAGCGATGGCCCAACAGCTCCAAGGCCGAGCGCACCTCGGCCGGGACCGGTCTTTTCTTGAAATTATACGGAGGATCCGGGAGCTCTCGACCGGAGCGGCCGGGGAAGGCCTCGGCCTTGACTGGAACGGGCCCCCGTGGGACGGCCGAGGCCGTGGCCCAGGAGGGGCTCGATAAAAAAAGCAGGAGGAGAACCGGCATTCCTGTCAGACTACCAATACGCGAGCGGCGGCGCAACTGGCAGACTTTTAAGGCAGATAGATGGTCTCGGGATAGGCGACCACGAGGACCCGCACCTCGCCCGCCCGGCCTGGGACTGAGACGATGCCGTTCAAGGCGTCCACGGTGTCGGGATCGGCCGAGCTCAGGACCGTCACGGCCAGGCGCTGGCCCTGGGCCGGGCGGATCTCCTTGACCTTGAGGCCCGGCTCCTCCACGACGCAGCGGCCGTAATAGCGCACGAAGTCTGCTCCGGAGTCGATGTCGCGCAGGACCATGGGCTGCACGCAGCGGTCGATGGCCTGCTGCAGGTGGCTTGCGGCAAGCGCGGAGTCGTCTCTCAAGAGCACTTGGGCTTGGTAACCCAAGAGGGAGCCGCTCCTGAGGCTCAGGGAATAGCCGAGGCTCCGGGCCAGCGCCCTCTGCTCGAGGCTCGCGTCGGGCAGGAGGAGGATGATTCCCGCGGTGGGATCGGCCTCGGTCTTGACGAGTCCGCTCCGCACCGAGATCGGAACACGGTAATCCGCGGAAATTTTCTGGAAGCAGGGCTCCAGGGCCTCCACGGCCTCGGTTAGGTCTGGCAGGCGCAGCATCTTGGCGTCCACGATCCCGCACTCGTCCTGAAATTCTCGAAAGATATCCCGGGCTTGAAGAGGGGCCAGGGCCTCTCCGGCGGCCTTGGCCAAGGCTCCGCCGGCCGAGACGGAGAGCCTTTCCAGGGATTGGGCTCCGGCGGTTGAGATGGCAAGGGCGAGAATAGCGGCTAGTAGAGGGATGTTCATGGATAATCCTCGAAAAATTGAATTGGGCAGCTTGAGGTCAATTTACCCAAAAGGCCTAGGTTAATTATAGGACTTCCATCAATTTCCCGCATTGATCTGGATCAATTCCAGATCAATTTCAGGTATTGACAAACATAATTAGCCGCTGTACCCTGGTGGCTCATGGCCCAGGATTTCATCGCGCGGCTGCAGGTGAGCGACAATGGCTTTGCTTTCGACCCAAAGACCGGCTCGACCTTCTCGCTCAATCACACCGCCTGCCGGCTGATTTGCCTGCTCCGGGAGGGAAGAAGTCCCGAACAGATGGTTGACGACGTCATCCGGGAATACGGCATCGATTCCGCCGAGGCTCACCGCGGGGTCGAGGACTTCCTGCATTCGATCCAGGAGCTGGCTGCTTGAGCCACCGGGCGCCGGAGCGGGTGGTGGGGGTTTCTGGCATGATCGCCAACGAGAGCCCCGCCCCGGGAACGGCCGTGATCCGGTCGCTTAGGGCCTCCCCGAGCTTCAACGGGAAAGTGGTGGGGCTTGCCTACGACGCCATGGAGGCCGGCAATTTCATCGAGGGCGTGGCCGACGAGGTTTTTCTAGTCCCCTATCCGTCCCAGGGCCACGAGGACTATTTCAAGCGCCTCCTTTATATCAAGCAGCGCACGGGCTTGAACGCCCTGATCCCGACTTTGGACGCCGAGCTTTTGCCCATCATTCAAATGTCCGACTGGCTCAAGGCCAAGGGCATCGCGACCTTCCTGCCCACGCAGGAGCAATTCCGCCTGCGTGCCAAGGACCAGCTTTTCCAGATGGCGGCCCGGCACGCCCTGCCTGTGCCGCGGTCCTTGAGCCTTTTCGATCCCGCCATGCTTTGGAGCCTGGACCGTGAGGTGCGCTACCCCCTTTTGATCAAGGGTATTTTCTACGAGGCGTATCTCGCGCGCGATCCCCAGGAGGCCGCGGCCCATTTCGAGAAGATCCGCCAGAAGTGGGGCCTGCCGGTGGTCGTCCAGGAGTTCGTCCCCGGCGATGAATACGATGTGGCGGCCGTAGGCGACGGCCGGGGCGGCGTGGTGGGTGCTGTTCCCATGCGCAAGATGCAGCTCTCCGACAAGGGCAAGGCCTGGGCGGGCGTCACGGTTTCCGATGATAAATTGATGGAGCTGGCGCGCAAGACGATCAAGGCCCTCAAGTGGCGAGGCCCCCTTGAGCTTGAGGTCATGAAGAGCCGCGGCGCCTACTATATCATCGAGATCAATCCCCGCTTTCCAGCCTGGATTTACCTGGCCCAGGGAGCGGGTCAGAACCTGCCTCTGGCCTGTCTTGAGCTGGCCCTGGGACGGACGCCGGCGCCTTTCGCTCCCCACAAGCCGGGCGTGGTTTTCATGCGCAGCGCGATGGATTTTATCATGCCGATGTCTAAGCTCCAGGCCCTTACCGCGGACGGAGAATGCCATGAATATGGAAGCCAGAAAGTATGAGAAGCCGCAGATCGTCAGGCACCACTCGGGCCATATGAACCATTACGGCCGCGGCAGCTGCCAGCTGCCGACCCGCGAGATAGACGGGGTCTCCTTGAAGGCCCTAGCCAAGGAGTTCGGGACTCCCCTCTACATCGTTTCGGAGAAGGCCCTCGTGCGCAAGTTCCGAGCGGCCCAGGAGGCTTTCAGTCACCGCTACCCGCGGGCGATTTTCGGCTGGTCCTACAAGACCAACTACCTCAAGGCCGTCTGCGCCCTTCTTCACCGAGAGGGAGCCTGGGCCGAGGTCGTGTCTCCCCTCGAGTACCGGATGGCCCGCTCCATGCAAATGCCGGGATCTAAAATCATCTATAACGGACCCTGCAAAAGCGAGGAGTCCTTGATCCAAGCCGTCCGGGAAGGGGCTCGAGTCCATATCGACCATTTCGACGATTTCCAGCTCCTCGAGAAAGCGGCGGCCGCCACGTATAAAGGCCAGGGAGAAGGGGCGTTTGGCGCCTTCAAGAAATTTCCCATGGGACTGCGCATCAATCTTGACGCCGGGATTTACCCGGCCTGGAGCCATTTCGGCTTCAATCTCGAATCGGGCCAAGCCTGGGAGGCGGCGCGGCGCATCAACGCATCCCCGCTCCTCGCCCTCAAGGGCCTGCATTGCCACATCGGGACCTTCATTCTGGACCCGGAGGCCTACCGAAGGGCCCTGTTGAAGCTCCTCGACTTCTCCGACGCCTTGCGCAGGGAATTCGGGATTCAAATCGATTGGATAGACGCGGGAGGGGGATTCGCCTCGATCAACACCTTGCATTCCTCCTATTTGATGGGCGAGCACGTGACCCCGAGCCTGAGCGAGTACGCAGCCTGCATCACCGAGCCCATCGTGGCCCGCTACAGGAACTTCGACGACATGCCGACGCTGTTCCTCGAGTCCGGCCGCGCCATGGTGGATGAGGCCGGGTTCATTCTTACCTCGGTTCTGGCCGCGAAATCCCTTCCCAGCGGCAAAAAGGCCGTCATTGTGGACTCGGGCCTCAACAATCTCTTCACGGCCCTCTGGTATAAGCACGACTTGGCCTTGACCGAGGAGAGCCAGAGTCTCATGGAGGACACCGCCGTTTACGGGTCCACCTGCATGGCCATCGACGTGATCCGGGAGTCGGTGATGCTGCCCCCGCTCTCGCGGGGCAACCTCCTCCTCATCAAGAACGCCGGGGCCTACAACATGACGCAGTGGCTGCAGTTTATCAACGAGCGCCCGGCCGTGGTCATGATTTCCGAGGACGGAAAGGCGGAGCTCATCCGGGAGAGGGAGGACTTGTCCTACATGACTTGCCTCGAACATCTCCCGGAAAGGCTCGCCGCGCCTTCCCTACAAACAGAAGAATGGTCATCAAAGCCATAGCCGAGGCCCTGGAGCCCGTCCTCCAGGGCTATTCCGGGGTTTACTTCTCCCGTAAAAAGGGGACGGCCCTCCTTTTCCTGGCCGCGACTTTGATCGAGCCAACGCACGGGTTTTGCGGGCTTCTTTGCGCTTTAGTTTGCGCGCTATTCCTTAGGAAAATAGGCTTTGACCAGGCCTCCATCCGCGGCTGGCCCTACAGCGTCAACGCCCTCTTGGTCGGATTGGCTCTGGCTCGGCACTTTTCGCCGTCTTGGCAATTGATCCCGATCCTTGTCCTGGCCGGGGTGTTGACGGCCCTGTCTATTTCCGCGCTCAGGTCCATTTTCGAGGCGGTTTTCAACCTGCCCCAGATGAGCCTCGCCTTCGTTTTGATCACGGCTTTTCTCTACGCCGCGGCGGGCCTGCCGGCGCAGGCCGCCCGCCTGCCCTCGATGGCCTGGTTTTCCTCATGCCCTCCCGTCGAGGGCTACTTGAGGGCCGTGGCCGCGGTTTTCTTTTGCGGAGGCGCGGGAGCGGGAATCCTTGTTTTTGCGGGGCTTCTGTATTCCTCGCGCATCGCCACGGTCTTGTCCATCATCGGCTACGCCGCGGGCACGCTCGCCGGCGCTTTTTTGAGCCCGGCCGCGGCTTCGGGCGGGGATTTCCAGGGCTACAATTATGCCGTGGCCGCGATCGCCATTGGAGGGATTTACTCGGTCCCTTCGCTTTCATCCTACGGCATGGCCGCCATGGCCGCGGCTTTATGCGTGCCTATCGGTCAGGGCGTCATCGTGGCCATCGGGCCGCAGATAGGGGTCTTGTCCATGCCGTTTCTGGCTGTCACCTATCTTTTCATCGCCGGCCTTCGGATGCGGCCGGCCAACCGGGACCCGGAGCTTCTGCTTTTCCCGGCCGCCTCGCCCGAGGAAAACCTTGCCATCGCCCATTCCCACCGCCTGCGCCAGAAGGGAGCCTCCTCAGCCGGGCTGCGCCTGCCCTTCATCGGGGCCTGGCGCGTGACCCAGGGGGTGAGCGGAGAGCACACCCATATCGACAAGTGGCGTCACGCTCTTGATTTTTCCCTGCGGCACGATGAGTCGGATGAGTCCCGCCCCGGGTGGGGGCGGCTCTCCAGCTTCCCGGCCTACGGCCTGCCGGTGATCTCTCCCCAGTCCGGGTTCGTCTCCAAAATCGTGGACGGCATACCCGACAATGAACTCGGCTCCATAGACACCGAGCGCAATTGGGGCAATTACGTCTCGATCCAGCATGATGACGGGACCTTCTCCCTGATCTGCCACCTCAAGCAAGGCTCGATCAAGGTCAAACCCTGGCAGCGCGTGAGCGGCGGAGAGGCCGTGGCGCTGTGCGGCAATTCCGGGCGCTCTCCCACTCCCCATATCCATTACCATCTCCAAAAAACGGCGGAGGCTGGGAGCGAAACCTTGCCCTTCGCCTTCTCCGCCTATATCGAGGGCGGGGATAACCCCTGCCTGCGCGAGCATGCCGTTCCGCAGAAGGGCCAGACAGTGGAAAATCTTGTCATCTGCCAGGCAACCAAGGCCGCCTTCAATTTCGTGACTGGGAGTTCTTATCCCTTCGAAGTGTCCAGCAGGAAGGGCCGGCATGTCGAGACCTTGACGGCCGCCATGGACCTCTACGGCTGGCGCTACCTCGAGTCGGATAGGGACCGCTCCCGCCTCTATTACCACCTGACCCACGACATGTTCTACCTTGACTATTGCTCGGCCAAGCCGGGATCTCTGCTCTTTTCCCTTTTCTTGGCCGCGTCCAAGGTCCCCCTGGTCGATTCCGAGCGGCTGTTCTGGAAAGACGAACTGCCTCTCAATTCCTTCATGCGCGGGGCGGCCAGGCTCGGCGCGGAGTTTCTGCTGCCGTTTATCCCCGGCTACGGAGTGGAAGTGTCGCGTCGTTTCGTCGAAACGTCCCGGACGGCCGAGCTCAAGCTGGTGGCGGTCGAATCGAAGGTGTCCGTTCCCTGGCCGAGCGCTTTAAAGGATTTGACGGCTCAAGCGGTGTTTTGCGAAGGGAGAGGGCCCGTGACGATCACGGTCTCAAGCCTAAGCCTCGGCGTGGAGTTGAGCGCCATGACGGTGAGACAGGAGGAGAGATGCGGCATGGGAATTTAATGAATGCGGCGTTCTTCTTGGTGTTGGCCGTCCCGGCCACGGCCCAGCTTCAGCGCCCGCCAGAAAATTCCGAGGCCGTGCCAGCGCCGGAATTTAAAGGCGCCCCCGCGGCTCCGGCCACGGCGCCTGATCCCGGAATGGCGCCCGCAAGCCGCGACCTGGCGGCGGCCGCGGTTAAGTCCGAGGCTCTGCTGGCCGACGGCGACCTCCAGGGAGCCCGTGGGGCGCTCGACGCCGCGGTGAAGGCACGCCCGGACATTTATTGGCTGGTTCTGCGCTACGCCTATTTGTCGTATCTTCTAGGGGATTTCAGCACCGCCCAGGCCCATTACCGGCTGGCCGCCTCTATCGGGCCAAGCGAGGAGGCTCCGGTCGAGGGCCTTTTCTACTCGGCCTTGGGGCGCGGAGATCCCTCGTGGAAGGCCCAGGCCAAGGCCCTCCTCGGTTTGAACCCGGCCCACCGCGAGGCTAATCTGCGCATGGCTTACGAGGAATTCGCCGCGCGGCGCTATGAGAGCGCCTCCGGGCATTACGCCCGCGTTTTGAGCCTCACGCCCGAGGACGCGGATGCTCTACTGGGCTGGGGCTGGTCCCAATTCTATTCGGGCAGGTATTGGGCCGCGAAGGGAAATTTCGAGCGCGTGCTCAGGATGTTCCCGGAGAACGCCTCGGCCAAGCAGGGGCTTGAGTGGTGCCCCAGAACCTTGTCCGTGGCGGCAGGATACTCCTTCGCGGCGCTCGACTACAAGAACATCGCCTTCAAAAAAGGGGGACACAGCACAGCGGTCCCGGTTACCATGGCCTACAAGAAACTGTCCTTGACCGCCTCCTACACCCGTACCGTCATAGATTTCGCCGATCCCACGGCGGATGTGGAGCAAAAGGAAATAAACATAGCGCCCTCCTTCAGCCTCACGCCCAAGCTTTCGCTCATAGGAGCCTACGACCACATCAACGTCAATGACCCGGTCACCGATCAGGGCAATGTCTACACGGGAGGGCTCAACTACACGACGGCGTTGGGCGCCGGCGGAGGCTTTCTCTCCGCGGGGGGGTCCTACACCTACTCCGATTACCCGCAGTCCCGAGCGGCCCAGGTCGTGCCTCATATCGGGATCGGAAAGAGCGGCCTGATTTACGCCGATTTTTCCCTCATGCACATCAACCTCAATTCCAGGAACGAGAAGCTGAACACCGGCGTTGCCTCCTTGGCTCTGGGGCCCTTGCGGAACTTCACTGCCACGGCCAAGGGCTACGTCGGCAAAAAGCGGCTCGCCGTGGACGACTGGGGGACTTTGATTTCGAATAACCAGGACCTCTACCGCAGCGGCTGGCGTCTGGGTCTTTCCTGGGCATGGAAGGGGCTCACGGCCTTCGGCGTCTGGGGCCGGGACAGCGTCCGGGCCAATGTGACCGCCGCGACGACGTTGGACTATACGGCCTCGGTTTTAGTCGGCGGATTTAGCGCGAGATTTGGTTATTAATAGTCAACCTCCACAACGTTGTGGAGGTTGATGAGAGATTGATGTTCTAATCAAGGAGGAAGAGAATGAGAAACATCGTACTCGCAGTGATCGCAGCGTTGTCGGCGCCGTCCTGGTCCGCGGCCCAGGGCCGGCTCCAGGACGTCATCGCTTCCTCTTATGCGGCCGAGGCCGGCCGCGATATCGCGGGAGCGATGAAGGTGATGAGGAGCGTGGAGGAGACGGAGGGCGACAGCTACATTTATAGGCTGAGGATGGGGTGGCTGGCTTATCTGGGCGGCATGTGGAACGAGAGCATCGCGCAGTACCAGAACGCGGCCAAGATCGCTCCCGAGGCCATAGAACCTCTCCAAGGGCTTCTCTTGCCCTTGGCGGCAGCCGGCAAGACCGCCGAGATCTCCCGGGCCCACGAGATGGTGCTGGCCATAGACCCCAACAACTACAAATCCCTTTCCCAGCTCGCCTGGATCAACTACCAGGCAAAGGATTACAAGAAAGCGGTCAAGTACTACGCTCGAATCATCAAACTCTACCCGACGGACGTGGAAATGCTCTTGGGCTTGGGCTACAGCCTCAAGCTCGAGGGCGACAGGGGCGGTTCCGAGAGAGTGTTCAAGCAAGTCCTGATGCTGAGCCCGAAGAACGCCCGGGCTTTGGAAGGGTTGAAAGGAACGGCCTAGCCCAGCAGAGCCAGCGAGTCCTCGGTCTGCTTGAGGAGGGCCGCCGGATCCGGCCCCAGGAGCGTCAAATGCCCCATCTTGCGCCCCGGAGCCGGCTTGTCCTTGCCGTAGAGGTGGAGCTTGAGGTTAGGGACGCCCAGGATTTTCTCCCAGGCGGGCTCGCCCTTTTCCCAAAGGTCTCCCAGAAGATTCACCATTACGGCAGGTGAAAAGAGATCCGTCTCCCCCAGGGTAAGGCCGCACACGGCCCTCAAGTGCTGCTCGAATTGCGAGACGGCGCAGGCGTCCCAGGTGAAATGCCCGCTGTTGTGCACGCGCGGCGCGATCTCGTTGACGAGGAGCTTGCCGCCGGGCAGCAGGAACATCTCGACCGCCATCACTCCCACATGCCCCAAGGCCTTGGCGATTGCCAGAGCCAGCTCCTCGGCCGCGCGGCGCGCCGTTTCTGGAATGCCGGCAGGCGCGCGGGTGGTATGGAGAATGCCCCGGCGGTGGGCGTTCTCGGCCACGGGATAGACCGCGGCCATGCCGTCTTGGCCGCGGGCGAGTATGACCGAAATTTCCTTCTCGAAGGCGACTTTAGTCTCCAGTACGCAGGGAGCCTTGAGAAGGTTCCCCGCGGCTGATAAGTCCTGCCAGCTTTCTAAGGAAAGCTGGCCTTTCCCGTCATAGCCGTGCCTGCGGCCCTTGAGCACGCCGGGCAGCCCCAGCCTCTCGGACGCGGTCGAAAGGCCAGCCATATCGTGCACCGCTTCGAATGGAGTCTGTGGAAATCCATGACGGGCCAGGAATTCTTTTTGGACCAGGCGATCTTGGATTATCTCGAGCACGCGGGAGGAAGGGCGCAGGGGTTTGTCTTTTTCCACTTTCCGCAGAACCTCGGCGGGAATCAGCTCCCATTCCACGGTGACGACATCGGCCGCCGCGGCGAGCTTCAAGGCGGCCTCGGCGTCGTCCACCGGCGCCCGGATGTGGAGGTCGGCCGCTTGCGCTGCGGGGCCGCGAGGGGCGGGGTCCAAGACCGCCGTGCGGTAGCCCATGCGCCGGGCTTCGAGGGCTAGCATGCGTCCCAACTGCCCTCCGCCGAGTATGCCGATGACGGCTCCGGGCAGGACGGGCTTCACGGCTTAGGAAGCTTGGCTTGCAGGACCTTGGAAGTTTGGCGCGCGCGGAAGGCCCGTATTCTGCGGCGCAGGGCCGGGTCCGAGAGAGCCAGGATCTGGGCCGCGAGATGCGCGGCGTTGGCCGCACCCGGTTCCCCGATGGCCAATGTGCCCACCGGCACGCCCTTGGGCATCTGGGCGATGGAAAGAAGAGAATCCAAGCCCTTCAAGGCCTTGGACTCGACGGGAACCCCGAGAACGGGCAAGGTCGTCTTGGAGGCGGCCATGCCGGGAAGGTGCGCGGCGCCCCCCGCCCCCGCGATAATGACCTTGATGCCGCGCCTCTCGGCCGAGCCCGCGTACTTGAAAAGGAGATCCGGGGTTCGGTGGGCCGAGACTACCTTGGCCTCGTGGGGAATGCCGAGGGATGCCAGGACCTCGGCGGCGGCGCGCAGGGTCTGCCAGTCGCTTTGGCTTCCCATGATGATCCCGACGAGGGGTTTCTTGGCCATGGTCACGCGAGGTCCTTGGCCGCGATGTCACGGCGCAGGTGCAGTCCCTGGAATTTGATGTGGCCGGCTGCGGCGTAAGCCTTCTCCCGGGCCTGGGAAAGGTTCTGGCCGAGGGCGGCCACGCTCAGGACGCGCCCCCCCGAGGTGTACCAGCCCCCGTCCTTGCGCGCGGTTCCGGCGTGGAATAGGAGCACGTCCGAGGAAGTCTTGGCCGCGGCCTCGAGGCCAGAGATGAGCCGGCCGGTGATCGGGCGCTGGGGATAACCCTCCGAGGTCAGCGTCAGGCAGACGCAGGCCTTAGGGAGGCTTTTGACTTCAAGGCCGTCCAATCTCTGTTCCGCGCAGGCCTGGGCGAGCTCGAGAAAATCGCAGTCGAGAAGGGGGAGGAGCGCCTGGGTCTCGGGGTCCCCGAGCCTGGCGTTGAATTCCAGAACCTTGGGTCCGTTGGCCGTGAGCATGACGCCGACGTAGAGGACCCCGCGGAAATCGAGCTTTTCCACCGCCAGGCCCGCCATCACCGGGTTGAGAATCTGGGCTTCTATGGCTCCCAATATTTGGGGGGGGAGCGAAGCCGGGGCATAGGCGCCCATGCCGCCGGTATTGGGGCCTTGGTCCATGTCCAGGAGCCGCTTGTGGTCGCGCGCGTGCGGCAGAAGGCGCCAGGTCTTGCCGTCCACCAAGGCCATTACCGAGACCTCCGGGCCGCTCAAACCCTCTTCGATGAGCACGGTCTCTCCGGCCCGGCCCAGGGCCTTGGCTTCCATGAAGTCTTTCACGGCCTCGAGGGCTTCTTGGGCCGAGGCGCAGACCCGCACCCCCTTGCCCGCGGCAAGGCCGTCGGCCTTGACCGCGACTGGGAAATTCCATTGTTGGAGGGCTTGGCGGGCCTGTCCGCTGTCGCGGAAGGTCTGCCAGCGGGCCGTGGGGACGCAGTGGCGGGACATGAATTCCTTGGCGAAGGCCTTGGAGGTCTCTAGCCTGGCCGCCTCGCGGCTCGGGCCGAACACGGGAATCCCGGTCTCCCGCAAGGCGTCGCTCACCCCTGCCTCTAGCGGGCCCTCCGGCCCGATGACAACGAGGTTTACGCCCTCCTTCTTGGCGAAGTTGGCCACGGTTTTGGGCTCCAGGATGTCCATGGGCACGCACTCGGCCAGCTCCGCCATGGCCGAGGAGCCGGGAGCGGCGCAGAGCTTCTTGAGCTTGCGGCTTTGGCACAGCTTCCAGGCTATCGCGTGCTCGCGCCCGCCGGATCCCAGCAAAAGGACTTTCATAGGAGTTTTCCCGGCGCCGAGGGTTCGCTTTCCGCGGCCTTGGGGGAGTCTGGAGTCTGGTAATCCGGGATCGGCGTCGGATAAACCTTGGTGAAGCACGCGGTGCAGAATCCCGATGGATCGCCGCCTCCCGCGGCCCGGAGCATCCCGTCGAGGCTCAGGTAATGTAAGGTGTCCACGTCCAGGAATTTCCGGATCTCCACCAGGCTGTGGCGGTTGGCGATGAGCTCGCTGGCCCGGGGGGTGTCTATGCCGTAGTAGCAGGGGGAGACGATGGGGGGGCTTGAGATCGCCATGTGGATCTCGCGGGCTCCGGCTTGGCGCAGGCTTTTGGTGATCTTGCGCGAGGTGGTGCCGCGCACGATCGAGTCGTCGATGAGGATCACGCGCTTGCCCTTGAGGGTCTCGGGAACAGGGGCAAGCTTGAGCTCGGCGGCCAGCTCCCGGAGTTCCTGGGTGGGCTTGATGAAGGTGCGGCTGACGTAGTGGCTGCGCACCAGGGCCATCTCCAGGGGGATTTTAGACTCGTCCGAGAACCCCAGGGCCGCCGCCACTCCCGAGTCGGGCACCGGCACCACGATGTCGGCCGCAAGGCCCCGCATCTCCCGGGCCAGGGCCCGACCGAACTCTCGCCTGACGGCCTGGACGTTGCGGCCGAAGATGTTGGAGTCGGGTCTGGCGAAATAGACCTGCTCGAAGACGCAGCGCGCGGGCTGCGTCGGGGCCTTGAAGGGCTTAAGCGCCTTGAGCTTGGCGCCCTCGATGATGAGTATCTCCCCCGGCTCGACCTCGCGCAGCACCTGGGCTTTGACCAGGTTCAATGCCGAGGTCTCCGAGGCCAGGACATAGGACTCGTCGAGCTGGCCGAGGATCAGCGGCCTGAATCCGTACGGGTCGCGCGCCGCGATGATCTTTGTCGGGGTGAGAAACAGGAGCGAGTAGGCGCCCTCCACCTGCCGCAGGCTCTCGATGACGGCGTCCTCCACCGGCCCCTGGTGCCGGGCCAGGAGATGGACGATCACCTCAGAGTCCGTTGAGGATTGGAAAATCGCCCCGCGTTTTTCGAGCTTGCCGCGCATCTCCATGGCGTTGGTGAGGTTTCCGTTGTGGGCGATGGCGATGGGGCCGTGGATGTTCTTGAAAACCAGGGGCTGGGCGTTCTTGAGGTGCGAGGCCCCGGTCGTGGAGTAGCGCACGTGCCCGATGGCCATGCGCCCGGGCAAGTCCGCGGCGGGGCGGTTGGAGAAAACCTCGGAGACCAGCCCCATCCCGATCTGGGCCTGCAGCTCTCCCTTGTGGGATGTGACTATCCCCGCCGACTCCTGGCCCCGGTGCTGCAGGGCGAAGAGCCCGTAGTAGGAGAGCTTCGCCGCCTCAGGATGATCCGAAACCGCGAATATTCCGCACATAAGTTAGCGTAAATAGGTGCCAGTCATTTACATTCTTAACTTACTTAACTTATAGGTCGAGGAAGTTAAGTAAGTTAAGAATGTAAATGACTGGCACCTATTTAACATATTCTACCGCGTTTTTGAACATTTCGAGGCCGATGCTGGCCTTGCGGAAGGTCTGGCGCGTCCAATTGGGGTGATGGTGCACCAAGGTGTAGCGCTCCGGGTGGGGCATGAGGCCGAGGCAGTTGCCCTCGGGGTTGGTCAGGCCCGCGATGTTGAAGATGGAGCCGTTGGGGTTGGCGGGATATCCCGCAAGCTTGCCGTCGTCGCTCACGTACTGGAGGGCGATGGACTTATTTTTCTTCAAGTCCTCGAGCTGTCGGGGGGATTTCAAGACCAGCTTTCCCTCGCCGTGGGCCACGGGGAGCTCGATCATCTCGGGCAGGCCCTTGAAGAAGAGGCAGGAGCTCTGCGTGTTGATGCGCAGGTGCACCCAGCGCGCCTCGAACCTTCCCGAATCGTTGGCCGTGAACCCCACCGTCTGGTCGCAGGTGTTGGAGGAGGGGAGGATCCCGGCCTTGACCAGGACCTGGAAGCCGTTGCAGATTCCAATGACGGGCCGGCCCAGGCGCACGAACTGCCTCAAGTCCTTGAGGTAGAGCCGGACCTGGTTGGCGAAAATCTTGCCCGCGCCCACGTCGTCGCCGTGGGAAAAACCTCCGGGAATGACCAGGATCGCGTAGTCCATGAGCTTGACTCGGCCTTTCTTCAACTGGTCTATGTGGATCCGCTCCGGGTTTCCTCCCACGGACTTGAAGGCATTGGCCGTCTCCAGATCGCAGTTGGTGCCGGCGGCTCTCAGGATCAGGACCTTGGGGGATTTCATGGCTATTTCACCGCCTCGGTGAGCGGGCTCTGCCAGGTGGCCTTGAGCATGCGCAGGGGTTCCTCCAGGATCACTTGCCCGTCCAGGCCCACGATCTTGAGGATCGGGTTGGCGATGGTCTCGCCCACGCGCTCGGCCGGGGTTGCCTTGAGGAGTTTGGTCAGAGCCGCCTCTTTCTCCGGGGGAACCTCGAGCAGGATGCGGCTTGGGCTTTCCGAGAAAAGCAGGACCTCGTTGGAGTAGATGGGGCTAGAGCGCGGGATCTGGTCGAGGTCGAGGCAGGCCCCGAACTCGCCCGAGAAGCACATCTCCGCGGCGGCCACGGCCAGGCCCCCTTCGGAGAGATCATGGGCGGAAAGCACCAGGCCCTTCTCGATGGCGGCCTGCACCGCCTTGAAGCCGTCCCGGGCCGCGCCGAGTTCGACCTCCGGCACCGCGCCCCCGAGGGAGCCGCAGATCTCGTTGTAAAGAGAGCCCCCGAGCTCCTCGGAGGTGCTCCCCACCAGGTACAGGGCGTTTCCCGGCCCCTTGATGTCCATGGTGAGGGCCTTGCGCACGTCCGTCACCGGGGCCACGGCCGAGATCAGCAATGTCCCCGGAATGGCGAGATCCTTGCCGTTGACGTCCCTGGACTGGTTGTAGAAGCTGTCTTTCCCGGAGATGAAAGGAACCCCGAAGCCCTTGGCCGCATCGTAGCAGCCCAAGGCCGCGCGCACCAGCCCCCCCAGGAGCTGGGGGTTCTCGGGGTTGCCCCAGCAGAAATTGTCGAGGAAGGCCGCGCGCGAGATGTCGGCCCCGGCGCAAAGAAGGTTTCTCAAGGCTTCGTCGGCGCAGGCCAATGCCATGGCGTGGGGGTCGAGCTTTCCGTAGGCCGGGTTGAGGCCGTGGCTTACGGCGAAACCCGAAAAATTCTCGACGTCTCCCGTGGCGGCCTGGGGCCAGATGACGCAGGCGTCTCCCGGGCCGTCATGGCCCTGGCCTTGGAGGGGCTTGATCACGGTGCCACCCTGGACCTCGTGGTCGTATTGGCGGATCACCCACTCGCGGCTGCAGACGTTCCAGTGGGCGAGAGCCTTCTTCAATATCTCGGCCGGCTTTTTCTGGGCCGTGGTGATTCTGGCCATGGCCGCGGGCTTGGGCGGGTCCCAGACCGCGGCCCTCTCCGGAAGGGGCACTCCCTTGTGCAGGAACTTGAGGTCCATGTCCACGACCGTCCGGCCCTGGTGGGAGACGAGGAGCTTCCCGGTCTTGGCGAACTCTCCCAACACGGATGTTTCGCAGCCTTCGGCCGCGAAGGCCTCCTCAAAGGCCTTCAAATTCTTGGGGGGAACCGCGAAAACCATCCGTTCCTGGGATTCCGAGACCCATATCTCCCAGGGCTCGAGATCCGCGGCCTTGAGCCTGGCATTCTCTAGGCGCACCTTGGCGCCGCCGCAAAGCTGGGCCATCTCGCCCACGGCCGAGGAGAACCCTCCGGCACCGCAGTCGGTGACCGCGCGGTAGAGCCTTTGGTCGCGGGCGCTAAGCAGGGCGTCCAACAGCTTCTTCTCGTTGATGGCGTGGCCTATCTGCACGGCCGACACTGGGGACTCCTCGTTGAGGCTGGCCGAGGAGAAGGTGGCGCCGTGAAGCCCGTCCCGGCCGGTGCGGCCGCCTGCGGCCACGATGACGTCACCGGGCTTGATCTCCTTTTTGACGGCCCAGGCAGGGAGAATCCCCACCGTGCCCACGAAAACCAAGGGGTTCAAGCGGTAGTCCTTGTCGAAGCAAATCGCGCCCGCGGCCGTGGGGATGCCCATGCGGTTGCCGTAGTCTCGCACCCCGGCCACCACGCTGCGCAAGGTCCTCTTGGGGTGGAGAGTCGTCTCGGGAAGCGGCCCCTCGTGGTCGGGCGGGGCGAAGCAGAAAACGTCGGTGTTCAAGACCGGCTTGGCCCCGAGGCCCACGCCCAAAATGTCGCGGATCACGCCCCCCACCCCGGTCTGGGCTCCGCCGTAGGGCTCGATGGCGCAGGGGTGGTTGTGGGTTTCGACCTTGAAGGCCAGGGCCCATTGCTTGCCCGCGAAGCTCACCACCCCGGCGTTGTCCGAGAAAACGGATAGGCACCAGGATTTGGCCAGCTCCTTGGTGGCCTTGGCGATGGTCTCGTCGAAAAGGCTCTTGATGAGCCGGGTCTTTTTCCCCTCGACATAGCGGATGGGGCCCCGGAAGGTTTTGTGCTTGCAGTGCTCGGACCAGGTCTGGGCGAGGGTTTCTATCTCGGCCACAGTCGGCTCGCGCCGCAGGGACTTGAAATGGCCTTGGATGGCGGCAAGCTCGGCCTCGCTGAAGGACCATAGGCGCTGGGCGTTCAGGGCGAAGAGTTCCTTTTGGGAGAGGGTCGTGAACTTGTTCATGAGATTTTCCGCGGCCGGCGCCGGGCTTTGCGGGCTCAAGGTGGTTTCCATTACGCCGCCTCCGATACGGAAAAACGATGGACGACCGGGTTGGCCAGGCACCGGGGGACGGCCTTCTCGAGCTGGTGGCGTCCGCATTTACCGGTGATGTAGTAGGCTGTCCCCACGCGCACGGACTCCGGCTCGGCCAGTCCCATCTCTGCCAAGGTCTGGCGCACGGTCTCGCCCACGGGATCGGTCACGGAGT
Organism: Elusimicrobiota bacterium; assembly: GCA_016218575.1. Lineage (NCBI taxonomy): Bacteria > Pseudomonadati > Elusimicrobiota > Elusimicrobiota bacterium. The sequence goes on from JACRDN010000017.1 coordinate 161,634, forward strand.
CCTTGAGCCAGACCTCGACTCGCCAGAGGCTGGCCCCATTGGAGCCGGGGGCCGAGGGGGCGAGCATGCGGAACTCCTGGGTCACGCTGTCGGCCAGGAGCTCGCGGGCCGCCTGCTGGATATGGGAAAGGCTGAAGGGCCCCTTGATCTTGTATATCTGGCTCGTCCTCACCTCGTGCGCGGTGTTGACGCCCAGGCTGTGCAAAAGGGAGAGCGCTGCCTGGCCCTCCGAATCCGAGTAGTCGGATTTCAGCCGGACCTCGGCCAGGTAGACGTGAGACTGAGGGGCTTTGGCGCTCATGACTGCAGTATCCTCAAGAATTCGCGGTAGCGGCCGGCCGTGCCCTCGACGATCTCGGAGGGGAGGCTCGGGATCGGGGGGGTCTTGTCCCAGCCGATCTTTTCCAAATGGTCGCGCACGTGCTGCTTGTCGAAGCTCGCGGGAGACGAGCCCGGCTTGTAGCTCGCGGCCGGCCAAATCCTCGAGGAGTCCGGGGTCAGCATCTCGTCTATGACGATGAGCCGCCCCTCCGAGCGCCCGAACTCGAATTTGGTGTCGGCCAGTATGAGGCCGCGCTCCTTTAAGAGCGCGGCCGCGTAGTCGTATATGTTGAGGGAGAGTGTTTCCAGTTCCTTCGCGGTCTCCTGGCCCACCATGCGGGAGAGCTCTTCCCGGCTGATGTTTTCATCGTGCCCTTCATCGGCCTTGGTCGCCGGGGTGAAGATGGGCTGGGGAAGCTGAGAGGCCTCGGAGAGGCCGATAGGGAGCTTGTGCCCGCAGACCATTCCGGTCTTTTTGTATTCCTTGAATCCCGATCCCGCCAAATAGCCCCGCACCACGCACTCGGCGTCAATGCGCTCTGCGCGCTTGGCCAAAGTGACTTTGCCCTCGTACAGGGCAGGGGAGAGCGTGATCCCCGATGGTAGTTCTCCTTGGATTTCCTTCAAATCCGCGCTCAGGAAATGATTGGGCGCGAGGCTTTTCGTTTTCTTGAACCAGAAAGCCGAGACTTGCGTGAGTATGCGGCCTTTTTCGGGGATCGGGGTGGGAAGAACGTGGTCGAAAGCCGAGAGCCGGTCCGTGGCCACGATGAGGAGCCTGTCCTCTCCCAGCGCATAGACGTCGCGGACCTTGCCGCGGCGCACCAGGGGCAGCCCCGGGATTTCGGAGCGGACGAGGATGCCTTCCATTTTTCCCTTGAGCGTCATTTTTACTCCCATTCGATGGTGGCCGGGGGCTTGGAGCTGATGTCGTAGGCCACGCGGTTGACCCCTTTGACTTCCGAGACGATGCGGCTGGAGACTTTTTGGAGGAAATCCTGGGGGAGCCTCGACCAGTCCGCGGTCATGCCGTCTCGGCTGTCCACGGAGCGCAGGACCACGGTGTTCTCGTAGGTTCGCTCGTCGCCCATGACGCCCACGGACTTGATGGGGAGGATCACCGCGAAGGCCTGCCAGACCTTGCCGTACCAGCCCGAGGCGGAGAGTTCCTCCCGGAAAATGGCGTCGGCCCGGCGCAGGATGCTCAGGAGCTCCGGGGTGACGGCCCCCAGGATGCGGATGGCGAGGCCCGGGCCCGGGAAGGGATGCGCCATCAGGAGCTCCTCGGAGAGTCCGAGCTCGCGGCCGAGCCGACGCGCCTCGTCCTTGAAGAGGAAGCGCAGAGGCTCAACCAAGGCCAGCCTCATTCTCTTGGGAAGCCCGCCCACGTTGTGGTGGCTCTTGATCACGGCCGAGGGGCCGTGCACGGAGACCGACTCGATCACGTCGGGATAAAGGGTGCCTTGGGCGAGGAATCGCGCGCCCTTGATTTTCTTGGCCTCGCCCTCGAAGACCTCGATGAAGGTCTTGCCGATGATTTTTCTCTTGCGCTCGGGGGCGGCCACGTTCTTCAACCGCCTGAGGAAAAGTTTCGATGCGTCCACCACCTTGATGCTGAGGCCTAAGGAGCGGCCGAGGACCTTCTCCACTCGCTCGCGGTCGCCCTCGCGCAAAAGCCCGGTGTCCACGAAGATGCAGCGCAGCCTGGCGCCGACGGCGCGGTGGATGAGCGCTGCCGCGACAGCGCTGTCGACACCTCCGGAAAGGGCGCAGATGACTTGCGAATCTCCCACCTGCTCCCGGACGGCCGCGACCTGGCGCTCCAAAAGCGAGGACATGGTCCAACGCTCCTCGTGCCGGCAGATGCGTCGGGCGTAATTCTCGAGGATGCGCGCGCCCTCGGGGGTGTGGGCCACCTCGGGGTGGAACTGCACCCCGTACCAACGGCGGCCCGCGTCGGCGATGGCCGCGTAGGGGGCCGTGGGGGTGCGGGCCAGGACCTTGAAGCCGTTGTCCAGCCGCTCTGCCCCGTCGCCATGGCTCATCCAGACCTCGAGGCCCGAGGGCAGGCCCTCGAAGAGGAGGTCGCTCTCCAAAACTTCGATCATGGCGCGGCCGTACTCGCGCTGTCGGGCCGGGGAGACCTTCCCGCCGTGCAGAGCCACCAGGAGCTGCATCCCGTAGCAAATGCCGAGGATCGGGATTCCCAGCTCGAAAACTTGAGGGTTGGGCCGCGGCGAGCCCCGCCGGTGCACGGAATCCGGGCCGCCCGAGAAAATTAATCCTCGCGGGTTGCGCGACCGGATCTCCTCGATTGAGGCCGAGTAGGGGAGTATCTCCGCGTAAATTTCAAGCTCGCGGAGCCTGCGGGCGATGAGTTGCGTGTACTGGGAGCCGAAGTCAAGTATCAGTATTTGGCTTTGAGCGACCACTATTTCCCCATGCCGATGCGTTGGGCCTTCTGGAAAAGCTTGCCTTCCGTTTGGATGGAGGGGGCGATAATGATCTCCGCTGTCTGCATCTCGCGGACCGTGGAGGCGCCAACGGAGCCCATGCAGGTGCGCAAGGCGCCCACCAAATTCTGGGTGCCGTCATCCGTGCGCGATGGGCCGTAGAGAATCTCCTCCAAGGATCCGGTGATGCCGACATGGATGCGGGTGCCGCGCGGTAAATTCTGGTGCGGGGTGGCCATGCCCCAATGATAGCCCCTCCCCGGCGCCTCCTTGGTGCGGGCGAAGGCCGAGCCCACCATGACGCCGTCGGCGCCGCAGGCCACGGCCTTGCAGATGTCCCCGCCGGTGGACATGCCACCGTCGGCGATGATGGGGACGTAGCGGCCGCTTCTCTTGTAATGAAAATCCCGCGCCGCGGCGCAGTCCACGGTTCCCGTCACCTGGGGAACCCCCAGGCCCAGCACGCCCCGGGTGGTGCAGGCAGCTCCCGGCCCCACCCCGACCAAGAGGCCGGAAATGCCGGTTTCCATGAGCTCGACGGCCACCGCGTAGGTTACGCAGTTGCCGGCCAGGACCGGGATATTCATGTGCTTGCAGAACTTGGCGATGTCGAAGGGCTTGTAGCGGGTGGCCTTGTGGCGCACCGTGGTGACAGTGGACTGCACGACGAAGATATCGCAGCCCGCTTCCTGAGCCACGGCTCCGTATTTCTCGGCGTTTTGGGGGATGGTCGAGACCGCGCAGGGGACCTTGGCCGCCTTGATCTCCTTGACGCGCTCGGCGATCAGCTCCTCCTTGACCGGCTTGCGGTACAATTCCTGGACGAGCTTGGTGGCTTCCTCGGGCCCCGCTCCCGCGATCTGGGCCACGATTTCTCGGGGCTTCTCGTATCGGGTGTTGATCCCGTCGAGATTAAGCACGCCCAGGCCGCCCATCTTTCCCATGGCCACGGCGAAAGCAACGTCCACGACGCCGTCCATGGCCGAGGCCAGGAAGGGGATGCCGAGCTTGATCTGGCCGATCGCAAGGCTGGTGTCCACTTCATCTGGATTGACGGTGATCTCCCCAGGAACCAAAGCTATCTCGTCGAATCCATACGCTCTGCGGGCTTCCCGATCTCGGCCAATGAAGAACGCCATTCGCTCCCTCCTCCTCGACGGAAATGTTTGGTAGATACTTATTTTACCAAATATTCAGGGGTAGGAGCAAACCGGGCTTTCGGGGGCCCCGCGGGCTACTTCAGGGTGAGTTTGATGTTGATGCGCAGTCCTCCCCATTGCGCCGCGTCCACCCGGCCCATGAACATGCCGGCCAGGTGCGCGAAGCGCGTGAGGGGAGCCTTTTCCTGGCCGCGCTCGGCGGACAGGAGGACTCCCAAGGCCGAGGGCCAGCGGATGTCCGAGGAGGTCGGCAGGCAGAGCTCGAGCCCGTACGGCCCGCTCGCGCAATCGGCCAAGGCTGATGCGTGCGGAACGAACTCCTGGGAGATCGGGCGCAGGGCCCGGTATAGGATGCTGAAATTAAGGCCTTGGGCCACGGCCCGGCCCGCTGGAATCGCGACGATCGAGAGCATTAGGAGCAGGGCTTTCGCGGCGGCCCTCGGCGGGATCATAGGAGCGAGGGTAGCAGGAGCCTGTTACCCCGAGTTTGCCGATTTGTTAAATAATTGTTGCATTCCCGTCGAAAGCAAGCCCCGGGCTTTTTATGCTATAAAAACGCCCTATGGAAAATATTCCTCTATCGCCAAAGCCCCTGCCGCGCGAATTCTACCTCCATCCCGCCGCCGGGATACTGTTCTCGGTTCTCACTTGCGGGCTTTACAATATCTATTGGAATTACCGGCAGTTCCAGGCCATGAACCTCCTCCTCGGCCGGGAGGAATATAAATTCCTCAATTGGCTGCTTCTATCCATAGTCACCTGCGGGCTCTATCACATCTATTACGAATACCGCATGGGCGTGGATCTTAACTGCTATCTCAAGGACAACGGCCGTCCCGTGGGCGACAATTTGGCCCTGATCGGGCTGGTTCTCTCATGCTTCGGCCTTACCGTCTTGACCGACGCTGTGTACCAACATGAGCTCAACAAGCTCTGCGAGTAAGGCCCGGCTTTTTACCCTCTTCGACGGTTTGGCCATAGGGGCGTGGCTTCTGCTTGCAGCCGCAGCCGGGGTCATTAAAAGCGGGACTCTTTCTCCCGTCGCGGCGGAGGCGCGGCTCCCTTTTTGCCTGTTCAAGCTCTGGACCGGCCTGCCCTGCCCCGGCTGCGGCATGGGCCATGCCATCCTCTCCGCCTTCGCAGGAGACTGGGCTTTTTCCTATTATTACCATCCCCTCGGCCTGCCCGTCCTCGGCCTCTGGACCTGGTGGCTCTGGCGCGGTGCGCGCAACCTCGCGCGCGGCAAGCCCTTCTCCAATAATTTTCCCCCGGCCGGCCGCCCCGCCCTGCAGTGGTCCTTCCTCGCCCTGCTTCTGGCCGTTTACCTCCGCAATTTGTTAAAATATGTTTGAATTGCGGGATGGTGAAACGGTATCACGGCAGACTCTGAATCTGCTTTTCTAGGTTCGAATCCTAGTCCCGCAGAATTTGGACGTGGGCGGAACGAGGGCCTTCCTTCGGGAGGGCTTTTCGTTTTGTTATACTCGCAGTCGAGTCGCACCACAGCAGCGTCCCGGCAACCTTGTTCCAAAAGCTACTGGCCGTCATTTTTCTGAGCATCACGACCACCGCGGCTTCGGCGCCAGCCGGCGGGGTCGTCGATGTGCCGTTCGCACCATCCCATCATCAAGCGCCCCCCGCCGTGCTGCGAATCAGCAAAAGCGTTGGCTTATGGAACTTCATGTGCGCGCTTACGAATCGCGAGAAAGGCAATCACAGCGACCTCGGCGAACTCTTCGACCGCAGCCACTTCAACACCGAGGAACTTCGCGGCCAATTCCGCCGTTATCGCGGGATCTGCGATAGTCCCCCTATGCGGCAGGAATTGACGATCATTGCGGCTCAAGCAAAGGATCTGGCGGGCTTCCTTCGGGAGCTGCCCGGGCATTTGCCCAACGCGCGCGACGGCGAAATCCTGCAGGACGTTTTCACGCGCTTCGAGCCGGTCTACGATGATCTGGTCTGGAGACCGTCCGTGGAGCGAATCGGGCGATTCCAGGCCAAGCTCGCGAAGCTCTCGCGCCAAACGGATTTCGCCTCGCTGCAAGCGCATGCCGCTGCGTTCTATGGGGCCTCGAATGACGCGAGGCTCCTGATCGTTTTGATCCCCGTGCCAGGGGGCCATGGCGGAGCGCAGCCCTTGTTCGGCGACTTATTCCCGCTGGAAATACCGATCGATGAGCGTACTTTGACCAACGAGCAGGTGGCAAGTTCGTACGGCGTGATCTTTCACGAGATGTGCCACAAGTTTTACGACCGCAAGGCGGCGGCGCTTGCGCGCCGGATCGGCGAGATCATGGGGAATCAGCCGGGCGACGACCGCCCGTTCAACGAGGCCCTGGCCATCAACGCGGGCATTTGGGCCGAGCGCAAGGTTGGCGGAAGGGACAAGGACCGGCAAACGGATTGCAGCTATGACCATCGCACCTGCGCAGTAGCCAAGACCTTGCAGCCCATGATCGAAGACTACCTCGAAGCCTCCAAGCCGATTGACGAGGCTTTTCTGTCATCGCTGCAAGAGAGCGTCGCTCTCCTGCCGCGGCAGTAGATGCAACGCTGCTAACGGCGTTCGTCTTGCCCGGCAAGCGTTGCGGGCTCCGTCACCCGGCGAGACCGCCCGCTTCTTTGGATCATAGGTAATTAGTTCGAACGGGGCCAAAAAGGTTCTTTCTATCGGATGACTCGGGCAGCCAATTTCAGCAAGAAGCCTCTCGCCTCAAAAGGCGGGGGGCTTTCTGTATGTAGATGTTGAGGCAATCGGATAGCCGAGGAGTTCGATTTCTCTGCGACAAGAGTCTCGAAAATGGGACCACCCCGACTAGGACATCGAACTCGGGGTAGATATGATAATATCTGCTTAGGCGAATATGTCAGAGAACCGCTCCATCGACCGGATGTTCAAGGCCTTTGCGGATGAGACGCGCTTGCGCATCCTTCATCTGCTCTTAAAGGGAGAACTCTGCGTTTGCGATATCATGGCCGTGCTCGAAGCGCCACAGCCTAAGATCTCGCGCCATCTCTCTTACCTGAAACGCGCGGGGCTGGTGAGCGACCGCAAGCAAGGGCCGTGGCGGCATTATTCGCTTGCGCATTCGAAGAATTCGTTTCAGAAGAGGCTGATTGGTTGCCTGGATGCATGTTTGGATGAGGCCCCGATTCTGCGATGGGACGCCTCGAAGCTTACCTCGGTCAAAAGGACGGCCTGCCGGTGATTTTTTTAGCGTGATATATCTGCGTATGCGAATATAAAGGGAGGGTATTTGAACAAACAGAAAGTTCTCTTCGTGTGCATCCACAACTCGGGCCGCAGCCAAATCGCCGAGGCACTTCTTAGGCGTTTGGGCGGGGAGCATTTTGAGGCCGAGAGCGCGGGCTTCGAGCCCGGGGAACTCAATCCCATCGTGGTCGAGTCCTTGAAGGAGATTGGGATCGATATCTCCCAGGCCAAGACCAAGAGCGTCTTCGACCTCTTCAAGCAGGGGCGTATGTACCAATATGTCGTTACGGTTTGCGATGAATCTAAAGCCGAGGCCTGCCCCATCTTCCCGGGACTCGTCCGAGAACGAATGCATTGGAGCTTCGAAGACCCGTCGAGCTTTCAGGGGTCGCACGAGGAGCGTCTCGCCAAGACCCGTATCGTCCGCGACCAAATTAAGACGAAGATCGAGGGGTTCGTAAAGGCCAGTCTCTCTCAGGCGAAGCGGTAGGAAATATTTCTAAGGGGATCTTATGAAGAAAATTGAAGTCTTTGATCCGGCGATGTGCTGCTCGAGCGGCGTCTGCGGTCCGAGTGTCGATCCGCTGCTCTCGCGATTCAGCGCCGATCTTGACTGGCTCTCCGGCCGGAGGGTCCGCGTCACTCGGTACAATCTCTCCCAGGAGCCGAAGGCGTTTGCGGCAAACGCCTTGGTGAGCGTCGTTCTCAAGAAAGAAGGGCCGAAGAGCCTCCCGATCATCGTGGCCGACGGGAATATCGTCAGCAAGAAGAAATACCCTTCGCGCAGCCAACTGGCCGCGTGGGCGGGAGTCACTCTGGCGGGTTCGAAGCCTATGGTGTCCGCAGCGTCGTGCTGCTCCCCGAAGAAGACCCCTAAAGGACGAGTTGTCAAAGGTTGCTGCTGATGGAATCCTCAGCGGTCTTCCTTAAGAGGGCCACGAGGCACATGTTCTTCACCGGCAAGGGAGGAGTCGGCAAGACCTCCCTTTCCTGCGCCGTCGCCGTTGCCTTGGCCGACAGAGGCAAACGGGTGTTGCTCGTCAGCACGGACCCAGCCTCGAACCTGGACGAGGTCCTGGGCACCGCTCTCTCTTCTCATCCGAAAGCGATCAAAGGAGTTCCGCGTTTATCAGCCTTGAACATCGACCCTGAGCGCGCTGCGCGCGGATACCGTGAACGGGTGGTGGGGCCGTATAGGAAAGTGCTGCCCAAGGCGGCCGTGGCCAGCATCGAGGAGCAGTTATCGGGGGCCTGCACCACCGAGATCGCATCCTTCGACGAATTCTCGAAACTGCTGGGGGATCCTGCCGAGACCAAGGAATTTGATCATGTTCTCTTCGACACGGCGCCGACCGGGCACACGTTGAGACTGCTCGAGTTGCCAGCGGCATGGAGCGGGTTCATCGAATCCAATGCGGGAGGTACTTCTTGTCTCGGGCCTCTATCCGGCTTGAAGACGCAGCAAGCCCTCTACGCGGCGGCGCGTCAAGCGCTGGCGGACTCGGCCAGGACTACCGTCGTTCTGGTCTCGTGGCCGGAACGGACCTCCCTTGAGGAGGCGGAGCGCGCGCGCGGGGAGTTGGCTTCGCTTTCGGTCAAACATCTGAAGCTTGTCATCAATGGGGTCTTCAAGGCAGCGGACTCCGCCGACCCGATAGGCCGCGCGCTTCAGGAGCGTGGGCGCGAGGCTCTGGGACATATCCCAAAACCGTTGTCCCTTTTGCCTAGGATGGACCTGCCTCTGCTTTCGTTCGCGCTCGTTGGGGTGGAATCTCTGCGCGGGATGTTGCTGCTTGATGCGGCGCGGCTGCAAGCGCCTGCCGTTCTCGTGAAAAGCTCCTTGTCCCGCAGGCGGACATGGACGTTCCCCGATTTGGTCTCGGCTCTCGAAGGCCTAGGCCGCGGTGTCATCATGACCATGGGCAAGGGGGGCGTCGGTAAGACCAGCGTCGCCGTCTCTATTGCATTGGACTTGGCTAAAAGGGGCCGTCCAGTCCGACTTACAACTACCGACCCCGCGGCGCATGTGGAAACGGTGCTTCATGGCGAGACGGTGCGGGGCCTTAAGGTCAGCTGCATCGATCCCGAAGCGGAGACCCGCGCGTATACGAGGGAGGTTTTAGAAAGCTCCGGACGCGGGCTCGATAAGAAGGGGCGCGCCCTCCTGGAAGAGGAACTGCGCTCTCCTTGCACCGCAGAGATAGCCGTCTTCCAGGCGTTCGCGCGGGCGGTCCACGAAGGGCAGGACGGCTTTGTGGTGATAGATACCGCGCCGACCGGCCACACTTTGCTTCTGCTCGATGCCGCCGAGGCTTATCACCGGGAGGTTTCCCGCTCCATGGGAGATATTCCCGAGGCCGTGCGCCGGCTTCTGCCGCGGCTGCGCGATCCGTGGTTTACTCACATGTTGCTTGTCACGCTTCCCGCGGCGACGCCGGTGCACGAAGCTGCCGCTCTTCAGAAGGATCTCAAGCGGGCGGGCATCGCGCCTTATGCCTGGGTGATCAACCAAAGCTTGACCCCAGTCGAGACTCGTGATCCAGTGCTCGTAACGAGAAAGGCCAACGAGGGACGTTATATCGATGAGGCTTGCAGGTTTTCCTCCCGAGTCGCCGTCGTGCCGTGGCTGGCGCAAGACGCGGGGGCCAACCGCCTCAATCTCGTCTATCCGGGGTAGTTCGTCCCTCGCTAGAAACTCGCCGTTTTGGGGCTGGCCGGAGGTGCGGCAGCAGTCGTAAAAGATTCCATTGCTTTTAGCTCCACAATCCCGCGTTGAACTTCGAGGGCGTCCCGGAGCCAGTTGCGAAGTTCGTCCAATCCGGCCCAGCCACATTCCCAGTTTCTGAGCGACAGACAGAACCGGGTTCTCCGAAAGGAGGGCCTTTTGTCTTGGCACCCACCTCCACGCGGCGAAATACAGATTAGTAGGATAACCTACTAATCTGCTGGCTCCGGCCCTGGTTGCTGCGCTTCAGGACAAGACTCCGTCCGAGGTTCACTCGGAGCCCGAGAGTTACGGGCGCTGGGCCGAGAACGCCGTGGGCGCGCAGCTGCTCCGTGCCGGCCTTGAAGTCTTTTATTGGAGGGATCGAGATCTCGAGTTGGACTTCATAGCCAAGAAGGGATCCAGGGTGATCGCGTTCGAGGTTTCCATTTCCGATAGGAAGAGCGGAGGCGAGAATTTGGATAGGCTGGCCCGCAAGTGCGGCGCCTCCAAGGCGGTGCTGGTCGGTCCCAACGGCATCGCCATGGATGACTTTCTCCGCGCCGATCCCATGGTCTGGTTCGCGGAGGGCCGGCGGCAGGGCGAACCTGATAAAAAAAGTTCTGCTCGCCAGAGGGCCCGGGCGGAATTTTGAAGGAGCGCGGCCCTCCGCTTTTCCGGCAGGGGGCCTCGCTTTTGTATGATTTCCCCGTCATGTTCGCCGCAGTGACGATATTTCTGGGGACCTATGTTCTGCTCTCGTTCGAGCAGAACATCCCGGGGCTCCACATCAGCCGCTCCGCCGCCGCGCTCCTTGGAGCGGTGGCCATGGTGGCTTTGGGCGTGCTGCGCCTCGATCAGGCCTACCGCCTCGTCGACCTTAACACGATTGTCTTCCTGCTGGGAATGATGATCGTGGTCGGCTATCTCGAGATCACGGGTTTCTTCGCGGAGGTTGAAATCCTCCTGCTAAAGCGCGCCAGAACGACCCGGGAATTTCTAGGGCTGGTGGTATTCTCCTCGGGGGTTCTGTCAGCTCTCTTCATGAACGATACCATATGCATCATGCTCACACCCGTGCTGATGCGCTTGGTCTTACGGGCCCGTCTCAACCCTAACCCGTACCTCGTAGCGCTGGCCATCTCCTCAAACATCGGTTCGGTCATGACGCCTATGGGTAACCCGCAGAACATGATCGTGGCGATCCATGCCGCGATCCCCTTCTCGCAATTCATCCTTGTCTTAGCGCCCATAGCGGCCCTCGGACTCATCCTGAACTACTTCGTGCTCTGCCGGCTCTACCCGGAGGAATTCGCGCCCGGGCGCGGCCTAAACCTTCATGAGCCCCATCCCCCGCATGTCCGCGTCCGGCTTCTCTACGTCTGCCTTGCCGGAGTTGGATTGATGCTGATCCTCTTCGCTATGGATGTTTCTCCGCCTCTGGCCGCGATCTCGGTGGCGGCTCTGTTGATCCTGGCCGGGGCCACGCAGCCGCGCGACGCCTTTCGATACGTGAACTGGGAGCTCCTCCTGATGTTCTCGGGCCTCTTCGTCGTCATGGGGGGCCTGCGGCAGGCGGGAGTCATAGAGGTACTGTTCGACTTGACCCACCCAGTCGTCTCGGCGTCCCTGGCGGCGCGCATTGGCGCGGTCTCCGCCGCCAGCGCAGCTGTCTCGAACCTCGTCAGCAACGTGCCCTGCGTCATCTTCTTCAGCAACCTCCTGCCTCGCATTGGCGAACATCCGGCTCTCTGGCTAGCGCTGGCGATGTCTTCTACGATCGCCGGGAACCTCACGATCATCGGCTCGGTCGCCAATCTCATCGTCTTCGAGTCGGCCAAGGGCTCGGCGCGGGTCGGCTTCTGGGAATACTTCCGGGCCGGGGCGCCTATGACGATCCTCTTGATCATTATCGGGACGATCTATCTCGCCGCAATCTTCCATTAGCAGATGGGCGCACGGATCGATCGCCTCCGTATACTTGGAGCGCAAAGCGCGTCGTGAAGGTTCTTTCTATCGCATGACTCGGGCAGCCAGGTTTGAGCGTCCGCCCAAAGGCGGGCGCTATTCTTTGTCCGAGATCATTCCGATCGTCCGGAGCCAGGTTTCGACGAGTTCAGGCCACCGGGTGATCGGATGCTCGGTTCGCCGCAGGCCGAAAGCGTGTCCGCCGGTCGCGTACAAGTGCATTTCGATGGGAACCTTGGCCTTCTTGAGCGCCCCATAGTAAATGAGAGCTTGCTCGACATAGTCTACGTGATCATCCTCCGCCATCAGGAGGAACGTGGGCGGGACCTGAGGCGTGATATGGATCCTGGAGTTCAGCCTGAATTCGGGCGATTTGCCGCGTGGCTTCCATAGGTGCCCGGGATAGATGGGCACGGAGAAGTCTGGGCGGCAGCTCGCCTGGTCGGCGGCATCGACGGGCTGGTAGCCGCGCCGCTTGAACTCTGTGCTTGTTTTTGCGGCCAGGTATCCGCCCGCTGAGAAGCCCAACACGCCGATCCTGTTCGGATCGATGCTCCATTGCGCGGCACGGGAGCGCACGAGGCTGATCGTCCTCTGGGCGTCCTGAAACGCAGCGAGGACTTTCGGTTCCACGTGGCGATGCAGATCCATATCGTAGTAGTCTTCCGAGCGCGGCACGCGATACTTCAGCAGCACGCACGAGATACCCTTGGACGTCAGCCAGTCGCAGACCTCGGTGCCTTCAAGGTCTATCGCCAATCCCATGAAGCCGCCACCGGGAAATACGATTACAGCGGCGCCCGTATTCTTGCCTTTCGCCGGGAACACCGTTATCGTGGGCGTTGAGACGTTGGTGACCCACCACCATGGCTTACCCGCGACCAAGTTGTCCGCCTTCGAAAATGACTCCGGCTCAGTGATAGGCGCCGCATCTGGCGCGGCCCCCGGCCAGATTGACAGCTGTGCTACCCCTGGCGGCTGCCATATCGTCGCCTGCGCGCTGACGCAAACTCCGAACGCAAGCAGAATTGCCACCATGATCCGATTAGACCATTTCCGGAGAGCATGAAACCGGCTGGCCCGTCCGACTTTGACTCCCAGCGAACACCGGCCCTCCCAAAAGGAGGGCTTTTTCTTTGCGATAATGGGATCGGCATGAGGTATATCCAGGTTGGCCAGGACCAGGTCTCCGTCATCGGGCTGGGGGCTTGGCAGTTCGGCGCGAAGGAGTGGGGCTGGCGCGAATCGAATCACGACGAGGCCGTTCGTATCATTGAAAGAGCTCTCGAGCTGGGCATCAATCTGATCGACACGGCGGAACTGTATGGGCGCGGACGATCCGAAGAGTTAATCGGAGAAGCTCTACAGGGCAAGCGGGAGAAGGCGTGGCTGGCTTCCAAGAACTTCCCCATCCTTACTGCGCCGGGACGGCTGCGGCGCGCGGCTCCTGGAATGGGCCGACGGTTTCATTGCGAGCCCTTAATACGTGTCGTCGGGATGGAACCTGAAAATGAAACTACTTGGGGCGCTGGTTTCTAGCCTTGCTCTCCTGCCGTCGGCTCCTGTCATGGGGCCGGGAAGCCTTCCCGAAGGCTGGGAGCCGTTGACCTTCAAGAGGATCAAGAGCCACACGCGTTACGAATGGTCGCCCAAGGAGCATGCGATCCATGCGCTTAGTTCCGCGGCGGCATCCGGCCTCATGTATCGGCTGGATCAGGACGCGGTTGAGCTCCCGATCCTTCGCTGGCGCTGGCGCGTCTCCCATTCGATCCCAAAAGGAGATGAGCAAAGAGGATCGGGCGACGACTATGCCGCGCGGATCTACGTCACCTTCCGCTACGACCCCTCGAAGGTTGGCGCGGGCACGAGGATCAAGTATGGGCTGGCCAAAGCGCTCTACGGCGAATACCCGCCGCATGCGGGGATCAACTATATCTGGGCCAACCGGCTTCCCAAAGGGGAATCAACGCCGAACGCCTACACGAACCGGGTGATGATGATCGCCGTCCGTTCCGGCGACGGAGAAGCCGGGAAATGGAACGCCGAGGAGCGCAACATCTTGGAAGATTACCGCAGGTTTTTTAAAGAAGACCCGCCTCCTCTGGCCGGCATCGCGATCATGACAGACACAGATAGTACGAGCTCGCGGGCAGAAGCCTGGTACGCCGATGTCGAGTTGAGGCCATCGCCGTGAAGAACCGCTGGCCATGACGCGCCTGACGCCGTTCGTCAAATCCGCGCTTGCGCGGTGGCTGAGTTGGCGCCGTTAGGCCCTGTCAAGTAATAATATGATCAATTTGGAGGCCCGAGCTTGAGACGAGTTCGAGGCGCGACGAGGGAGCATAGCAGTAGCTATGTGACCAAGGAGCAACGAAGAAATCGGCCAAGCTCGGGCCTCCCCGAAGGGGCCAAGCGCTTTTGGGCTGCGACCGCGTCGCTCGTCGCTCACATACCGCTGTGGGTATGCTCGCTCCTTGCTCCTTGTCTCGCTCCAAAATCGCTTGGCCAAATTGATCATATTATTACTTGACAGGGCCTTAGTGCCTGAAGAACTTTAACCCAAGTTCGGCGGTTTGATAGAGGCTCTTAGAAAACCGGAATTAGACCCTCTTCGAGGCTTCCTTCCGGCACTTCGTCGCCGCTCAAGCCGACCTCGGGCATGGCGGGAAACTGGATGCCGAACTTCTCGATTGTCGCCTTGACCTTCAGCATGGCGCGGCGCCAGGCCTGCTCGCGAGCATTTTCGGATATGATGCCGAGACCTCCGGATGCTGCGGCGTCCTGCAGGATGCGGTGGTTGTCCAGGAAGCCCGCGGGCAGGTCCCAGAACTTTCCGGGGAATGGCTTGAACAGGATCATGGACAGGAAGATGAAGCCCGCGCGCAGTTGGCGCGTGACGAAGGCCTTGTGCTCAGGCGGCATGGTTGGGAAGGTGCGCCGGCATAGGTGCAAAGCCATGCGCGCGTGGCGCGCTTCATCCTTCGAGACGCTCCTGAAGAGCTGTTGAAAAACCGGGAGCTTGGCCTCTTTCGACATCTCGAAGAACAAAGTCGTGGCCGCAACCTCGCCCATTAGAAACGATGTAAACAGGACCTGGAGCGGATACTTTTTGTGCGCCTCGACATAGCCATCCCAGTAGCGTCCTCCGTTGTAGTAGCCCCACTGGATGTTGGAGTACGCGGCCTTCTCGAGGGGGGTCTTGGGCGTCCACTGGAGGGGGCCGGCTGGCGCGCCGGGAAGGGCGCCCTGGGTGGCGAGGTGACACACCTCCTCGTGGTTAAGTTCATCGCGCAGGATGCTTGAGAAGCATTGACGCATGCCGTGTTCCTCATGATGCTTGTACATTTCGATCAATGCGTGAGCAAAGACTGGGGGCGCGGCCGCGTCGAAAATGCCCAGGATCGAGAACCAGTATCCGATGCCTAGGCGCTCCTCGGCCGAGATAGAGGCTTCTTTTAAATTGTGCCAGGGCAGGTTCGCCGGATCCCACGCTTCGCGTTTGGAGAGCTTGAATAACTCGTGGGTGATATGGTCGCCCTCCGGCCAATCGAGGGGGAATACGTTCGGCTGCTTCGTGCTGGGCGGCGACGGCGCGACAGTAAGCTTTGACGGGTCGAACATGTTTCCTCCTGCCGGCGATTATGCATGCTCCTCGAGCTTTCGCCCCAGGAGTTTTTCCGCTTGCCTTTCGCGCCCTTCTTCGATGAGTCGGCGGATCCTTGAAGCGCTAATCTTCTCTCCGTCGACGCGGATCAAAGACACTGGATGCACCTTGAACCCCATCTTCGGGGCAAGCTCCTCCAGCGTCTCCACGTCGCCGGCGCGATTCCTGCCGAAACAGAAATCCTCCCCAACGTAAACGTCGCTGACTTTTAGTTGCGTGACCAGGACCATGTTGGTGAAGGACTCTGGAGAGAGGCAGGCGAGTTCGTTGGTGAACGGCAAAAGCACCATGGCGTCCACGCCCATTTTCCTGAGGATGGCTATTCTTCGGGCGGGCGATAAGATGGGTTTGTAAGAATACAGCCGGAGGAATTGCTCGGGAGCAGGATCAAAGGTTACCACCAGGCAGCGCGTTTTTAGAGCTGCGGCCTTCGCAAGGGCCCGACGGATGACTTCTTGGTGGCCGAGATGTATTCCATCGAATTTGCCGATAGCGGCGACGGACCGCGGAGCCCATTGCCCCGCTTCAAAGGCGTTTCGGAATATTTTCATAATGCTTTCACTCTCCGGCGCGCGTCGTCATTGGGGCAGCGCTCATCGTGGCTATTTCGCGGCTGCCAAGAGCAGGGAATAGATGGACGGCAGATAGACCAGGGACGCGAGGAATACTTGCCTGGCGCTTTTTTCGGAAATACCCCACAAAGGCCTAAGTCCCACCGCCATGGAGATAGCCCCCAGGGCCAAGGCCCCCGCGAGATAACCCGCCCCGACAAGGCCGAGGGCATAAGGGAGGAGGCTTATAAGGACCAGGACGGAGGAAGTCGCGCCCATCTGCCAGGCTATGGAGAAACCGCTCGAATCGGCTAGGCTCGGCACGCGAAATCCGGCCCGCGCGTAGTCCTCCTTGTATATCCAGGACAGAGCCAGGAAGTGGGGAATCTGCCACAAAAACTGGATGGCATAGAGCACCCAGGCCGTCGGGCCCAGTGTCCCTCGCGCAGCTGCCCAGCCGATCAGAGGGGGTATCGCGCCGGGGACCGCGCCTATCCATGTGGCCAGGGAGGTCTTGCGTTTGAGCGGCGTGTAAATCAGGAGATAGCTCAGCAAGGTAAAAGCGGTCAAAAGGCAGGAGATACCGTTCACCCGCCATATTAGGACCAGGCCGCCCAGAGTGGCGCAAACCAACCCAAAGGCGCTGGCCGGCCCGGACTCCACGTTGCCTTGAGGCAGGGGCCTTCCCCGGGTCCGCCGCATCAGGGAGTCCTCTTTGATCTCCATCACCTGATTAAGGCATCCCGTGGCGGCCGAGGCCAAGGCGACACCGAGGGACGTCCACAAAAGGCGCGACCAGTCCACGGGCCTTTCCGAGGCGAGCAGGAATCCCACCAGGGTGGTGACGACGACCAGGCCCGTGATTCGCGGCTTTGTCAGCGCCAAATAATTATTCATTGGGTCTCCATCAGGTGAAGCGCGGATATGCCGATCATGCCCGGCTTGGCCCGCGCTGGTTTCAGGCGGGGACGCCGAAATCATAGGGGGCCTCATTTGACACGGGTACCGCCTGGAAGTTGCCATGAGGTGGCGGAGAGGATGTTCGCCATTCGAGGGTCTTGGCCTCCCATGGATTGTCCCCAGCCGCTTCGCCATCCCTAAGCGAGCGAATGAGGTTATAGAGGAAGATAATCGCCGAGGCCGCGATCAAGAGCGCCGCCGCGCTGACGAAAGCCTGAACGGAGTTCATCCACTCTGGAAAGTCCGAGACCCGGCGGCGCATGCCCAAGGTCCCCAGCCAGAACATCGGGATGAAAGTGGCGTTGAAGCCCACGAACATGAGACCAGCCTGGAGCTTGGCCAGGGTCTCGTTTAGTTTGCGGCCGGTCATTTTTGGGTACCAGTATGTAAAAGCCGCGAAGAACCCGAACACCGCTCCTCCCATGATCGTGAAGTGGAAGTGCGCGACCACGAACCAGGTGTCGTGCAGATGGAAGTCGGTCGGCGCGTCGGCGAGCGGAATGCCGGTGAGGCCTCCGATCAGGAAGTTTAAAATCATGGCCAGCGCCCACAGCATGGGCGCGTCGAAACGTATCTTGGCGCGCCACAGCGTCCCCAGAGCAGCGAGGAACACCACGCCCGTCGGGATGGAGATCAATTCCGTGTTGATCATGAAAGGCAGCTTCAGGAGCGCCCACATGCCGGAGGTGAACATGTGGTGAGCCCAAACGACGAAGCTCAAGGCCACGATGGCCAGTAACGCCGCAACGACCAGTCGATAGGCGAAGAGCGGCTTGCGGCAGAATACCGGCAGGATCTCCAAGATCGCGCCGAAGGCCGGCAGGATCATGATGTAAACGGCGGGGTGCGAATAGAACCAGAATAGATGCTGATAGAGGAGTGCTGTTCCCCCCAGGCTCGGGTTAAAGAAGGTCGTGTGCAGGACCCGGTCGAAGGTCACCATTATGAGGGAAGCGGCGACCACCGATGTGCCTAGGAGTTGGATGATGGCGGTGGAGAGAATGGCCCATGAGAAGATGGGCACGCGCGACCAGACCAGGCCCCTGGCGCGCAAGGCGACCACGGTGGCCACGAAGTTCACGCCGCTGAAAATGGAGGAAAAGCCCACGGTTATGAATGCGAGCAGGAAGAGCTGCTTGCCGATGGTTGATCCCATGGTTGACAGCGGGGCATAGGCCGCCCAGCCGAAATCCAGGCCACCGAAGAACGGGGTTGCCAGCAAGAGTGCTACCGCCGGCGGTAAAAGCCAAAAGCTGAGAGCGTTCATGCGCGGGAAAGCCATGTCTGGCGCGCCCAGCTGCAGCGGCACGACGAAATTGCCGATGCCGCCCGCTGTCGCGATCAAAGCCACCACGACCATACCGATGCCGTGAAGGGTCATGATGGTCGTGTAGCGCTCGTTGCTCATGAACTGCAGGCCGCTGCGGGTCAGTTCCGCGCGCATCAGCAAAGCCATGACACCCGAGAAGAGGAAGACGACGAGCGCTGCGGCCGTGTATTGGACGCCCACGGCTTTGTGGTCCGTGTCGAAAGTCAGGTAGCGCAGCGCGCCGTGGCGCTGGGGGGGCTCGGCCCCCGCCGCCCATGAGCGCAGGGCCGTTCCGCCGCCGACCAGGCCGAGAAAAGTCGGAAGTCCCGCCAGATAGCCCAGCACGATCGCGCCCTGGTTTCCAAGCGTGCCGGAAAGCAGCCATCCTCCCAGGCCGCAGACGGCGGCTCCGGCGAGCAGGGCCGCAAGAAAGTTGATGATCGGATTCATGGTTTTTCTCCCTAGAAAGAATCGCCTTCCAGACTTTTCTCGAAGCCTTCATGGTCGACAACCTGTACGATCGAGATCATGTCGGTGTGGTCGATCCCGCAGAGCTGGTTGCACAAAAGAGTGTATTGGCCGATTTTCGTCGGAGTGAGGATGAGGGGGATGACCTTGCCGGGCACTGCGTCCTGTTTGACGCGGAATTCCGGCACCCAGAAGGAGTGCACGACGTCCTTGGAGGTGAGGATGATTCGGTGCCGCTTGCCGCGCTCCATGACGAGCGCAGAGCCGTAGGTTTTGTACTGAGGGTAATAAAACTCCCAGCTGAACCTTTCGGCGCGGACCTCTATGTCGATGTCTGCTTCTGGATTGCCGATGAGCGCGCGCAACTCTTTTGCGCCCAAAGCTGCCAGACCCAAGGTCAGGGCGACGCTGACGAGAATCCAGGCGGCTTCGACCAAATGCCCGCGGCTGCTCTCAAACCGCGCTCCCTGCTCCTCGCGCCGGTTCGCGCGAAAGGCCCATAGACAGTAAAGGATGAAGGCGACGATGAGAGCGTAGATCGCGCCTTCGACGATCAAAAGCCCGTTCCATATCGAATCCACATAGGCCGCCTGCGCCGAGGCTGCCTCGGGCATCATGGGAAATCGAGTGAACAAGGCGTAGAGCCCCCATGAGATGAGGGCTCCGGTTGCGGCAATGACTGGGACGGCTGATTTTCTTTTCATGCACCTGCCTCCAGGAGCCGCAGAGCGTCGCGCGCCAAGGCGGCGTTGTCTAAAGCGCTCAAGCCGTCGTAAAAGCCGCGAATGGCCCCTTTGCGGTCAACGAGCACGAAACGAGTGCTGTGCGTGACGCGATTCTCCGGAGGGGCTTGGGGATCGACCGACATGTGTTGACGAAAGCCCGCGAAGAGAAGGCGGTAAGTCTCCGTAGTCGTGCCGCGCAGAAACAGCCAGCGGGGAGTTCTCGCGCCGAAGGCCGCAGCGTACTGGCGCAGACGCGAAGGCGTATCGCCTTCAGGATCCACGGTGATGGTTAAGAGGCGCACCTGGGGCGGAAGTTTCCTTGAAAGCTCCGCCATGCGCTGGGAGAGCAGCGGGCAGGGGCCGCCGCAGCGGGTGAAGATGAAATCCACGACCCACACGCTACCGAGCATGTCGGCGCGGCTAAACGGCGTTTCAGTCCTGGGGCCGACCGCCGTCATCGTAAAATCGGGCAGGACGGCCAAGACCTCCGGCAGGCGAAGGCCCCTGCCGCAGGCCGCCGCCAGCATCAATGCCGCTAGAGGCAATATTTTTTTCAAAGCGCTCAGAGCCTCCGGAAGGTCAGGTCTGGGAATATCCCAACCAGCAGGATCATCACCGCGAGCACTCCCGCGCCCAGAATGACCCAAGTCAGAGCCCGTTCGCGGCGGAGTCCCATGTAGTAGAAACCAATCAGGCTCGCCTTGAGAGAGGCGATGATGACGGCGATGGAGATGGCCATCAATCGGCCGTTGCGCCCCAGCATGCCGGCCGCGAGCGTGGCGGCCGTCAGGGCGAGGAGAGCGACATATACGGCGAGGCTGATGCCGTCTTCCGACTCCGTTTCGTTGATAGGCTGGTTCATGAAATGTTCCCTCTTATATCAGGTAGAACAGCGGAAAAAGAAAAACCCAGACGACATCGACAAAATGCCAGTAGATTCCCGCGTATTCGGCCTTGCGCGCCAGAACTTCGGCGGGGGCGTTATCTGGCACCGAGAGCACAACGGAGTTCCAGACCAGACCGACCACGACGTGCAGGGCGTGCAGGCTCGTCATGAGATAGTAATAGGAAAGGAATATCGAAAGCCCGGGGTTGGCCTTGGCGAGTTCGGAACCAGGGTAGTACCCATGAGATATCTTGAGGGAGTATTCGCAAGCTTTGACCGCAAGAAAGCCGGCGCCGAGCAGGATCGTCGCTATGAGATTGGCGCGGAATCGCGCGCGGTTGCCGCGCTGCGCGCCCAAGATGGCCCGCACCATGGTGTAAGAACTTGTCAGGAGGAGAACGGTGTTGAGCGCGGCCAGCGTCAACCCCGGCAGGTGTCCGGCCTCGGGCCAAGCGCTCACACCCAGCGCGCAGTCGGCGTTGCCCAGCCGCGTGCTGACGTAGGAAGCGAAGAATGCTCCAAACAGCATGATCTCCGAAAGAATAAAAAGCCAAAGCCCCAGCCTGCCGGCATCTGCCTCGCTCCATGATGACTCTTCAGTGGCGGCCGCGATCTCCATGGAATTCCTCCCTAGATGTGTTCCATATTGGGATAAGGGTGTTTTTGCAAGGCTTTAGCCATGTCGGCCAACGTCGTTTGCCCCAGCTCGTTGCGCACCCTTTCTTCTTTCTCCCGTAGCGGGCAATAAACCTCGCAACGGGGCCCGTCGCAGCGGCGCGCCGGATAAAAAACGCAAAGCTCCCTCCAGTAACTTCCCTCGCAGGCCTCGATAATGGCTAAGAGGGATATTTCTTCGGGAGGTCGAGCCAAGACGACTCCTCCGTCGGGTCCCTTCTTGGATCGAGCGATGCCGGCTTTGACGCACTGCGCCAGGATCTTGGAGAGAAAGCTCTTCGGGATTTCCTGTTCCTGCGCCAAGGTTCGCACCGATGTAGGCGCCGAATCCGAGGCGTTCAATGACAGGGCCAGCCGGGCCAAGGCGGCTATGGCGTACTCGCCCGTTCGCGTTAAATTAAGGCATCTTGCCATTAGTGGATATTGGCGGTCCTTTAAGTCCGCCACTGACTTTGTCGCAACGATTCCGCCAGCAGGGCGCCTTACCCGGCGAGCCGCGGACCTTCCTGGGAGCGGTGGCATTATCAGCGTCTTATATTGGTAGAATCGATGTCGAATTCAGGCAAGAAATCGGAGGTGCTATCGTGGCGAACTTGAACAAGGTCATGCTGATCGGGCGTCTTACCCGCGATCCAGAGGTGAAGTCGTTTGCCAACGGCGGTAAGGTCGCCAATATCGGCTTTGCCGTCAACAATCGGAGGAAGAGCCCGGAGACCGGCCAATGGGAGGATGTTCCCGTCTGGGTGGACCTGAAGGCCTTTAACCGCGAATCGGGGCGCAAGTTGGCCGACCTCGCGCAACAGCATCTTCGCAAGGGCCAGCAAGTCTATATAGAGGGGCATCTGGTGCTCGAGGAGTGGACGGGCAAGGAAGACGGAAAGAAGCAGTCGAAGATGCGGATTGTCGTCGATGACATGCAGTTCTTGGAGAGACGCGAGGACAGCGGAGGCCGCGGCGCGCCGTCTTCGCAGGAGGCTCTGGCGAAGGGTCCGGACTCCGGCGACGGGGGCATTGAAGAGGTTCCTTTCTAATCCATTCCACCCGCGTGGCCATCTCAACGATAGAATTCTCGAAAAGAGACGCGAAGAGCTTGTCCTCGAGGATATCGCGCAAGGCCCGCTCCGGGATGGAGCGCGACGGGGCGGTCGCGTTCGGCAACCTGTTCCCGCTGCGCCTGCTCGAGAGGCATCGGCACTTGTTCATGCTTGCTCCGGCCGCCCGCCGCCGTCTGTGGCTGGCTCCATGAAGCCTTTTATTTTTGGATGGGAGGGGGACGGCGGGCTCGGCGAAAGGCTGATTCAAGACATTCATGCGGCTTCCGCGGCCAAAGTAAGCTCCTCGCGATCATGGTAGAGATGCCGCAGCCGGGAGAGTCTGCAGCGCGCGCGGACTTCGCCGCAGCGCCGCGCCAGGGTCAATGGATCGAGCCGCCCGAACTTAAGGTTGACCACCAGCCGGCGGCACCAGCGGTGCTTGAGCCAGCGCCCCACCAGACCCAGGACGCGATCGGGGTCCTCGACCATGTCGCAGAAAAGCCAGTCGACAGAGCACTCCGGTTCGAAAGAGAAAGCGTCGGACTCGAGATGGCGGATTTCCGGGTGCAGCGCCCCGCCCTTGAGCGGGCCGTTGTCCACCGCGCAGACCCGCGCGCCGCGCTTGGCGGCGCTGTAACTCCAGCCGCCGGGGGCCGCGCCGAGGTCCACCACGGTCTCTCCGGGAGCGGGCTCTTGGGCGAGCAAGCCGTAGGCTTCCTCGATCTTTAGGTATGAGCGCGAGGGCGCGCGGGGGTCGTCGGCCATGCGCCGCTGGCCGCCGCAGACTGCCTCGCGCGCGATAAAGGCCGCGTCGAATGCTGTCAGATAGATGAAGAGGCCCCTCGCTGGGCCGATGCGAGGGCGCCCCGGGACCGCGAGCTTGGCCACTCGTGACATGCGCGCCCTGATCCTTGCCAGAGCCTCCTCGGCCACTCCCTTTGTCCGGCGCCCAAGCCCCGGCAAGCCGGCGGACTCCGCGACGAAGGGCCAGGGGGTCTCGAAACGTTCCCGGCGCACGGAAGCGAGGAAAAAGTCGGCAATGCCTCCGGCCAGGGCGTTCAGCGAGGCGCCGCCTGCCGCGGCAGGCTCGCGCAGGCAGAGGTGGGTGAAGCATTGTTCTCCAGCCGCCTCAGGCCCCGCGACCCAGCCAGGCCCGCTCCGCTGCGGCTTGGTGCCGAGTTCTTTGGCCGCGAAGGTCTCATATCCGGCCTGGCAGATGTGCAGCATCATTCCATATATATGAGCATATTCTCCTATAACTATTGATTCCATTTTTTTAGAAATGGTACCATCAATCGAATGTTGAACGTCTCCCTCTCGCTTCTCCTTGTCGGCGCCCTGATCAGCGCTTTGGCATGGCGGCGACCAGGGATTGCGTCCGCGGCATACCTGGCCGCCTTGGTCACCGGCTGTCTGGCCGGCTTGGCGGCCGTCATGGCAAGCGCCTCGCCTGAAACCTCCGTCCCGTGGTCCCTGCCCTCGGCGCGCCTGGTTTTTTGCCTCGATGGGCTGTCCTCCTTTTTCCTTCTTGCCGTGCTCATCGTCTGCCTGCTATCGGGAATCTACGGCGAGGCTTATATTCGCCGTTCGCAGACCCTGTCTTCAAGCAGGTCGGCTAGGCCTTTGTTCCTTTTGCTGACCGCGGCCCTGGCCGCGGTCGTCTGCGCGAAAAATGCCGTTCTTTTCCTGTTCGCCTGGGAAGTGATGGCCTTGGCCAGCTTCTTTCTCATCGTCATCGAAGACGAGCATGCCGAGGTGCGTCGCGCGGGTTTCCTCTATTTCGTCTGCACCCACACCGCGACCTTGGCCCTGTTCATTCTTTTCTCGGTGCTGGGGCATGCCGCCGGGACTTTGGATTTTGACGCGATCCGAGGCGCCATGCCCCCTAGCGCGAGGCAGTCCGGACTGCTGCTGTCGCTCGCCTTTATCGGATTCGGCGTGAAGGCGGGCATTGCTCCTTTTCATGTCTGGCTGCAGGAGGCCCACCCTGCCGCGCCCAGCCATGTGTCGGCCGTCATGTCGGGAGTGGTCATCAAGGTCGGGATTTACGGTTTCCTCCGGCTGATCTGGATGCTGCGCTCCGTGCCGGACTTTTGGGCGGTCGCCTTGATCCTGGCCGGAGTGGCGTCCGGCGTCGGCGGCGTTCTTTTCGCCCTCGCGCAGCACGATTTGAAGCGCCTCTTGGCCTATCACAGCGTCGAGAACATCGGCATCATCTCTCTGGGGCTCGGCTTGGGCTGCCTGGGTCTTTCGCGCCAGCGGCCGGGGCTCGCGCTCCTGGGATTTACGGGCGCGATCCTTCACACGCTTAATCACGCTCTCTTTAAATCCCTGCTCTTTCTCGGCAGCGGGGCCTTCTATCAAGCTCTGGGCACGCGGAACATCGAGGCCGGAGGCGGGCTGCTTAAGGCGATGCCATGGACCTCGACACTGTCCTTGGTCGCGGCGGCGGCGATCTCAGGCATACCGCCCCTCAACGGTTTCATCAGCGAGTGGCTCGTTTACATGGCGGCGGCCTCGGCCCTGAACATCGGCGGGGCGGGGCTTGCCGCCGCCTCTATCGGGGGGCTGGCCCTCATCGGCGGCTTGGCGCTGGCGTGCTTTACGAAAGCGTATGGGACCCTGTGTTTGGGAGCGCCCAGGACCGATGCCGCGCGAGCGGCGAAAGAGGCCGCCCCGGCGATGATCCTTCCCATGGCGGCGCTTGCCGCGCTCTGCGTCTTCATCGGCCTTTATCCGGCTCCCGCTCTCCGGCTGGCCGCAAGGGCGTCCGCCGTGGTCTGCGGCGTCTCCTTGGAATCGGCCCGCCTCGCGTTGAGCGGCTTTGCCGAAAACGTCCGGCTGATCGGCCTCGTCGGCGCGGGCGTCATCGCCCTCGGCGCCGTCCTGGCGCTCTGGCGGCTTCTGCTCCTCGGAGACCGGGTGACTTCGGGGACGACGTGGGGCTGCGGCTTCACAGCACCCGCGCCGCGCATGCAGTACACGGCCTCCTCTTTCGCCCAGCCGCTCACAAGCGCCTTCGCGCGCGTGCTCGGCGCCCACGCGCGCCACCAAGCCCCGGCGGGCTACTGGCCCGAGCGAGCCGGGTTTTCGACGCACACGGAGGATCGGATTCTGGACGGGCTCTTGACGCCTCTGGGCTCCGCCGCGGTGAGCGCGCTCGCATGGGCCAAGCGTCGTCAGCGCAGCCGCCTGCAATATTACATGCTGGCCGTGGCGCTGTTTCTGCTGGCGCTGCTGGCATGGAAGCTTTAGCGAAGATAAACCCATGGACATAAGCCTGCGCGACGCCGCCAAGATGCTCAACGTCTCCGAGTCCACGCTTTCAAGATGGATCAACGAGGAATGCCTGCCGGCCTTCATGATCAACGGCCACTACCGGTTCAACCGCGTTGACCTGCTGGAGTGGGCGAATCATCGCAAGATCCCGGCGGCGGCGCTTTACCGCTTGTCCGAATCCGCGGACGCCCCCTGCCAACTCGCTTCGTTGCTGGAGGGAAACATCCACTACGACGTTCCAGGCGACGACAAGAAGGCCGTGATCGCGGCGGTGGCGGAGCGTCTGCCTCTGGCGAGTGTCGGCGACAAGGCCCTGGCGGCGCAGGCGCTTTGGGACCGGGAGGCCAAGGGAGCGACGATCATCGATGGCATCGCCATCCCGCATGCGCGCAGTCCCCTCGTCTTCCGCGTGGACCGGCCCGCCCTGTCTCTTTGTTTTCTAAAGAAGCCGGTGTCGTTCGAATCGCAGGGCGCCGCCCCGGTTCGGGTCGTCTGGACTCTGGTGAGCCCCACCGTTCGCGCTCATCTCGCCATCCTCGCCAAGGTCGCCTCCGCCCTGCATGACGCCGAATTTAGGCGCCTGCTCGACAAGCCCGCTCCCGAGACGGAGCTTCTTGCCTGCGCGAGGCGGATGCCATGACTTTCCTTTTGGCCGCCGTGCTCTCCGTGAGCCTCGCGGCGGTCCTTTCCGGCTTGTTTTCCCGCTCCGGTGCTTGGGCGCGAGCCATCGTCATCGCGGGCTTGGGGGCGGGGGGGGCCTTCGGCGGATCGCTTGCCTGGACGGTGCTCCATGGGCGCAAGGTGCCGGAGCTGGCCTGGGCTTGGCCTATTCCGGGAGCGGTGTTCCACCTCGGCGTCGATTCCCTCTCCGCCTGCTTTCTTTTGCTCGTGCTGATCGTAGGCTGCTGCGCCGGAATCTACGGCGAGGGCTACATCGCGGCCTCGCGCGGGCACGTCCCGGCGGTGCCCGCCCGCTTTTTCTTTCTCGTCCTGGTGGCCGCTATGGCGCTTTTGGTCGGCGCCCGCAACGCCCTCTTGTTCATGGTCGCCTGGGAGACGATGGCTCTCTCGGCCTTCGGCCTGGTTTCCTGCGAACACGGCAGACCGGAGGTCCGCAAGGCCGGGTTGCTGTATCTCCTGTGCGCGCACGTGGGCTCGCTTTGCCTGCTGGGCTTGTTCGCGCTCCTGGGACGCAACGCCGGCTCGCTCGAGTTCGCCGCCTTCGCCACCGCTCCGGCGCTGCCCGCCGCGGAGCGGGCGGCGGTTTTCCTGCTCGCCCTGATCGGCTTTGGCATGAAGGCGGGCTTCATGCCGCTGCATGTCTGGCTTCAGGAAGCCCATCCCGCCGCCCCGAGCCACGCCTCCGCCGCCATGTCGGGCGTCATGATCGAGATGGGCATCTACGGCCTCTTGCGCCTTCTCATGATCCTGGGGCCCGTTTCGAAGGCCGCTGCGCTCGCGCTCGTAGCGCTCGGATTGATTACGGCGGTGTTCGGCATCATGTTCGCGATGGCGCAACGCGACCTCAAGCGCCTCCTGGC
Source organism: Elusimicrobiota bacterium (assembly GCA_016218575.1). Lineage (NCBI taxonomy): Bacteria > Pseudomonadati > Elusimicrobiota > Elusimicrobiota bacterium. The sequence continues at coordinate 188,549 of JACRDN010000017.1, forward strand.
CTACAGCAGCATCGAGAACATCGGGATCATCCTGGCGGGAGGGGGCCTAGGCTGCTACGGCTTGGCCGTCGGCAGCCCGGCGCTCGCCTTGCTCGGCTTTTCGGGAGCCATCCTCCACACGCTCAACCACGGGCTGTTCAAGTCGCTTTTATTCCTCTCGGCGGGCGCTATCTACCAGGCGGTGGGCACTAGGGACATCGAGGCTTACGGAGGTCTTCAAAAGCGGATGCCCTGGACCTGCGTCCTGACGGCGATCGGAGCCGCTGCCATCTGCGGCCTGCCGCCGCTCAACGGGTTCATCGGGGAGTGGTTGATCTACAGCTGGCTGTTAAGACCCGATGCCGGGCACGGCATGCTCTGGACATCCCTGGCCGCGGCCGCCCTCGCGGCGGTCGGGGCCTTCGCCGTCGTGGCGTTTACCAAGGGCTACGGCTTGACCTGCCTGGGCCAGCCCCGCTCCGAGGAGGCTCGCCGCGCCCGCGAACCCGCCTGGATCATGCTGGGCCCCATGGCGTTCTTGGCGGCGCTTTGCGTCGGGATCGGCGTATTTCCGGGCCCGGCGCTGGGAGTCGCGTTTGCGGCGGCCGGAGAGGTCGGTCGGATCGAGCCAGCGCTGCTCTGCGCGGGCCTGGACCAGTGGTCGCGCCTGCTCGGGGTGGTCGGGCTGATGGGCGCGGGCGTGTGCGCGCTCAGCGCGCTGTTCTGGCTGTTGCGGCGCTCGCTTTTGGCCCGACGCCGGGTCGCTTGCGGGCCGACGTGGGGCTGCGGCTTCACCGCCCCGACGCCGCGCATGCAATATACGGGTTCGTCCTATCCCGCGCCTCTGGCGAGGGTCTTGGCCGGGCTCCTGGGCACGCGCGAGGAGGTCCATCCGCCCCTCGGGTACTGGCCGGCCAAGGTTGCCTTCGAAAGCAGCACGCCTGACCCGGCGCTCGAGCGCTGGCTGCCGGTTTTGGCGGCGCGATTGGTGGACTGGCTGTCGGTGCCGAGGCGGCTTCAGCATGGGCGATTGCAGCTCTATCTCTTGTATGTCTCGGCCTTTCTCGTAGTCATTCTCTTATGGAAACTCTAAAGCTCGTCGCGTCTTATCTCACGATCGTGCTGCTGGTGCCGCCAGTCATGCTCGGGATCATCAACAAGACGAAAGCCGCGGTCGCGGGGCGCAAGGGTCCGCCGGTCTTGCAGCCGCTCCATGACACGATCAAGCTCCTGGGCAAGGGGGCGGTTTATAGCGAAACGACGACCTGGGTGTTCCGCCTTGGCCCCGTCGTTTCGCTCTCCGCCGCCATCGCGGCGGCTTGTTTGGTTCCGCTGGCCGGCGCCCCGCTGGTCTCCTTCAATGGCGACGCGATCCTCTTCGCCTATCTGTTCGCGCTGGGCCGTTTCGTCACGGTGGCTGCGGCCCTGGACACCGGATCGAGCTTCGAGGGCATGGGCGCAAGCCGCGAAGTGGCCTTCGCCAGCCTCGCCGAGCCGGCGCTGATCCTGGCCTTCGCCAGCCTCGCGTACCGCGCCGGAGAGCTCTCCCTGGCTCGCATGTTCGCGCCCCACGGCGGCCCCAGCGCCGCGGCGAGCACTCTCCTGGCCCTCGGCAGCCTATTCGTGGTGCTGCTGGCGGAGAACTCCAGAATTCCCATCGACGATCCGAACACGCACCTCGAGTTGACGATGATCCACGAGGTCATGGTCTTGGATCACGGCGGGCCGGATTTGGCCTTCATCCTTCATGGCGCGGGGCTTAAGCTCGTGCTGATGACGAGCCTGCTCGTGCGCCTGATCCTGCCGGAGATCCCGCTGTTGGGCGCTGCGGGCTCGCTCCTGATCGGTCTGGCCGCCGCGGCGGCGGCGATAGGCTTGGTGGAATCGAGCATGGCGCGGCTGCGGCTGGTCAGGGTGCCTCAGCTGTTGGTGGCCGCGATCTGCGCCGCGGCGTTCGGGCTCATCTTGACCTTGAGATAGCGGCATGGAACAGCTCTCCCAACTCATCCTTGCCTTCATCGTCTTCCTGAGTCTGTACCTGCTGGGCTCCTCCTCTCTGACGGGCTGCATCAAGATCGTGGCGCTGCAAGGGATGTGCCTGGGGCTCTTGCCCTTGACCATCCACGCGGGAGGGTTCCATCCCCGGGCCCTCCTGCTTGCCTCTGGAATGTTCATCCTGAAAGGCATGGTGATTCCGCGCATCTTGATGTACGCGATCCGCGAGGTCAAGATCCGGCGCGAGGTAGGGCCGATGGTGGGGTACACCCCGTCGCTGCTGCTCGGAGCGGCCCTCATCGGCGTGTCCTTCGTTCTCGCCGAGCGCCTTCCCGTGCCGCCCGGCCTTCGGACGAGCCTTCTGATCCCCGTTTCGCTCTCCACCGTCATGATGGGAATGTTGATGATGATCAGCCGGATCAAGGCGGTGACCCAGGTCATCGGCTACCTCGTCTTTGAGAACGGCATCTATCTTTTCGGCCTGGCGATCTCCTACGAGATTCCCTGGCTCATCGAGATGGGAGTCCTGCTCGATGTCTTCGTCGCCGTGTTCGTCATGGGAATCGTCATCAACCACATCGCGAGGGCCTTCGATTCCATAAGCACCGAGAAACTGACGAGGCTGAGCGACTAGATGCTGCAGTCAATTCCATTGCCGCATCTGTGCCGAGCCCGGAGGGTCGAGGCCTAGATGCCGATTTACTTACTCCTTGTAGGCATACCCGTCCTCATCGGTCTGGCGGCGCTTGCCATTAGCAGCGATGAGCGCCGGCCGTGGATTCTTCCCTTCGGCTTTACCGTCCACGCCGCGGCCGTCTCCGCCTGCTGGAAGAGCCTTCCGCCGGCCGCCGCCTCCGGCTGGTTCTACATCGACCAGCTCGACTTGGTGGTCCTGAGCCTGTCGAGCGCGCTGTTCGTCATCTGCTCGATTTACTGCCTGGAGTATTTGCGCCTGCGCAAGGACAGGCATAACCGCCTCTTCACGGCGTGCCTCTCCTTCATCCTGGCCGCCGTAACGCTGGTGTGCGTGAGCCGCCACATGGGACTCCTCTGGGTGGGGATGGAAGCGGCGACGCTGGCCGCAGCACCGCTGGTTCATTTCAACCACAACGAGCGATCCCTGGAGGCGACCTGGAAGTACCTCATGATGGGCTCGCTCGGCATCGGACTGGCCCTCCTCGGGACCTTCTTCCTCGCTCTCTCGGCCCTGCCTTACCAGGGGCCCGGCGACCCGCTCGTCATCGACACGTTGCTCTCCAGGGCCGGGACGCTGTCGGTGCCGTGGCTTAAGGGGGCGTTTATTTTCCTGTTGGTGGGCTACGGAACGAAAATGGGCCTGGCACCTCTTCATTCTTGGAAGCCGGATACCTATGGCGAGGCGCCGGGCGTGGCGGGCGTTATACTGGCGGGGGTCGTCACCAGCACGGCGTTTCTCGGGATACTGAGGGCGTTCCAGGTCTGCGCCGCGGCCGGGCTGGCCGATTTCGCGCGAGATCTGCTCGTTTTGATGGGCCTGCTCTCCATCGCGACGGCGGCCGCGTTCATCATAGGCCAGCGCGATTTTAAGAGGATGCTGGCTTACTCCAGCGTGGAGCACATGGGCATACTGGCCCTCGGCGTGGGTCTGGGCCCGGCGGGGAGCTCGGCGGCGCTCCTCCACCTCATCAACAATGGCCTCACCAAGGGCGTCCTGTTCCTCGCTGCCGGCAACATCCACCGCGCCTTCGGCGGAAAGACCATGGATCACGCGCGCGGCGCGCTGCGCCGCGCGCCGATCTCCGCGACGCTATTCCTTCTGGGCTTCGTGGCGATCACGGGATCCCCGCCCTTCGCCCCGTTTGTCAGCGAGTTTTCCATATTGCGCGCGGCCGTCAACGGCGGCCGTCTCGGCGTGGCCATCGGCTTTGTCGCTTTGCTCGCCGTCATCTTCATCGGCATGGCCACGACCGTCCTTTCGGTCGTCTACGGCGTGCCGCCGGACAAGGAGTCCAAGCAGGCCGCGCGGGGCGATTCCCCGCTGTTGGTGGCGGCCCCCATGGCCTTCATGGCTGGCGTCGTCTTTCTCGGCCTGTGGCTGCCGGGCTGGCTCACCTCGGTCCTCGGCGACGCCGCGCGGCTTCTCAACGGGAGCCAGCCATGAGCCCGACATCTCGCTTCGCGTCGATCAGGAACGGCGAGTCGGTCGCCGTCTCGAAGGTTCCGGTCGTGCCCATCGAGGATTTCCGGTCCGGCATCCTCAAGATGGCCGCGGCCAAGCACCGCCTCTGCGCGCTATTTTGCCAGGCCAATGGCGGGCGCGCGCCCGCCGGCCTGTTCGCGGCGCTGGCCGACGACCTCGGCGGCAAATTGTATCTCGCGGCGTCTGAGCCGGCGGCGAGCTACCCCTCCCTGACGCCCGACCTGCCCCAGGCGCATCTTTTCGAGCGGGAGATCCACGAAAATTCCGGCGTGGTTCCGGAGGGCCATCCCTGGCTTAAGCCCGTGCGCCGCGCCTTGCCGGACAAGGTCCCGTTCTTCCAGGAACAGGGGGACGAGGTGCACGAGGTGGCCGTGGGCCCGATCCACGCCGGTATCATCGAGCCGGGGCATTTCCGGTTCCAGTGCCACGGAGAAACGGTGCACCATCTTGAGATACAGCTTGGCTATCAGCACCGCGGAGCGGAGCGCCTGCTGGGCGAGGGGCCGGACCGCCGTTCGCTTTCGGTCGCCGAGTCCATCTGCGGCGACACGGCCGTGGCCCACGCCTGGGCGCATTGCATGCTTTGCGAGGCGCTTGCCGGGACGTCGGTGAGCCTGCGGGCCGAGGCGCTGCGGGCCGTCGCCTTGGAGACAGAGCGGCTTTCCAACCACATCGGGGATCTCGGCGCGATCAGCAACGACATCGGCTACCTGCCGGCCACGGCCTATTTCGGCCGCATGCGCGGCGAGTTCCTGAACATGCTGCTGCTGGTGTGCGGAAATCGCTACGGGAAAGGCATGCTCAAGCCGGGCGGCGCGATTTTCGACATCCCGGACGGCATGCGGGTCAAGATGCTCGAGACGGTGAGGCGCTCCGTGGCGCAGGTCAAAGAGGTCGCGGACATGTTCTTCGGCGAGCCCTCCGTCATTTCCCGCCTCGAGGACACGGGAACGGTGTCCAGGAAGGTTTGCGAGGATCTGGGGCTCGTCGGCGTCTGCGCCCGCGCGGCCGGAGTGGATCGCGACGCGCGGCAGGACCACCCTTTCGGGTTTTTTCGCTTCAGGCACATCCCGGTCATCAAGCTCGACTCTGGCGACGTCTTTGCCCGAGCGATGGTGCGTTTCCTGGAGGCGCAGAGATCCCTTGAGTTTCTGGGCTCGCTCTTGCAGCATCTTCCGGAGGGAGGCGCTGTAAGTCCGTGCGGGGCCTTGGCGGGCGGGCGGGTGTCGGTTTCCCTGGTCGAAGGCTGGCGCGGCGAGGTCTGCCACGTGGCCAAGACCCGGGGAGACGGCCGATTCGAGTGGTACAAGGTCGTCGATCCATCCTTCCATAATTGGATGGGGTTGGCGATGGCCTTGCGCGGGGGGGAAATCTCCGATTTTCCTCTCTGCAACAAGAGCTTCAATCTCTCCTACGCGGGGCACGACTTGTAGAACCCATGATCGATATCCTCAAGAACCGTCTTAAGCAAGGCTATCGGACGTCGGATTTCCCGGACGGGGACCCCGGCCTTCCGGAGCGCTTCCGGGGAAGGCCGCTGATCCGCCGGGAGCTCTGCGCCGCGGGTTGCGCGGCCTGCATAGACGCCTGCCCTACGTCGGCGCTTGAGACGCGCCAAGCCGACGCCAAGGAGGGCGGCCAGAGGGATTTCCTCGCCCTTGATCTGGGCCGCTGCCTTTTCTGCGCCGAGTGCACCGCGGCCTGCCCGGAGGGGGCCGTCGCTTTCACCAAGGACCATCGCCTGGCGGCCAGCCGCCGGGAGGACTTGCTCGTGACCGGTGACGAGGCGAAGCTGGCCGATTCTTTGGGGGCGGAGATGCGGCGGCTCTTCGGGCGTTCGCTGAAGCTTCGGCAGGTCAGCGCCGGCGGCTGCAGCGCCTGCGAGGCGGAGCTGGCCGCGCTCGGCAACGTCGTCTTCGATCTCGGGCGCTTCGGTATACAGTTCGTGGCCTCGCCCCGCCACGCCGACGGCCTCGTCATCACCGGACCGGTGACCCGCAACATGAGCCAGGCCCTGCGCATCGCCTACGAGGCAGTTCCGCCTCCGCGCCTGGTGATCGCCGTCGGCGCCTGCGGCATCAGCGGCGGGCCTTTCGTCGGTTCAGAGGACCATCTCGGAGGGGCGGCCGCGGTGGTGCCGGTGGATCTCTTCATCCCGGGCTGTCCGCCGCATCCGGTGACCATCCTGGACGGGCTTCTTAGGCTGCTGGGGCGGCTGTGAAGGATGCTGGGAGATGCTTGCTCAGACTCTGGCCAGATGCGCCAGCACCTCGTTGCTCTCCGCGAGCTTCTTGCGTAGAATTTCCGCGATCGGCCTCAGGACGCTGAATATTTCGCGATCGCGGACAAAGTAGTAGACCGTCACTTTTTCCTGGCGCGAAGAGAGGATTCCGGCTTGCCGCAGGATGGCCAGGTGCTTGGAGAGACCCGACTGCTCCACCCCCAGCTCCCTCACCATCTCGCCCACGGAGGATTCCTTGTTCTTCAAGTATTCGATGACCTCGAGACGAACGGGGTGGGCCAGGGACTTGAGGAAGTCCGCCTTGATCCTGAAGACCAGCTCTTCATTGTTCGGCACAGTATCTCTACTTGATTATATTTTCAAGATAGCATAAAACAGTTCTTGAGTCAACGCGCCTCTCTGGCCGCTTCGTTGCGCGAGAAATAAGCATGTTTGAGATTCGCTTCCATGGCCGCGGCGGCCAAGGAACGGTGCTGGCAGCCAAGATCCTGGCCGAGGCGGTCTTGCGCCAAGGGGAGAAGCAGTGCCTGGCCATTCCCGAGTTCGGGGTGGAGCGCCGCGGGGCTCCCGTCGCCGCCTACGCCCGCCTGAGCGATAAGCCCATCCTCGTGCGCACCCGCATCTACGAGCCGGATGCCTTGGTCGTGCTCGACCCGACCTTGTACGCCTCGGACATCCTCAAGGGACTCAAGCCCGGCGGCTTGGTGCTCACCAACGCCGAGAGCGCGTCCCTGCCGCTCCTGGCCGCGCGCGCGCCTGGGCTGTGCTGGGTGGGGGTGCCGGCCCTGCGCATCGCGCGGGAGCTCAAGCTGGGCTCGGCCGCCAACCCCGTCGTCAACACGGCCATGTGCGGCGCCGCGGCCGCGGTTTTAAAGCTTTGCGCGCTCGAGCCTCTGCTCTTCTGCGTGCGCGAGGCGGTGCCGGCCAAGGCGGAGGAGAACGCCGAGGCGGCGCGGCGCGCCTACGATTTCGTCCTGGGGGCGCGGCATGCCTTTTCTTGAAGGCGATCCCAAGTCGTTTCCGCGCGTCATCATCTCGGACGGGTCGATGGCCGACAACCATACCGGCAACTGGCGCACCATGCGCCCGGTCATCCATGCCGAGTCCTGCACTGGCTGCCAAATCTGCTGGAAGTATTGCCCAGAAGCCTGCGTCCGGCTGACGGACAAGGTCCCCATTATCGGCATGGACTACTGCAAAGGCTGCGGGATATGCGTCGAGGAGTGCCCAGCCGGCTGCGTCGAGTTCCTGGCCGAGGCGACGCCATGAAGAAAGTCCTGATGGGCAACCACGCGGCGGCCGTGGCGGCCAAGCTGGCGCGCGTGCAGGTTGCCGCGGGCTACCCGATAACGCCGCAGACCCAGGCCTTCGAGCTTCTGGCGGAGATGAAGGCCTCTGGCGAGTTTGCCGGCCAGTTCATCGCCGCCGAGTCCGAGCACTCGGTCATGGCGGCCATCCTGGGAGCGGCCACGGCCGGAGCGCGGACCTTCACCGCGACCTCCTCCCAAGGCCTGGCGTACATGCACGAGCTTTTGCACTGGGTGGCGGGGGCGCGCCTTCCCGCGGTCATGATCGACGTGAATCGGGCCCTGGCCGCGCCTTGGAACCTTTGGACGGACCAAACCGATTCCTTATCCCAGCGAGACACGGGCTGGATGCAGTTTTACTGCTCGAACAACCAGGAGATCCTCGACACCGTGCTGATGTCCTTCAAGATCGCCGAGCGGGTGATGCTTCCGGCGATGGTGGTGCTCGACGGCTTCACCCTCTCGCACAGCTACGAGCCGGTGGACGTTCCGAGCCAGGAGGACGTCGACGCCTTCCTGCCCCCGTTTAACCCCGAGTTCTCTCTCGACCCGAAGCGGCCCAGGACCTTCGGGGCTCTCGTGGGGCCAAGGGAGTACCTGCGCCTGCGCCGGAGAATGGCCGCGGACATGGCCGAGGCCGAGGACGTCATCGAGGAGGTCGGCCAGGAATTCGGCCGCGCCTTCGGCCGCAGCTACGGCCAGCTCGAGACCTATCGGTGCGAGGACGCCGAGACCGTTCTCGTGACCTCCGGCGCGGTGGGCTCGACCGCCGTGGCCGCGGTGAACGCATTGCGCGAGCGGGGGCTTGCGGCCGGCAACCTGCGCCTGCGGTCATTTAGGCCCTTTCCCGCCAAGGCCTTGCGCGCCTTTGTCCGCCCGGGCCTGCGCTTGGCCGTGGTGGACCGCAATTACTCGCCGGGAGCGGGGGGGATTTTCGCGCAGGAAATCAAGGCCGCGCTCCGCCCGGCCTCGGGCATTTGCGTGCGCGGCACCGTGGCGGGGTTGGGCGGGGGCGACATCACCGTGGAACTCCTGCAGGAAGTTTGGCGGCGCGCGCACGATGCCCCTCTGAGCGCGTCAGAGGCCGAAACCTGGGCGGAGGACTCCAGATGAAGACCTCGATCCCGCCCCAGGAGCTGATGCGCTCCGGGCATCTCGCCTGCCAGGGCTGCGGCGCGACGCTGGCCATGCGCTACGCGCTCAAGGGCCTGGGAGAGAAGACCGTTTTCGTGATTCCGGCCTGCTGTTGGACGATCTTGGCCGGTCCGGCGCCTAAAAGCTCCATAGACCTGCCCGTCCTGCACAGCCCCTTCGCCGCGGCCGCGGCCGCGGCCACCGGGGTCAAGGCCGGGCTTGTCGCCCGCGGCGACCGCGAGACTATGGTCGTGGCCTGGGCCGGCGATGGCGGCACCTTCGACATCGGCCTGCAGGCCCTTTCCGGGGCGGCAGAGCGCGACGAGAACTTCCTTTACGTCTGCTACGACAACGAGGCCTACATGAACACGGGGGTCCAGCGCAGCGGGGGCACCCCCGAGGGCTCGTGGACGATGTCGACGCCCGGCGCCCGCGGCAGCCCCCGCCCCAAGAAGGACTTGGACGCGATCGTCTTGGCCCACCACATCCCCTATTTCGCCACGGCCACGCCGGCCTATGCCGAGGATATGACGCGCAAGTTCGCCAAGGCGCGGGCCGTCAAGGGCTTCCGCTTCATCCGCGTGCTGTCCCCTTGCCCTCCGGGATGGAAGAGCGACCCGAAAGACAGCGTGCGTTTGTCGCGATTGGCGGTTCAAACAGGGTTGTTTCGGCTCTACGAGGTGGAGAACGGTGTTGCCCGCGTCAACGTTCCGGTGCCCAGGCGCAAGCCGGTGGGAGACTACCTGCGCGCCCAAGGCCGCTTCAAGGGTTTGACGCCGGAGATGGAGCAACGGATGCAGCGGGGCGTGGACGCGCTTTGGGATGGAGTGGGGAAATGAAAAATAAAGCCAAGACGAGGCGGTGCGTCGAGTGCCGCTATTGCGAGCTGGAGGCCGATAGCCTGGGCAGGACGCGCAACGTCTGCACGCACCGCCGCAAGCGCGCCCTTCCGGCCAACGTCACCTCCCGCCCTGCCTGCGCCAATTTCAAGCGGCCCCCGCTCGGCGGGCATTGGGGGCCGTAGGCCGGTTTCTTCTAGGAGGATAGATGGAAAAACAGCAAGACGAGCCCCAGGACCGAGTCTCGGAGTTTTTTGAACGGGATCATAGGGAGATAGACGCGCTTTTGGCGGATGTCGCCTTCGACTCCGGCCGGGAGGCCGCAGCCAAATTCGCGGAGTTCGACGCGCGGCTCGAGCGCCATATCCGCTGGGAGGAGAGCATTCTTTTCCCGGCTGTGGCCAGGAACGCTCCGGATTTGGCGATGGGCCCCATTCGGGTCATGAGCATGGAGCATGAGCTGATCCGGGAGGGCAAGACGGGAGCCCTCGCGGCCCTAAACGCATGCGACGCAAAGCGCGCTCGGCAATTCGTGGAAGCGATGGAGAGAGTCTTGCGCGACCACAACTTCAAAGAGGAGCAATTCCTCTATCCCGCTTGCGACAATCTGCTGTCCATGGAGGAACGGCGGATCGTGCTCCAGCAGGTCCGGAGCGGGACGGCTTAATCCCTCGGCCGAGAGGCTTTTTCGTTGCGTGAGGCAATCGCGGAGGGCCGCCATATGGAAATCAAGATCAAGTTTCCCGGAAACAGGCGGGTGTCCGCCGAGGTGAGGGGCTTTACGGTATCCACGGATCAGCCCCGGGAGGCGGGCGGGGACGCGAGCGCGCCCGGGCCGTTTGACCTATTCCTGGCCTCCATCGGGACCTGCGCGGGGATTTTCGCCTTGGGCTTCTGCCAGAAGCGGGGCATCGCCACGGAAGGGCTGGAGCTGGTGGAGACCGCGGACTGGGATGAGGCGGGGCACAGGGTCTGCAAGGTTTCCCTCGAGATCCTCCTCCCGCCGGGATTCCCGGAAAAATATCGAGAGGGCATCGTCAACGCCGTCAATCTTTGCACGGTGAAGAAGCACATCCTCGAGCCCCCCATCTTCCAGACTCGGGCCAACCGGCGCCCTCCGGCTTGACATAGCACCCAGCCCTTTTAAAACAGTATAATCATTTTTTGGAGCAGCGGAGGACGGCGGCCTGGCCCCCGCTGCCAGGGCGATGGAGTTCGCCCCACAACCGCCCGGAAACGGGCTGATGACTCCTACCGAAACGGTAGGGGTCTTTTTTTTGAGGTAAGCATGGATAAGGCGATATGTCTCGGCGCGGGCAGCCTGATGGGGGGGATCGCGCGGTATCTTTTGGCGACCGCCGTTCATTCGCACGCCGGCGCGTCGTTTCCTTACGGCACTCTCGCGGTGAATATCAGCGGCTGTTTCGCGATCGGTCTGTTCGACAGCTGGGCCGGCGCCAAGGGATTGTCGGGGCCGGCCGGCCGCCTGTTTTTCATGACGGGATTCTGCGGAGCGTACACGACATTCTCCACTTTGATTTTCGAAACCGCGTATCTCGTCAACGACGGTCAGTTGTTGCGCGCCTTCGCCAACTACGCCGGAAGCGGCGTCCTGGGGTTTGTTTTCTTCCGGCTCGGCTCTTGGCTGGGAGGCGTAGTTTAGGGCTCGCAGCCCTTAGGAGGGACCATGAAACTAGAAGGTGAGCAGAAGCTGCTGCGTGTGTTCATCGGGGAGCAGGACAAGTGGAACCATGCTCCCCTGTACGAGGCGATCGTCAACGAGGCCCGCCGGCTGGGGATGGCGGGCGCCACCGTGATAAAAGGCTTCCAGGGCTTCGGCTGCAAGGCGCACCTGCATACGGCGAAGCTTCTCGAGCTTTCCTACGATTTGCCGATCGTCATCGAAATCGTGGACGCGGAGGAGCGCATCAAGAAGCTCCTGCCCAAGCTCGACGAGATGATCTCGGAAGGGCTGGTCACGGTCGAGAAGGTCCACGTCTGTCTGTACCGGGCCGACGGCTCCAAGGGCCGCACGAAGAAATCTCCGGCGGAGTAAATAGGGGCCTTATGTCGCAAGCCCTAACGCCGTCGAGCAGTTGTCCACCAAAACTTCGCGGGAAGTTTCTGTGGATAACTTCGGCTCCTTGAGAGGAACCGCCCCCAAGGGTAACCTTCCCTCCCCATGGGGAATATCGCGGCCCGTCTGGAGCTGCTGATCTCCGACCGCAAACCCGGCTATCGTCCCGGAGAGAAGATAGCTGGCCGGGTGCGCCTCGTGGGCTGATAGCGTGGTCGTTACGTTGCAAGACAATGGGGCGTGCCAAGCCCAGGCGAGACGTTCTTCGAGACAGGTCTAAACCACCTCAGCGCCCCCGTCGGCTGCCGCGAGCGTCTGGCTTGCGCGCAGTCCCTTCAGCAATCCCTCGCGCGCCTGCGCGCCGAGGCGGAGCTGGCGCAGATGGTGGTCTTGTCCACCTGCAGCCGCTTCGAGCTCTACGCCTGCTCCGGCAATCCCGCGGCCCCGGACATGGTTTCAGCCTGGTTTGAGCAAAGAGGCGGGCGGGAGGCGGACCCCTTCATTTCCAAGCGCGCCGGAGAGGAGGCCCTGCTTCATTTATTCCGCGTCGCGGCGGGGCTTGAGTCCTGGATCCTGGGGGAGAGCGAGATCCTGGCGCAAGTCAAGAAGGCCTACCATGAGGCGGCCTCGACCGGCCGGACCGGGCCCGAGATCAACCGCATTTTCCAGAGCGCGATCGCCGCCGGCAAGGAGGTTCGGACCCGGACCGCGATCCAGAATGGAATCCGGTCCATAGGAGGGGCCGTGGCCCTCCTGGCGGGAAGGATTTTCGGCCCGGAGCGGAGCGGACAGGCGGTGGTGTTCGGGGCTGGAGAAGCCGCCGAGGCGGCGATTCGGCATCTGGCCGCCAAGAATTTCAGCCGGATCGCGGTCGCCAACCGGACGCTGGGCAAGGCCGAGGAGCTGGCCCTGCGCTTCTCGGGCCGCGCTGTCGCCTTCGAGGCGGGGCTCGAGATGCTGGCCGAGGCCGATGTCGCGGTGTTCTCGACCTCCTGCCCCAGCCCTTTCGTGGAGCCTTCGTGGCTCAAGCTTAAGCTGGCCCGGCGCAAGAAGCCTCTTTTCCTCATCGATCTAGGCTTGCCCCGCAACGTAAATCCCGAATGTGCTAGGCTTTCAGGCGTCTACCTATACGATCTGGACGACTTGAGGGGGGTGGTCGCAAAAAGCATGGAGCGAAAGGAGGACAGCGCCAAACAGGCTCAAGTCATCGTCGAGGGCGCGGCGGCCAAATGCCTGGAGCAGTTTGCCAAGGCGCGGGCCCTGCGCGCCCGCGAAGAGGTGGTGTCATGAATCCAATTCGAGCCGGGTTTGTCGTTCTGGCCGTCGCGGTCCTGGCGGAGGCCGCGTTCTCCCCCGAGCAGCTTAAGGCCAAGTATTACTACGACCTCGGGCCGGGTCAAGTGGACGTGTCCTCCTATCCCGAGGCCCAGAGAGCCAATTACGCGGTCTTCTCCAAGACCTGCTCCCAGTGCCACACCTTGGCCCGGCCCATCAACTCGCCGATAAAGTATCGGCGGGACTGGAACCGCTACGTCGAGCGCATGCATGCCAGATCCAGCGGCGCGGGCAAGCCTTTCGCGCGGGAGGATACCAAGGCCATCGTTGATTTCCTTTCGTACGATTCCCGCGTCCGCAAGATCGGAAGGCGGGCCGAGTTCGAGGAGAGATCGGCCTTCCTCAAGAAGCTATTTGAGGAGGTCCTCGCCGCCCGGCGCAAGGCTGAGGAGGAATCCAACCTGAAAAAGGCTCGGCCCTATTTCGATCCGGCGTCGGTGACGCCGCGGGAACAATGAAGAAGCCCAATGGGCAGTGCGGCTCGGCCCCGCTCTGCAAGCTGCGGGGCTGGCTCGAAGGCCAGGGCCTGCCCGGCCCGGTCGCGGGGAGGATTGCCTCGAACTGGCGGTCCAACCGCTATGTCCGCGGCAACATCCTCTTTTACCAGGACAACAATCCCCTGGCGCTTTTCTTCATCTGCTCGGGCCGCGTCAAGCTCGTGCGCACGGACAAGGCCGGGCATTCGCAGATCATACGCATCATACGCGGGCCGGGCCTAGCCGGAGAGCGCGCCTTGGTCTGCGGGCAGCCTTACGCCGCGACGGCGGAGGTCATGGAGGAGTCCCACGCGTGCTTCATAGACTCCGGGCGCTTCACCCAGCTTTGGCAGGCCTATCCGGATCTGGCGCGGTTTATCGCCCGGACTTTGGCCGGCCGCTTGGGGGAGTCCGAGGACTTCGTGAGCAACCTCTCCGGTTCGACCGTGCGCGAAAGGCTGGCCAAGGCCTTGGCCCTGCAAGCGCAAGCCCAGGGCGACTCCCTGGCGACTTTCATGCTGACCGAGTCCCGGCAGGAGCTGGCCGAGCTCCTGGGAACCTCCCCGGAGGTCGTGAGCAGGACCTTGGCGGAGCTGGCGCGCAAGAGGATGATCTCCCTTCAAGGGCGGCGCGTGCGGGTTCTTGACGAGGCCCGCCTGAGGGCGGCCGCCAGGCTTACCCCAAGGCTGGATGACTTAAATCAAATTCCAGGCTGCCGGACGTCATCGCGGCTTTTCTCCGTGATTGCCAAAATGAACGAGAAGCTAAAAGGAGAATCAGATGACCATCCACCCCGCTAGACGTCTCTTGCACAACCTTCGCCGGTTGACGTTCCTGGCGGTCATAGGATCGGCTTGGGCCATCGTCGCGTGGGCCCAGCAGCCGGAAACGGCGAGCCCGGCCCCTGCCGCGGCGCCCGCCGAGACAGAGAAAGTCTCGGCGCCGGCATTCGTCGGCGCGGCGACCTGCCTGTCCTGCCACGCCGACCGCGAGAATTTCAAGGAGAACATTCATGCCAAGGCCTGGCCCAAGGCCAAGGGCATTGAATTCGAGAAATCCTGCGAGACCTGCCATGGTCCCGGCGGGGCCCACGCGGCCGGGGACGTCGCCGCTATTTTCAACCCGGCCAAGGCGGCGGGCGCCAAGGCCTCTGCCGCCTGTCTTTCCTGCCATGCGGGCGATAAGCAAAGGCTGTTTTGGTCCAACAGCGCCCATGACCGCAAGGGCTCGGACTGCCTGAGCTGTCACAAGATGCACGGCTCGCACGACAGGCTCCTAAAGAAGGAGACGGAGTTGGAGACTTGCGCTTCCTGCCACCGCGACGTAAACGCGGCCCTGCACAAGCGTTCCAAGCACCCTCTAAGGGACTCCTCGATGCCGGACGGCCAGGGCAAGATGGCCTGCTCCTCGTGCCACAATCCCCACGGCTCCCAGAGCGAGAAGCTCATCGCCGGCAAGTCGGTCAACGACAAGTGCTTCGAGTGCCACGCCGAGAAAAAGGCGCCCATGCTCTGGGAACACGGACCGGTCAAGGAGGACTGCCTCATCTGCCACACTCCCCACGGCTCTTCCAATAACAAGCTCTTGGTCACGAAGGTGCCCCGGCTTTGCCAGCAATGCCACATGCAGGGCCGCCACCAGTCGGGAACCTTGGCCGGAAACTCTGTCTATGCCGTGGGCCGCTCCTGCTTGAACTGCCATTCCATGGTCCACGGATCCAACCACCCTTCGGGCGCCGTTCTGCAAAGGTAAAAGGAGAACCTATGAGAATCAGAAAAGCCGTCCAAGCGGGACTTCTCGCGGTGCTCGTTCCCGGCGCGCAGGCCGGGATGATTGACTTCGCGGGCGGCAAGACGGCGGCCGGGTTGGACCTGGGCGGGCGCAGGGTCAGCGTGCTGGGCTCCAAGGAGAAGTTCCAGGAGTACCGAGACATGCGCGACGGCTTTCTCGTCAACGACTTGCGGCTCAAGGCCGAGGCGGCAGATAGCCCCTTCTTCCTCGACTTCAAGGCCCGCAACGCCACTCGGGCCGACGAGAATTACCGGATCGAGGTCGGCAGCTACGGAGGCTTCAAGGCGGAGGCTTCCTTCGACAGAACCCTCCATAATTTTAGCCAAGGCACCTTCATCTTGAGCGGGGCTGGAACTGGCAATCTCCCAATCGCGAATCAAATCCAAGCAGGGGCCCAGGCCTCGGAGCAAACTCGGGCCGAGCGCGGCGGGGTGCCGACCACGGATACGACGGGAGAGGATATCCAGCAGCAGGCAATCATTCGCAGCGTTCTCTCGGCCACGGATCCGACCTCTTTTAGGCTGGACCGCGAAAAGGGAACATTGGGCCTGGAATTCAAGCCTTCGCGGGACGGCAAGGCCTGGGTCAAGGTCACCGACGAGAGGCGCCGGGGCCTGCGCCAGATCGGCGCGGGCACCTACGAGCGCTACGCCCAGGGCGCGGCGGGGCTGGCGCACACCGAGGACCAGTTCTTCGTCTCGGGCATGGAGCTGGCCGATCCCATCAGCTATCAAACCACGGCCATAAACGCCGGGGCCGGGGTCTACAAGAAGGCCTGGTCCGCGGACCTCGAGTACACCTTCACAAAATTCGAGGACAACACGGCCTCCTTAATATGGGCCAATCCCTTCCGGAACACCGACGCTACCGCGACCAACAACGCGGACGTGGCCAACAACAACGCCTACAACCGCGGGCGCTTTACGAGAGGGCAGATGTCCCTGGCCCCATCGAGCCAATCCCATGAAGTGGCGGCCTCCGGTTCGTTGGAGCTTCCCATGAAGAGCCGCTTAAGCGCGAGCGCGGGTTTGGGGCTGACCACCCAAAATACGAGCTTGCTGCCGTACACGCTCAACTCGGCCATGGCCGGGGTGGGAGGCGCGCCGGCCAATATTACCGATCCCTCCATTCTGCCGGCTTCCCGTTTCAACGGGGACGTGCGCACCCTCACTGGGAGCTTGGCGCTCACGAGCAAACCCAGCGAGCGCCTTGGCACTTCCATTAGGTATCATTACTACGATTATGCCAATCGCTCGGATCAGGTGCTTTTCCCTGGTTACGCGGCTTTCGGCGAGTCCTATTGGAGAACAGTGAGAAACGACAAGAACCAGCCCGTCTACAACGACGTGGGCTCCTATACCCGTCACAGTAGCGAGCTCGGCGCGGACTACGAGGTTACCCAGCCCCTGTCGGTCAGTGCCGAGACCTTTTGGGACCGATGGGATTACCGGGGCATGCGCCTTGACAGCACAGATGAGTTGGGCGCCGGAGCGGGCCTGGCCTATCATGCGGGCAACTCGTCGCGCTGGCATGCCGGGTACCGCCTCTCTCGGCGCACGGTGACGGGCTACACGACTGGCAATACGCCCGTGAACCCGGAGGCCGTGGGCCTGAGCAACTACAATTGGGCCGATCGCAAGCGCCAGAAAGCCAACCTCGGGGTGGCCGTAACCCCCAGCGACACGTTCTCTTTCGGCTTGGACGGCCAATTCCAGAACGACGACCTCGGAGCCGGAGACCGCTTCGGCCTAAAGAATCAGCGGTCCATCATAGCCAGCCTCGACGCCAGCTACGAGCCCTCGGAGAGGATGACCGTGTCCTTGGACTACAGTCGGGAGCTGCGCAACAGCCGCATGCAGAACGCGGCCAAGGACGACGCCTTCAACGTCGCGGCCAGCGCCTTGGATGACGCTTTCCAGGGAGACAACTTCAACCCCTTCAATTACTGGAACACGGAGATCGCCGAGACGGTGGACACCGTGGGGCTGGAGCTCGCCTTGAAACCCGCCGAGAAATGGGATTGCGGGGTCGGCTACTCGTTCTCCTACAGCCAGATGGAGTTCGACAATACCAATCCCAACGCCGATATGGTCGTGGGAGCGGGATACGGCAACGGGGCCAAGCTTCTTAACGGGGTCGCCAAGGCCTGGCCGGCCGTGGTCAGCCGCCTGCATGAGGCGCGTTTGAGAGCTTCCTACCAGATTCTTAAGGATATGCGCGTGGGGATGAATTACCTCTTCGAGAACTACATGCTCAACGACTTCGCAAACACCGGGGCCTATCTTGCGGGTTCCACGCCGGAGAACAGCACCCGCTATGTCTGGGCCGGCGCCACCCAGTTCAACTACACGGCGCATGCCTTGGGCGCCTACTTGGCATGGAAGTTTTAGGAGAAGCCCGGCATGATGTTTCCGAGCTGCCTCGACTGCTCGTGGTGCGCACTGCGGGCCGGAAGCTACGGGAGCGTCGGCTACTGGTGCCGCGTCACCCGCAAGGGAGTCTTGTCGGCGCTGGTCGGGCGTCAGTCGTGCCCGCGCTTCGCGCGGTTGGGGCGCAAGTCAACGGATAATTAGGAGGCAACAATGAAAAGCATCCTCTTCATGGCTTTGATATCGGGCGCGTACGCGGCGGACCCGGCCCCCGCGGCCAAGGGCCCGGACGCGGTCAAGCTCTACGCCGCCAAGTGCGCCGGCTGCCACGGCAAGGACGCCAAGGGGAGTAAGATGTTCAAGCTGGACCTGGTCGCGTCCGCCGCGGGAAAATCGGAGACGGATCTCTCCAAGGCGATCGCCGAGGGCAAGAATAAAATGCCGGCCTTCAAGGGCAAACTCAAGGACGCGGAGATAGGCGCGCTCGCTTCTTATGTGCGCTCCTTGTCTCCCGTCCCTGCTCCCAAGGCGCAGTAGGCTTATGGAAAATGAGGGGTGTCCCTGCGCGGGGCGGGACGGCGGACCCAAGATGACCCGGCAGGGCTTCCTGGCCCTGGCCGCGACGGGCCTGGCGGCCGCGATCGGGGCGGTCTTGAGCGCGAGCGGCCTTACGTACTTCATTTCCCCCGCTTTCGGCAAGGACGAGGAGAACTGGATTGACCTTGGCCCCGCCTCGGATATCAAGCCTGGGACTCCGGTCAAGGTGGACTACGTGGAGCGCCGCCGGGACGCCTGGGTGGTCAATGAGAAGCGCTCCTCCGCCTGGATCGCGACCGCGGACGGCAAGGAGTTCACAGCCTTCGACCCTCGCTGCACTCACCTCGGGTGCCCCTACCGCTGGGACCAGGCCAGGGGGCAGTTCCTTTGCCCCTGCCACGACGCGGTCTTTTCCGGAGAGGGGGCCGTGGTTTCCGGCCCGCCGCCGCGGCCCTTGGACCGCTATTCCGTTAAAATCGCCGGAGGCAGGCTCTTGATCCAGCCGCAGCCGCAGAAGGGGGCTTGATGAACCAAGCGTTTTGCCGGGTCGCGCGATGGGTGGCCGAACGGACGGGCTTGGACCAAGTCTGGGAGGCGTTGTTTGCGCGCAAGATCCCCGAGGCCTCGGGGATCGCGGCTTGGCTTTACACGCTGGGAAGCGCCTCCATGTTCGTCTTCTCGGTCCAGGCGTTGACGGGGGCGCTTCTGGCCATGAACTACGTTCCCTCGCCGGATCACGCCTATGACTCAGTGAAATTCATCAGCGAGCGGGTGCTCTTGGGGAGCTTCATCCGGGGACTGCATCACTGGGGGGCAAGCTTCATGGTCGTCCTCGTCGTCCTTCATTTGCTGAGAGTCTATTTCATGGGGGCCTACAAATACCCGCGCGAGGGCACCTGGATGGTCGGGGTCGCTCTTCTGCTCATCGTCATCGGCCTTGGCTTTACGGGCTACCTCCTGCCCTGGGACCAGAAGGCCTATTGGGCCACGGCGGTGGGGACCAATATCGCCGGGCAGACCCCGGTCCTGGGGCCTTATGTCGCGAAGATCCTCAAGGGCGGCAGCGAAATGGGGGCCGCGACCATGACCCGCTTCTACGCCCTGCACGTCCTGGTGCTGCCGGCCTTGGCCCTGGGCCTCATCGCGGTTCACCTGTTTTTGGTGGTCTGGCACGGCATCTCGGAGCCGCCCAGCCGGAAGGATGACGGGGGGCGGCCATGAGCGAGTGGCACGAGGAGTACAAGCGGCGCTACAAGCTCGCCAAGGAAAACGGCAAGTCCTTCTTCCCGCACGCGGTGTTCAAGGACGCGGTCGTTTCCTTTGCCATCCTCTGCGCCCTGTCGTATCTGGCCATAAAGCACGGGGCGGTTCTCGAGGATTTGGCCAATCCCACGGACGCCACTTACAATCCCAGGCCGGAGTGGTATTTTCTCTTCCTCTTCCAGGCCTTGAAGGCTTTCCCGGGCAGACTAGAGCCGGTGGCCGCGGTGGTGCTGCCGGGACTAGGCGTGGGGCTCCTTCTCCTCCTGCCCTTCCTGGATCGGGGCCCAGAGCGCCATCCCCTGCGCCGGCCTTTCTGGACCGCCTTGGGCCTGGGGGGCCTTGGCGGCGTGGCCTTGCTCACCTACGCGGGCTACACGAGCCCTATGCTCAACCCCATCGTGGAAAGCGATCCTCTGGCCTCCCGCGGCCAGCGCCTGTACCAGAGCCTCAACTGCGCTTATTGCCACCAGATATCCGGCAAGGGAGGCGACGTCGGGCCGGCCTTGGATGCGGCGGGGTCCGATCATCCCGAGGATTGGCTTAAAAAGCATTTCCGCGCCCCCCGCTCCGTGTCTCCGGGCTCGGTGATGCCGAAACTCAACCTGCTTGACGAGGAGATCGATGAGCTCACGGCCTACGTCAAATCCCTGGGGGCCGGGGCCCCCTTCACCGCGGAGGCGCCCAAGCTCTTCGCCGAGAATTGCGCGGCCTGCCACAAGATCGGCAAGAACGGCGGCGAGGCGGCTCCGGACCTATCCTTCATCGGGTCCGCGCGGGACAAGGCTTACATCAAGAGATACATCGTTGATCCCGGCCAAGTCAACCCCCAGTCCGCGATGCCTGGCTTCAAAGGTCAGATGACCGACGTCCAGATCGACGATTTGGCGCGTTATCTTTCCAGCCTGCGCTAAGGCCCAAGCCTGGCTGAATCGTTGCAACATAAATAGGAAAGCATGGAACGCCTTATCCTGATCCTGATCATCTTAGCCGGCCTCGCGTGCTCGGGGAAAGACCAGATAGCGGTGTACGACGCTCCCAAGGAGGCGGGGGAGGCCGCCCTTCCCGATCCCTCCGAGCCCGCGCCGAGCTGGAAAGTGCCGGAGGGCTGGAAGCAGAAGCCGTCCTTGGGGCTGCGCCTGGCGAGTTTTTCCATTCCCCACCCCGCGGGTGAGGCGGAACTCTCGATCGTGGTTCTATCCGGGGAGGCCGGGGGGGAGCTCGCCAACGTCAATCGCTGGCGCGGCCAGATGGGCTTGGCCCCCTTAAGCGCCGAAGAGCTTCCCAAAAGCTCCCGGCGCTTTTCCTGCCCGGCGGGAGAGGTCCTCATCGCCGAGATTTCGAGTCCCACCCAGGGGCGGCTGGCCGCGGCCCGCCTGTACGCCGGCGGTCGCTCCTGGTTCTTCAAGTTGTCGGGGCCCGAGGCCTCCGTGGCCGCGGCCCTGCCCGCCTTCGAGGCCTTTCTGGGGAGCCTTCGCCTTGGCGGCGCGTAAGGCGTTCCAGGGGCTGGCCTCCCTCCAGCTCGCCATCGCCTGCCTGGCCATTCTCATGGGCCTGGTGACGGCCTGCACCTTGGCGCAGGCCAGTATGGGAGTCCACCCGGCCGTGGAAAGGTATATCCGCAGCTGGTTTATTTATTGGAGGGGCGTTCCCGTGGCTCCGGGAGGAGCCACGGCGGGCTTGTTGCTCCTGGCCAATCTTCTCGCGGCTCAGTTCCAGCGCCTCGAGCTTTCCTGGCGCAAGGGCGGGCTTTGGCTCGTGCATTCGGGCCTGGTCTTCTTGTTCTTGGGGGAATTCGTCTCCGGGGCTTTCCAGGAAGAATCGCAAATGACCTTGGTCCGGGGCCGGCCGCAGAGTTACAGCCAAAGTCCGCGCGAGGTCGAGCTGGCCTTGACCGACGTCACGGAGAAAGGCCGCGACAGGGTGTACGCCATTGGCGAGGGTCTGCTGCGCGCGGGGAGCCTGGTCAGCGACGCCCGCCTGCCTTTCCAGGCGGCGATCAAAAAAATCGAGAGGCGCCGCTCTCCCGGCGCCGCGGAGGGTGAACTCGATGAGGTCTCGGCCGAGGTAGAGCTTTTGGACCAAGGCAAGCCCATCGGTTCCTGGCGGCTCGACGCACACCACTCCCAGACGGAGGTTTTCTCGGCGCAAGGACGGCAGTTCACTCTGTCCCTGAGGCCGCGGCGGGTCTACCTGCCTTTCACCATGACCTTGGAGAAATTCGTGCATGAGGTTTATCCCGGCACCGACATTCCCAAGGGCTTCTCGAGCTTGGTCAGGCTCGAGGATCCCGGTGCCCGGGAAAGCCGGAACGCCGTCATTTCCATGAATAATCCCCTGCGCCGGGGCGGGCGTTCCTTCTATCAAGCCAGCTACCTGGACGACTCGACCTCGATTCTCCAGGTGGTCTCCAATCCCGGGCGCTCGCTGCCTTACGTCTCCTGCGTCCTGGTCTGCGCCGGGCTCTTGCTTCACTTCCTGAGGCGGATTCTATGAGACGGATTTGGCGGCGGGTCCTGCCCCTGGGCTTGGGAGCCGCGGCCCTGTGGCCAGCCGGCCCCGGCGGTCCCGGAGGCTTCGACCTCAAACGTTTCGCGGAGCTCCCCGTCCTTCATGCCGGAAGGGTCAAGCCCCTCGACACCGTGGCCCGCTCCAGCCTCCTCATGATCAAGGGCGGCCAGACCCTCTCCCTCGATGGGCAGCGCGCGAGCGCCACGCGATGGCTCCTGGAAGCGGCGGCGAGGCCGGAGTCGGCCGACGCGCAGAAGATATTCCGGGTGGATGACCCGGAGCTCTTGGGGCTTATGGGCAAGCCCCAGGGCGGGCCGCGCTACCATTCCTTCATAGCTCTCGAGGGGTCTTTTGGCGAGATCTCGGCCCAGGCCGAGAGAGCCGAGAGCCGCCCGGCTTCCGGCCGAAGCCGGTTCCAGGCGGCGGTGATGAATTTGTCTGAAAGGCTCAAGCTTTACCAAAGCCTCAAGAACACTTTGCGTCCCGAGGACGCGGGAGATTGGCCGGCCGAGATAGCCCGCTACCGTCTGGCGGCCCCAGCCGCGGCCGCGGCCATCGGCGCCCATATGCGCGGCAAGGCCTTCAAGCGCTCGGATCTGGCCGGGCTCGGGGAATTCTTCGAGCGCTGTCGCCGCTTGACGCAGGCCGGGGCGTTCCGGCCTCTGCCCCCCTCCGCGGGCTCTCCCGACTGGAGCGATTCCGGAAGCGCGTTTATTCGGGAGCTCACCGGGGACGCACCCCATCCGGGAGCCGACGCTTATGCCGTCATGCTTGAAGCTTACCGCGCCGGCGACGCTGCCGCCTTCAACCGGGTCTTGGGCCGCTACCGCGCTTGGCTGGAGGCCGAGCATTACCGGGAGTCCCGCGCGGCCCGCTACGAGGCTTGGTTTAACCGCGCGGAGCCTTTCTACCGGGGGATGATCCTGTATTTGGCCGTGTTTCTCCTGGTTTTGGCTTCCTTCATTTTTCGCCCGGAGGCCCTGCGCCTAACGTCGGAGGACCTCCTGTGGCTGGCCTTCGCCGTGCATTCGGCGGGGCTGGCGTTCCGGATCCTTTTGCAGGGACGGCCTCCGGTGACCAATCTCTATTCCTCCGCCGTGTTCGTGGGTTGGGGAGCCGCGGCCATGGGGCTCTGTCTCGAGAGGATGTACCGCAACGGCCTTGGCGCGCTCGTGGCCTCGGCCATGGGATTCTCGACCTTGATCATAGCCCACCACCTGGCCGGCCAAGGAGACACCATCGAGATGATGCGCGCCGTGCTCGACTCAAACTTCTGGCTCGCCACCCACGTGGTGACCATCACGATCGGCTACAGCGCGATGTTTTTGGCCTCTGCCTTGGCCCACGTTTTCCTCTTCCGGCGCTGGATGAGAAAGGGCTCCGAGGACGAGGCCCAGGCTCAGCTGGCGTCCATGGTTTACGGTACGGTTTGCGCGGGACTCTTCTTCAGCTTCCTGGGCACCGTGCTCGGGGGCATCTGGGCCGACCAGTCCTGGGGCCGCTTCTGGGGTTGGGACCCCAAGGAGAACGGGGCCCTCTTGATCGTTCTTTGGAGCGCCATCCTGCTCCACGCCCGCTGGGGGGGCTATATCCGCCGCACGGGTGTCAGCGTCATGGCCGTGTTCGGGGGTGTTGTCACGAGCCTTTCCTGGTTCGGCGTCAACATGCTCGGGGTGGGACTGCACTCCTACGGGTTCATGGAGTCGGCGGTGTTTTGGCTGGCGGGATTCGCGGGCCTCGAGTTGGGAGTCATGGCTCTGGCCTGGCGCCGGGCCGCCTGATGTCACGGGTCGCGGCGGTGGTCGGGGGCGGGATCGCCGGGCTTTCGGCGGCGTACCGCCTCCAAGAGCGCTCCCGCGCCCTCGAGGTCGTCTTGCTCGAGGCCGGCGGCCGCCTGGGCGGCAAGATTCTTACCGAGAAGGCCGAGGGTCTCGCGATCGAGGCGGGCCCTGACTCCTTCATCACGGCCAAGCCCCAGGCCTTGGAGCTCGTCCGCGAGCTCGGTTTGGAGCGCCGGCTTCTGCCCTCGAGCCGAGACCAGAGCACGGTCTACGTCTATGTCCGGGGAAAGCTCCGCCCCCTGCCGGAGGGCCTGATGCTTATGGCGCCCTCCCGGATACTGCCCTTCCTTGGCTCGGACCTTCTGACCTGGGGCGGCAAGCTGCGCGTGGGCCTCGATTTTCTGCTGCCGCGCGGACCCGAGGGGGACGTCTCGTTGGGGGCGTTCGCGCGCCGGCGCTTCGGCGGGGAGGCCCTGCGCGTCATCGTCGAGCCGGTCATGGCCGGCATCTACGCGGCCGACGTCGAGGAACTGAGCCTCAAGAGCTCGTTTCCGCAGTTCGCGGCGCTGGAGAAGCAATACCGGAGCGTGATCCGGGGCCTGCGGCGGCGCGCGCCGGCCGCCCCGGCGCCCTCGGGGCTCACGATGTTCACGACCTTGGCCGGAGGCCTTTCCGAGCTTACCGAGGCCCTGGCCCGGCGCCTCAAGCCCGGGTCGGTTCGGCTCGGCTCCGGGGTCGTCCGCATCGAGCCGCGGGGGGGGCGCTACCGCCTGGGGCTTTCTGGCGGCGGTTTCCTCGACGCCGACGCGGTCATCGCCACGACGGCATCATGGCAGACGGCCAAGCTCGTCAGGGGCTTTGATCCTGGCTTGGCCGAGGTTTTGGAGGAGATACCCTTCGCCTCCACCGCGACCGTGACCTTGGCTTACGAAGCCCAATCCCTGGACATTCCCAGCGGTTTCGGCTTCGTGGTGGCCCGGGGGGAAGCTCAAGCCGTGGCCGCAGCCACGTTCTCGTCAGCTAAATTCCCGGGCCGGGCTCCGGCGGGGACGACCCTCATCCGGTGTTTTTTGGGCGGAGCCGGGCGGGAGGGGCCGCTGAGGGGCTCGGACGAGGAGCTCGCGATCAAAGTTCGGCAAGACCTGGGGAGAATCCTGGGACTCGGAACCGAGCCGATTTTAACCCGCGTCTACCGCTGGACGCGGGGCAATCCGCAGTACACCGTGGGGCACGAGGAGCGCTTAAAGCGGATCGCCGGGCATTTGGAGCGCCATCCCGGCCTGGCGCTGGCCGGGGCCTCCTATCGCGGGATCGGCATCCCCGACTGCATCGCCAGCGCCTACGCCGCCGCCGAGCTCGTGCTGGACGAATAGGGCCGCTGTTAGGAGGATCAGGGCTCCCGCCTGGTGTGCTGCGCCCAGGGCCGTCGGCACCTTGAGGATAAGGGTCGCCGCGCCGAGCCCCAACTGCAGGGCCGTCGCCCCCAGAAGGCACAGCAAGCCGAGCCGAGCCCGCCTCGAGCGGCCTACGGCCAAGCCTCGGAGGCAGAAGGCCGTAAGCGTCGCCCCGGTCAGGCCTGCCAGGAGGCGGTGGTCGAATTGGACGGTCACCACGTTCTCGAAGAGGTTAAGGACGAACGGCTCCAGAGAGTTCATGGCTGGGGGAATCCAATAGCCGGCCATGCGCGGAAAGGTGTTGAAGACGAACCCGGCCTTGAGTCCCGCCACCAGCCCGCCCGACGCGATGGTGAAGAGGACCATCAGCGTGATGGCGGCTCCGGCAAACCTGGTCTTCCGGGGGATTATATTTTCGCGCGGAAAAAGAAGATCCAGGGCCGTCCAAAGCATGGCTGAGTAGAGCAGGCACGCGGTCAAGAGATGGGCCGTGAGGCGGTATTGGCTCACCCGCGGCTCGGCCGCGAGCCCGCTTTTGACCATGAACCAGCCGAGCGCTCCCTGGGCGGCCCAAAGAAGCGCCAAGGCGGCGAGCCTCGCCGCCAGGCCTGGCGTGAGCCGCCGCCGGATCAGGAGATAGATCAAGGGTAGGGCGAAAACCAGACCGGCCAGGCGCGCCAGGAGGCGGTGGGCGTACTCCATCCAGAAAATGGACTTGAAGGACTTCAAGTCCATTCCAGCGTTAACCTCCAGATACTCCGGCGTTTTTTTATAGGAGGTAAACGCATCCTCCCATTGGGCGGAGTTCAACGGGGGCAACGCGCCCATGACCGGTTTCCACTCCACGATGGACAGCCCCGAGTGGGTGAGGCGCGTGACACCTCCTTGGACGAGGATGGCGAAGACCAAGGCGCAGCAGGCCAGAAGCCAGGCGGCTATTTTCTTGTTCATGGCCCTGTTATAGACGCAACGATGCGGCCTTAAAGCGGCTGGATTTCGGATTGGGCGCGGCGCACCTCGCCGCCCAGCATGCGCGCCACGGCCCCGAGGTCGAAGGGCCAGGCGTAGCGGATTCTCGCCCGAGGGTGCAGACTTTTAAGCCTCCTCAAAATCGCGGGGATCTCATGCTCGCTGTGGGAGCCGCCGCGGGTGTACATGGTCGAGATGACGGTGATTTCCGCAATGCCTTCCGACAGGGCCTGGGCGAAGGCCTCCGCGAGGCTGGGCCGGCAGAACTCGTTGTAGGCCGCCCACAGGCGCCAGCCGGGAAGCTCGGCTGCGAGGCGCTCCAAGACGGCCTCGAGGCCCGCTTTGTAGGGATCGTTCTCGGGCGTGCGCGGCCAAGAGCGGATCCGGGCGTCGAGCTCCCGGAATCTCGCGGAGGGCGCGGCCTTGGATCTGGCTTCCTCGCGTTTGAGCTCGCTCACGAGCTCGGGGGGAAAATCCGCCGGGATCCCGCCGTGGCCGACCAAGATGACTGCCTGAGGGCTGCTCATTACGAGTCATTATAGGAAATCGTCCGCTCTTGAGGGATTTTTCTCCGCGTTTTGGCAGTAGCGTTGCGGTTGGACAGTAGTCCATGCATCCCATCGACGACGCCGCCCAGAAGCTGCGCGCCGCCCCGAGCGCTCGCGCCGAGGCGCGGCCTCCGGGCCCGCCGCGCTGGCTGGTCCTGGGGCACTTCGCCTTCGCGGCCGCGGCCTTCTGGGTCTTCTCGGCGGGCTTTTTCCTCGGGGCTCCGAGAATGGTCGGGCTCGACTTCGACGCCCGCTGGGTCCTGGGCTTGGTCCACGCCTTGACCTTGGGCTGGATCGCGATGATTTTGCTGGGGTCCTTGCTCCAGATGGCCTCCTCCCACGGTGGAACCGCGCTTTACCGCCCGGGCTTGGCTACGGCGGCCTGGGTTCTTCTGGGCGGGGGAGCATGCGCCTTTACGGGGCTTCTCTGGGCGGGTTCGGACCGGTATTGGCTGGGTGCTGCGGCGGCCGCGGCGGGGATACTGCTTTACCTCATCGTCCTCGGCCGGACCATGGCGCGCGCCACCCGCCGCGACGTGACCTTTTGGCACTTCGCCAACGCTTTAGCCTACCTGGGTCTGCTGGCGGGGGCGGGGTTGGCCTTGGCTTATGACAAGCAGCGCGGCGTTCTCCTTCCCAACCCCGACGGAGCCCTCGTGGCCCATGTCCACCTGGCCTTGGTGGGCTGGGTGTCTTTGTCCATCGCCGGGGCCTCGTACCGGCTGGTTCCGGCCGTCGCCGCATACCGCTCCCACTCGATCTGGCCAAGCCGGGTGATGCTCGTTTTGATCAACCTCGGTCTCCTGGGCCTGGCCGCGGACGGCGTCTTGGGCCGCCTCTCTTGGCAGCCGTTGTGGGCGGTTCTGCTTTGCGCCGCATATGCGCTGTACGCCTGGCAGGCCTTGCGCGGCCCCCAGCCTCCAGTGAGCCCCTCTGCCGTTCTTACTTACGTGGCCCTGGCGGGGGGCGGGCTCTGGGCTGGGCTCGGCCTGTCTCTCTCGTTCGGGTATCTTTTCCCGGAGACCGGAAGGGCCGCCTACGTGTTCGCCGCGGCGGTGGGCTGGATCACGCCCCATATCCTGGCTCAGCTTCACAAGATCCTCCCTTTCCTCGTTTGGCTCATATTGTCCGGGAAGATCCCCCAGGAGAGCCTCCCGGCCTGGGATGAGCTGGGCTGCCCCAAGGCGGCCTGGCTCCAGGCCATTCTCCTCGCGGCCGCGGTCGCGGTCGGGACTGTCGGGTTCTTGCGCGACAGCGCCTGGCTGCTGCGCTCGTGCGGGGGGCTTCTTTTGGGCTGCGCCACGGCCTATCTGGCCTGGCTCGTCAAGATCTTCTCTTATCTCGTCCCTCATTTGAGGAGCTTGCGGGAGGGCGGGGCTTGCCCTTTGGCGCGCTGAGTGGCTATTTTGTTGCTACATGGTTAAATATATGTTTAAGGCCAATTCCGGAAAAAATGCCGTGGAATTGCGGTTCTTGTTCCTGAGCCCGGCCTCTCGCCAGGCTCTCCTGGGGATGCGGGCCGTGGCTTTGGGTCGCGGCCCCAGCCGCTACCAACTGGTCCGGGAGGCCGCCGGCAGGGCCGGCCTTCCCGGAAATGCCTTGGCCAAGATATTCCAGAGGCTGGCCCGACACCGGCTGCTGCTATCGCAGAGAGGGCCGGGGGGGGGCTATGCATTGGCACGCCCCGCCCGCGAGATTTTTCTGACGGAAATATTGCGAGCCGTGCAGGACGTGGTGCCGGGAGGCAGGCATTGCCTGCTCGGCAACCGGCTGTGCGGCGAGGACGGCTTCTGCCTGATTCACAACGTCATCATCAAGGCGGATCAGTTGGTGCTGGACGCATTCAGCAGCCTGACGCTCTCGGATTTGGCCAAGAGCGGCGGGTGGCGGTAAGTGGCGGTAAACGGAGGAGAGCATGAGCATTCGCGTATATGACGGAGCCATAAAAAGCGCTAAAGCGGCGGGACTGGCGGTTTTGGGCCTGGCTGCGGCGGTGGGGCTGGGCTTGGCCCAGACCGGGCAAGCCCCGACCTCGGCCACCAAGGATTCGAGCCTGTATCCCAACGACTTCGGACCGGCCGAGATAGACGTGTCCTCCTATCCCAAGGAGCAGCGCCAGGGCTACCGGGACATGGTCTTCAAATGCGCCGCTTGCCACACCCCGGCCCGGCCCATCAACGCGCAATTCCTGGAGCTTACGGAGGAGGAGGAGCGCAAGGCCAAGAAGGAGGATCCCGAGCTGTTCAAGGACGAGAAGCTCGTGAAGGTCGAGGAAAAGCTATGGTCGCGCTACATTAAGCGCATGATGGCCAAGCCAGGCTGCCCGGTGAGCGCCAAGGACGGCAGCGCCAAACGTATCTACGACTTCCTCGTGTATGACTCCAAGTTCCGCAAGATGGGGGAGAACGGCAAGGCCTTCCGCAAGATGCGGTCGGGGCTCCTCGACGACTTCAAGAAGAAGCACAAGGACGTCTACGACAAGCTGTACGTGGAGAAATAGGAGAATCCAATGAACAAGATATTAAAAACCGCGGGCCTGGCCCTGGCCGCCGTAGCCGCCGCTTTGGCGGCGGGAGAGCTCGGGGGAAAGAATCTCCTCGCGCAATTGGGCGGAGGGATGGGGCCGGCCCTGGAGGGCATCATCAAGACGCGGGAGCTCTCCCCGGACGACGTCGAGGCCGCGCTCAAGACCTACGTCCCGCCGGGGTCCTACGACGAATTCCTGCTCTTCGCCTCTGGCGGGCAGGCCGGCAACGTGGAGGTCCTGGGAGTGCCTTCCATGCGCCTCATCAAAAACATCCCCGTCTTCTCGCCTGACTCCTGGCAGGGCTACGGGGTCGGCGACGACGAAAGCCGCCGGCTCTTCGGCCAAGGCAAGGCCGCGGGCATGGTGCAGACTTGGGGAGATGTCCATCACCCGGCCCTGAGCCTGACCGACGGCTCCTATGACGGGCAATTCCTCTTCGCCAACGACAAGGCCAACGGCCGCATCGGAGTGGTGGACCTGCGCGACTTCCGGGTCAAGCAAATCGTCAAGAACCCGCTCACCGCGACCAACCACTGCGGCGCCAAGCTGACCGAGAACACGGAGTATTACGTCGAGGGGGCGCAATTCGGCACGCCCCTTCCCTTCACCCAGTACGCGCCCCTGGAGCGCTACAAGGAGGACTACCGGGGCCTGGTGACCTTCTGGCCCTTCAACCGGGCCGAGGGGCGGCTGGAGCAGGCCAAGAGCTTCACCATAGAGCTGCCTCCTTATTACCAGGACCTGGGCGGCATGGGCAAGAGGGCGAGCCACGGCTGGGTGTTCATCAACACCTACAACTCAGAGCTGGCCACCCCCGATGCCTTGAAGGGCAAGCCTCCCATGGAGGTGGCCGCCTCCCAGCGGGAGATGGACTACCTGCATATCCTGCACTGGAAGCGCGCCGAGGAGCTTTTGGCCAAGGGCGAGCTCAAATACAAGATGATCGCGGGCATGAAGGTGGTCCCGATCGAGGAAGCCGTGGCCAAGAAGATATTGTTCCAGGCCGCCGAGCCCAAGAGCCCCCACGGCTCTGACGTGACCCCGGACGGGCGCTTCATCGTCGTGAGCGGAAAGCTCGACCCCCACGTCACGGTATTCAGCTTCGATAAGATCATGAAGGCGATCGCGGCCGGGAAATTCGAGGCCAAGGACCCCTACGGCATTCCCGTCCTTCCCTTCAAGGACGTGGTCGAGACCCAGGTCGAGGTGGGCCTGGGGCCGCTCCACACGGAGTACGACGACAAGGGCTACGCCTACACTTCGATGTTCCTCGACTCTGCGATCAACAAATGGTCGCTCGACAAGCCGGCGGGAGGGGAAAAGCCGTGGTCCATGGTCCAGTCCCTACCGGTCCATTACAATACCGGCCACCTCGTGGTCGCGGGCGGAGACACGGTCAAGCCCTTCGGCAGATACCTGGTGAGCCTCAACAAGTGGTCCTTGGATCGGGCCCTGCCGGTCGGGCCCCTGCACCCCCAGAACCTCCAGCTCATCGACATCAGCGGACCGCAGATGAAGCTCTTGAGCGACACCCCGGTGGTGGGAGAGCCCCACTACGCGGTGATGGCCCCGGCCAAGCTCTTCAAGCCCTGGAAGGTCTATCCGGAGGTGGGCTACAGCGCGCTGACGCGCAAGGTGAGCCCCACCCGTACCGAGCCGGGCAAGGAGCGCGTGGTCAGGAGCGGCAAGGACGTCCATGTCTTCATGACGGCCATACGCAGCCGCTTCATCCCGGACCGCGTGGACCTGCGTCAGGGCGACCGCGTCCACCTGCACGTCACCAACGTCGAGAGGGCCGAGGACGCCACCCATGGCTTCGCCCTGTCGGCTCACAACATCAACCTCTCCATGGATCCCGGCGCCACGGTGGACGTGAACTTCACGGCTGACCGGGCTGGGGTGTTCCCGTTCTACTGCAGCGAGTTCTGCTCGGCGCTGCACATGGAGATGATGGGGTATCTCACGGTCAAGAAATGACGAATCTAAACGCGGTCCAGAGCCTTCCAAATTCCCAGCGCCGCCTCTCGGCGGCGCTGGGCTGGGCCGCGGCGTCTCTCCTCTTTGCTTCCCTCTTCCTGCCCTATTGGCAGGCCCGGCTCTACGCGCCGCAGTACCGCGGGGGCCTCACCGCCCGGATGCACCTGCACAAGCTCACCGGAGACGTGGCTGAGATAGACGAGCTCAACCATTACATCGGCATGAGAAAGCTGGGGGACCTGGCCGCGGTCGAGAGGGCCGCAGCTATCCCCGCGGTGCTCGCCTTGGCGCTCTTGTGCGGGCTAGCGTTTTCTTGGGGAGGCAAGGGTTGGAGGAGGCTTGCCTGCGCCTCGGCCGCGGCGTTCCCCGTCGCTTTCGTGGCGGACATGGCTTGGTGGATGCGCTGGGCCTGCTCGCACCTCGATCCCACCGCGCCCCTCAAACTCAAGCCCTTCACGATTCCCTTCCTCGGGGCGGGCCAGGTGGCGCAGTTTAGAAGCGAGCTGCAGCCCCTGGTCGGCTTCTATCTGGCCGCGGCTGCCGTGGTCCTGGTCTTGGAGGCCTCTTGGCTGTCGCGCGATTAGCCCGGCTTCTGGCTCTGGCGGGAGCCCTCTCCGGGCCCGCTTGGGGCTCCGAGCTCCAAGACCTCATAGACCAGGCCGAGCCGGGCTCGGTGGTGGAGCTGGCTCCCGGAGTCCACCGTGGGCCGGTCGCGATCGGCAAGCCTCTCACTTTGCGCGGCGGGGGCAGGGCCGCGGTTTTAGGCGGCGGACGGGGAACGGTCGTCACGATCACGGCGCCGGGGGTCTCTATCGATGGCTTGCGCATCGAGGGCTCCGGGGAGAGCCTGCTGACCGAGGACGCCGGGGTCCGAGTCGAGGCGGCCTCGGCCGCGATCCGCGGTTGCGTGCTCGAGGATGTGCTCTTTGGGGTGTTTCTGGTCCACGCTCCCGGGGCTCTCATCGAGGGCAACCGCCTCCGAGGCAAAAGCCTCGACATCGGACGCCGGGGGGACCTCATCCGCAGCTGGAACAGCGACCGGGTGATCGCCAGGGGGAATATTCTGGAAGGCGGGCGCGATTTCGTGCTGTGGTTCTCGACCGGGTCGCGGGTCGAGGGCAACGTCATAACGGGGGGGCGCTACGGCCTGCATTTCATGTACACCAACGGCGCCAGCGTTGCCGGCAACCGCTTCACCGGAAATTCCGTGGGCCTCTACCTCATGTATTCCCAGCGCGTCGCCATCCGCGGCAACCGCTTCGAGCGCCACCGCGGCCCGAGCGGAGCGGGCCTGGGGCTCAAGGAAAGCGACTGGGTTTCCGTCGAGGAAAACGACTTCGCCGGAAACCGCCAGGGCATCTACATCGACGGTTCTCCGACGGTGGCCGAGCGGGGCAACGTCTTTAGCCGCAACCTCTTGTCGCGCAACGACATCGGCATTTCCATGCTTCCCGGCATCAGCGGCAACCTCTTCTACGACAACGCCTTCGACGACAATATCCAGCAGGTCTCAAAACGCGGCGGCGGCCAGATCGCGGGCAACGAGTGGCGGCGCGGCGGCCGCGGCAATTACTGGAGCGATTACGCCGGCTACGGGCTTTCCGGCTCCGAGGTGGGGCGCCTGGCCTACCGCGCCGAGAGCGCCTGGCAGAGCCTGACGGACCGCCGGCCCCTGGCCCGTTTCTTCTTGTTCACGCCGGCCGCCCAGGCGGTGGACGCCGCCAGCCGCGCCTTTCCCGTCTTCCGGCCCAAGGCCGTTCTGGTGGACGAGAGCCCGCTTTTGCGCCCGCCCATGGATTTGCGCCGCGCCTCCGATCCGATCGAGGCCGCATGGGGCCTGCCCTTGGGGCTGGCCTCGCTCTCGGGGCTTCTCTTGGGGTTGCCGGCGCTCCTGCGGACTCGTTCTAAAACTCGGGGCAAGAGCTCTCCTAGAGGCGTTCCTGTCGAGATCAAGGGGCTGTCCAAATCTTTCGGGAAGCGGGACGTCCTTAAAGGGGTGGACTTGAGCCTCTCTCCCGGAGAGACGGTGGTGTTGTGGGGAGCCAACGGGACCGGCAAGAGCACCTTGATCAAATGCCTTCTCGGGCTCCATGATTACAAGGGCGAGATACGGATTTTCGGCAGGGACGCCCGGTCGGAGGGGCACCTGGCCCGCGCCGATCTGGGCTATGTCGCTCAGGAGTTCGCCGGCTACGACTGGACGGTGGGCCAGGCCATGGCCTTCGTGGCGCGGCTGCGCCAGCTCGAGCCTGCGCGGATCGAGCCGAGCCTGGAGGCTTGCGGACTGCGAGGAGAGGGCGGCAAGAGAGTCTGCGACCTCTCCGGGGGCATGAAGCAGAAGCTGGCCCTGGCCATGGCCCTCTTGGCCAATCCTCCGCTTCTCGTTCTTGATGAGCCTTGTTCTAACTTGGACGCGGCCAGCCGCGGGGATCTCCTCGGCATTTTGCGCGGCCTCAAGGGCCGCTCGATTATCATGACCACGCACCGTCTCTCGGAGGTCAAGGCCTTGGCCGACCGCGTTCTTTGTCTGGAGGAGGGGTCGGCCCCCAGGGCCCTGGGCCGGGAAGACTTCCTGATGTCGGCCTCGGAGTTCGGGGCCGAGGCGGCGGTATGAGCCCTGCGACCGAGGCGTTGGTGGGCAAGGAGTTCGCGCAGGCCACGCGCAGCCGGTGGCTGGCGGGCTTTGTCGCCGCCTTCCTGGGGCTGGGGGTAGCACTCATGGCCGCTGGCGCCTGGGGCTCGGCTTTCGGAGGCGCGGCGGGCTTCGGGCGGACCACCGCGGCCCTCATCAATCTCATCCTTCTCATCGTGCCGCTCATGGGGCTTTTGGCCGGGGCCTTGTCCCTCTCGGGAGAGCGGGAGCGGCGCACCCTCGAGTTTCTCCTCGCCCTGCCGGTGCGCCCGGAGGAGGTGTTCTGGGCCAAGTTCATCGGCGGGGCCTGGGCCTTGTGGGCCGCCTTGGCCATGGCCTTCTCGGCCCTGGGAGCCGTCCTCGCCCTCTCCGGAGGCCTGGCCCATGCCGGGGCCTACGCCTCGTGCTTTGCGGCCACTCTCCTTTTGGCGGCGGTGTCTTTGGCCATGGGCCTGGCCGTTTCCGCGGCCTGCGCGCGCACGGCGGCGGCGGCCGGCTGCGCGCTCTTGGCGTGGCTGGCCTTGGTCCTGGGGGGGGACTTGGGTCTTTTGGGCACGAGCTTGGCCGTCCGCCTTCCCCCGGGCGCTCTCCTCGCCTCGGCCTGGCTCAATCCCATGAGCCTGTTTCGATTGCTCGCGGTGGACTCGGCCGCCGCGGGCCTTGACGTCCTGGGCCCGGCCGGGCATTGCGCGCAGGACGCGCTGGGCTCTTGGCTGCGCCCCCTGGCGTTCGCGGGTTTGGGAGCCTGGCTTGCGGCCGGGCTCTGGGCCGCCCGCGCGATTTTCTGCCGCAGACCCCTGGAAGGGGCTTTAAGGGATTAACATGAATACGCAAACCGAGAGAGGTTTTGGCCTCTTATCCGCGGCTCTCGGTGCCGCGTTGTTGCTGGCCGGCTGCTCCAAGCAGAAGCCGGGGGATGTTCCCCGTCTGCGTTTGGGGGCCGACGCCTGCGCGCGCTGCGGCATGATCGTGAGCGAGGAGCGCTTCGCGGCGGGCTACGTGGACTCGTCCGGGCGCTCGGTGATATACGACGACCTGGGCGAGTTCCTGGCCGAGGCCGAGAAGCGCCCTGAGATCAAGGCCGCCGCCTTCTTCCACGACGCGGAGTCCGGGCGCTGGATCGCGGCCCGCGGGGCGGTCGTGATCCGGGTGGAGGACTACCCTACGCCCATGGGCTCTGGCTACGCGGCCTTCTCCGACCGGGCCGCGGCCGAGCGCTTCCTGGCGGGGTTCAAGGCCTCGCGGCGGCGGCAGTAGTAACCGGATCGAACCGGGCCTGGAAGAACCTCAGGTATTTGGGCTCGTGCGTCATTTTTAGCCCGGGGATGCCCTGCCTTGCCTGAAAGGCCGATTGAATGCCGCGGGCGACGTAATCGAGGTGGCTTTGGGTGTAGACCCGCCGCGGAAGGGTCAGGCGCACCAGCTCGAGCTCTGGCCGCCGTTCCTTGCCGGTCCTAGGGTCCCTCCCGGCCGAGACCATGCCTCGTTCCATGGAACGCACGCCGCATTCGGCGTAGATCGCGGCCGCTAGGGCTTGGGCCGGGTATTCCTCCTGAGGCAGGTGGGGAAGGAATTTCCGCGCGTCGATGAACACCGCGTGCCCGCCCGCGGGATGGATCAGTGGAATGCCCATGTCCTTGAGGCAATGCCAAAGGTAATCCACCTGGCTCACCCGATGGGCGATCCATTCGTCTCTTTCAACCGACTCCCTGACGCCCTGGGCCACGGCCTCCAGGTCCCTTCCCGCCAGTCCTCCGTAGGTGTGAAGCCCCTCGTAGACTACGCAGAGATTCTTGGCCTCCTCGTGCAGGCTCTCGTCGTTCATCGCCAGGAACCCGCCGATGTTGGCGTAAGCGTCCTTCTTGGCGCTCATGGTGCAGGCATCCGACAGCGCGCACATCTTGAGGAGGATTTCCTTGACCGGCGTTGACTCGTAGCCGGGCTCGCGGCGCTGGATGAAATAGGCGTTCTCCACGGCTCGGCTGGCGTCGAGGACCAGACGGATGCCCTTGGTTCGGCAGAAGGCCGAGACGAGCCGGAGATTTTCCATGGAGACGGGCTGGCCTCCGGCCATATTGACCGGGGTCCCGACCGTGACGTAGGCGATCTTGCCGGCTCCGACCTTTCTCGCCAGGGTCTCGAGCTTGTCCAGATCCACGTTGCCCTTGAACGGATGCTCGCTTTCCGGGTCGTAGGCCTGGCCCACGATGACGTCCACGAAGGCGCCGCCGGCCAGCTCCTGGTGCAGTCGGGTCGTCGTGAAGTACATGTTGCCGGGGACGCATTGGCCGGGCTTGATGAGGAGGCGGCTCAGGATATGCTCGGCACCCCTCCCCTGGTGGGTCGGCACCATGTGCTTGTAGCCGTAGACCTCCCGCACGGCCTTCTCGAGGCGATAATAGCTGCGGCTTCCGGCGTAGGCCTCGTCGGCGGCCATCATCCAGGCCCACTGCGCGTCGCTCATGGCGTTGGTGCCCGAGTCCGTCAAGAGGTCTATGTAGACGTCCTGGCTGCGCAGGAGGAAGGTGTTGTAGCCGGCCTGGCGGATGGCCCTCTCCCGGGCGGGGCGCGGGATGAGGCTCACCGCCTCGATGACCTTGGCTTTATACGGTTCCGGCAGTATTTCGTTCATGGTCGCTCCTGATCGCCGCCGTGATCTGCGCGGCGCTGAGCACGGTCGAGAAGCCGTGGGCGAGATTTTTCAGCGCCGCCAGGTGCAGCTCCTCGGCGCGCGCCGCGGTGGCGTCGAGGACGACGAAGGTCTTGAAGCCCCGGTCGAAGGCGTCCCGGATCGTGGATTCGACGCACAGGTTGGTCGCCACGCCGCAAACCGCGAGCTCCTCGACTCCGTCCCGGGACAAAATCCGGCCCAGGGAACGGTTGGTGAAGGCGCTGTAGCGGCACTTGCGCAGGACCCGGCTCTTGCCCGGCTCGAGCGCGGGGGAAATCCGGGCCTCCGGGGTGCCGTCGAGGCAGACGCTGCGCCACCACTGCGGCATGAGCCCTCCGTCCTTGGCCGGATCGCGGTGGGCGTGGCGGGTGAAGTAGACTGGGCGGCCCGCGCCCCGGAAGGCTTGGACCAGGGCCCGGACGTTGCCGAGAATGGCCCTGGCCGGCGGCAGGAAGGAGGGGCTCCGAGGGTCGAGGAAGAGCTCCTGCATGTCCATCACGAGGAGACCCGCCTTCCCGGGCTTAAGCTCGAAGGAGCGCCTGAGGCAATGCGCGATCCGGGCCGCCCAGTCGCGGGACTTGGCGTTCAGGTTCTCGGGCCCGACGTAGGACTCCTCGA
Organism: Elusimicrobiota bacterium; assembly: GCA_016218575.1. Classification (NCBI taxonomy): domain Bacteria; kingdom Pseudomonadati; phylum Elusimicrobiota; species Elusimicrobiota bacterium. The sequence goes on from JACRDN010000017.1 coordinate 225,697, forward strand.
GCCTCTTGAGGCTTGCGAGCATCGTCGCCGCCCTGCCTTTGAGCGCCGCGGACCACAGCTGGCCGCAGGAGGTTTGGGCCGAGATCTCCTCGGGAAGGCTTGGGCTTATGATCACGTCGAAGCCCAGGGCCTCGAGCTCCCCGGCGTCGGCCTTGATCCCGTCCGGGGCCTCTCCCCAGAGATGGGCGGCTCCGCGGCGGGCCGCGGCCTCGGTGGGGTTGACCGGCGTGATCTTGACCAGGAATTTGGCGGGAGAGAAGACCTCGTCGATGCGCCGCGGGTCGAGCCTTTCGCCCTTGGCCAGGGCGAAATTGAGCGTGATCTTCCGGTCTCCGCCGGCGACGAACCTCTGGCCATAGAGGGAAACCTCCTCCAAGCTCCATTTCTTGATGGGGACGATGATTTTCCTTCTCTCCTCATCCGTCGAGTGGAGGGAAAACTGGAGTTGGAAGCGGCCGCCGGGGTAGAGGCTGTTTTTGAGCGCCAGGAGCTCCTCGAAAAAACGTTCGACCGAGGGGCTTTTGGGCGCGACGGTGGACAGGCTGGGAAGTATTCCGTCGTAGGGGAATTCCCGAGCCAGCATCTCTAGAGCCTTCAAGACATCAGGGTTGAGGGCGGGTTCGCCCATCCGCGCGAAATGGATCTTGACCTTGGGGTGGCGCCGGACGTCGAGCCCGGGGTTCTCGCGCACCACATGCCGGATTTGACCCAGGATCTGGGCGGCGGAGAGGTTTCCCCGGTAGCCCATGGCTCCGGCGTCGCACATGCGGCAGCCCACCGGGCAGCCGAACTGAGTCGAGACCATCATCACCCATTTCTCGTTTTTGGGCACGCCCGGCTCCAAGGTGTCCACGAACTCCGCGAGCTTCTCCGGATCAGGCCCGAGCTGGGCCAAGTACAGCGAGGCCAAGGGGGGGAGGGCGAGGCTGTCGACGATTCTCATGAGGCCATGAGGAACCGCTCGCTTTCCATGGCGGCACGGAGCCCGTCTCCCGCGGCCACGGCCACCTGCCTAAAGCCCCCCCGGCAATCCCCGGCCGAGAAAAAGCCCGCGGGCGGCGAGCGCCAGCGCCCCAAGGCGGGGCCGGGCTCCTTGCCGACCAAAATGAAGAGGCCGCGGGCCTCGATGGCGGATTTTTTCCCCGTGTCCAAGCGTTCGACCTCTACGGCTTCGATGAAGTCATTCCTCCGGTCCGGGGCGCAGCGCACCCCTTTGACTATGGTTCGGAACAATATTTCGACCTTCGGGCAGGCCGCGAGCCTTTCCCGCAGGATCTTGACGGCCTTCAGGCGCTCGCCCCGGACGATGAGGCGCACCTTGCGCGCCTCGGCGGCCAGGAGCAGGGCCTGGTGGACCGCCGCGTCCCCGCTTCCGGCTATCGCAACGATCTGGCCCGAAAAGCGGGCGGTTAGGCCGAAGGCGCAGTGATGGATTCCACGGCCGAGGAGCTTTGCCTCCCCGGGAAGTCCCAATGGCTTGAAGCGCGATCCCTCGCAGGCGATGACGCTGCGCGCCAGGCAAGTCCCCGCGCCGGCGTCCACGCGGAACAGGCCGCCCGCGCGCGCCACCTCGGTTACGGCTTGGCGTACGGCTTTAAGCCCCCATCGCCGGCCCTGGAGGATGAAGCGGTCCATCAAAATTCGGCCGGATATTCCCGCGGGAAAGCCCGGATAATTCTCGATCCTCTGGATGAACCGGGCTTGCCCCCCGAGAGAGTCCTTTTCAAGGAGGAGAACCCGCCAGCCGGCCCTGGAGAGATAAGCTCCGGCGGAAAGCCCGGCCGGGCCGCCTCCCACGATCACGACATCCCAACGGCCGTCCATGACCAGGCATCATAGCGCGGGACGGGGCTCTCCTCTATGACCGCGGTCATAGACAGGAGGAGGGGGCGAGGCTATTCTATGCGCGGAGGGCATGCCATGAAATGGGGGCTCGCCGGTCTATTGGGCTTGTTGGGCGCCTCGGAGCTGGGATCGGAGTCGGTCACTCTGACCACCTACTATCCGGCGCCTTCCGGGGTTTACGCGCAGATGATAACGACCAACAACACTTTCCTGGCCCGCGACGGCGGGAGCGTGGGCGTCGGGACCGCGAGCCCGGCCCAAAAGCTGGACGTGAGCGGGGCCATCAGGATGAACCAGGCCGGCGTCGGAGCGCTCCTTTCTGGCGCGGCTTCCGGAAATTTCGGCGGCAAGGAAGTGATACTGAGCGTCAACAGCGGCGCCGGCGGCGCCGGGGATGAGATATGGATCGGGCCTAACACGGGCGGGATGATCGGGCACATACAGCTCAACGCCGCCGACATCTGGCTCAACAACCCCGCGAACCTCGGCTACGCCCGGCTCAACAACGGGCATCTCTACATGAATACCGCCAACACCGCCTGCACGGCTTACACGATATCCGGCGACGTGTGGACGAGCTTGTGCCCGGCCAACACCTACGCTACTTGGACTCCCGGGGTCTGGGTGGAGGGCTACTCCTACCAGAACCGGGGAGGCACGGTGCTGGCCGACTACGGCACGGGCACCACCAACCAGGTGTGGGGGCTTAACACGGCCAACGGCCAGGCCTCCTGGATGACCCTCAAGAAGGACGACTCCACCGCGATGGTCTACTGCTGTTCCAAATGAAAGCGGCGGCCGGCGTCCTGGCTTTCCTGCTGGCGGCCGGGCTTTGCTCGGCGGCCGAGCCGGCCAAGCCGCAAGACCTGAAATTCGAGGAGGTTCTCTCCGAGCTCGGGGCGCGCTGCGCCTCCCCCGGCTTTGACGCCCCCGCCCTCTTCGAGGACGCCGGCCTGCGCCCATTCCTGGCCCAGGCCTTGGACCAAAAGGCTATCCAGGAATTCGAGAGCCTCTTCGCCTGCGAGGCGCGCCTTTCCGGCGGCTCCAAGCCCTGCGAAAGATTGGCGGGCCCGGGCTGGGAGCGCTCTTACGCGGCGTGCCGTCGGGAGTTCGCGCATGCCGCTTTGGTCCGGGACCCGCGCGGCCCGGGCGCTCAAGCCCTATGCCTTGAGTATCTGACATTCTCCGGCGCCCCTATCGCCGCCGCCGATCGTCCGGCGGCGTGCCGGGCCTACTTGGAGGCGCTCCCGGGCAAGGACTTCCAGAAGTTCTGCCGGGAGCTGGTCTCCAAGGAAATCCTGCCTCCGGCAGCACGGGCCGACTGCGTCGCCGCCAACAGCCGGGCGGCTGCCTCATCTTTCGCCAAGACCGCCGCATGCGGGCCTCTCCAGAGGCGGGCCTCCGCCTCCCTTTGCGCCCGCTACAAGGCCGAGCTCGGCAAGACCCGGGTCAAGCGCGAGGCCGACCTCACGCGACGGGTCTCCGGCGAGACCCCGCAGGAGCTGGCCAAGCGGGCCGCCAGCCGAGAGGCCGTTCAGAAAATGGAGAAGTTCGAGACCGCGCGGTCCGAAAAATCCTCGACGCAGAAGCAGGGCTGGGTCAAAAAGGAAGCCGGGCGCAGGCGCTTTAAGAGCGGCCAGCCCATGAAGGGCACGCGAGATCTGCGCGAGATGCTCGAGCGCGTCAAGGAGGTCCGGTGAGTCAAGAGCAATCCCAGGAAGTCGAGTTTCCGGTCGATTGCGGCCTTTATCCCCCGGAGGCCGTCCAGGCGGCCGCGTACCGGTTCACGGACAGGGCCTACGTCAGGATTTCCCGCCCAAAAAAGGGGGAGCTTCTGGTGAAAATCAAGGCCAAGGACGGGAGCCTCGGCGAGCGCGCGAAATTGTCGGACGAATTTTGGAACGAGCTCCTGCACCAGGCCCTGAGGCAGAAAATCTCGAGCCGCAACCGCAAGCTCCGGGAGCTTATCGTGACCAAGGCTCTGATTTCGGCCCGGGAGGCGCTTGCGCCGGAGCGCCCGGAGGAGCCCTGCGCGGGCCTGGACCAGGACCTCGAGAGGGAGATAGAGGCCCTGGTCAGGGAGATCGAGAAATCCGAACCGGGAAGCGATCCCCTCGGGGTATCCGTGGCCTGGGAGCAGAAGTACGGCGCAGAACCCCGGCCATGAGGCCGGGCGAGGAACTCCTGCGCGGATTTTCCGGGGAGTCCGCGGGCCTGGTGCGCTTCCGGCAGGTGGGGCCGCGGTACCTCCTGACCAATGAGTTCGGCCGCCACGTCTTCCTTGAGGCCGCGGAGTTCTCTGGCTTCATGGGGGGGCGGCTCGACAAGGAGTCCGCTCTCTACGAGCGTCTCTGCGCCGAGGGCTTCGTCCGGGACCGCATGGATTTTGCGGCCCTGGCGCAAAGGTGGCGCAAGCGCCATAGTTTTCTCTGGCAGGGGCCGGGCCTTCACATCGTGGTCGTGACCTTGCGCTGCAATCATCGCTGTCTGTACTGTCAGGCGAGCTCCGTGGGCATGAAGGAGGCGGGGACGGACATGAGCCTCGAAACGGCCCGCATGGCGGTGGACCGCATTTTCGAGAGTCCCAACCCGGCCCTGACGATCGAATTTCAGGGCGGGGAGCCTCTGGCCAATTGGCCGGCCGTGGAATTCATAACGAACTACGCCCGGCAAAAGAACGAGGCGGCCGGAAAAAAGCTCTGGATCAACCTGGTCTCCAACCTCAGCCTCATGGACGAGGCCAAACTCGATTTCCTGCTCGCCAACGGCGTCACCTTCTGCACCTCCTTGGACGGCCCGGCCGACCTCCATGACCGCAACCGGCCCTACGCGGGGGGTGCCAGCCACGCCGAGGCCGTGCGCTGGTTCAAGGAGATCCAGCGGCGCACGGCCCGCCAGACCTTCGGTATCGACGCCCTTCTGACCACCACGCGCTTCTCCTTGGGCCGGGCCAAGGACATCGTGGACGAATACGTGCGTCTGGGGGCGCGCAGCGTGTACCTGCGTCCCTTGAATCCGTACGGCCTGGCCAAGGCGACTTGGGAGAAAATCGGCTATTCCGTCGAGGAGTTTCTCCGATTTTACAAGGAGGCCCTGGACTACATACTTGAAATAAATTCCCGCCAGGTCTTCTTCGAACAGTGGAGCCGGCTGTTCCTGGCCAAGATACTCACCGACGAGGATCCCAATTTTCTGGACCTGCGCTCCCCATGCGGAGCCGGGATCGGGCAGATCGCCTACAATTACGACGGCAGGATCTACACCTGCGACGAGGGGCGCATGCTCAGCCGCATGGGAGACGAGAGCTTCCAGATCGGGACTTTGGCGGGGCAGTCTTACGCCGACACGGTTTCCCATCCCGTGGTCAAGGCCCTGTCCGTGGCCTCTTGCCTTGAGAACAACCCCGACTGCGACCGCTGCGCCTACAAGCCCTACTGCGGGCTCTGCCCGATCCAATGCTACGCCGAGCAGGGGGATATCGTGGGGCGCATGCCCTTGAACGCGCGCTGCCGTCTTCACCAGGGGATATTGGACCTGCTCTTCGACAAGCTGGACGATCCCCGATGCCGGAAGACATTCGAGCTTTGGCTGCGCAAGCCAGAGATCCTGTACCAGCGCTAAGACCCCTAAGCCGGAGGAACCGTGAACAATAAGAAGCTGATCCCAACCATCAAGAAGGACATCACCAGGTTCCTGACGAGCGAGGAAGGCAAGATGCTCAAAAAAGACGTGGTCAAGGCGGCCGCGGTGCTCGGCATCATCGGCGCGGCCCTGATGAAGACCGATGACCTTCTGGCCCAATCCGCGCACACCAACGCCCTGCACAACTCGGGCTCGGGCACTTCCCACGTCAGCCACAGCTCTCATGCAAGCCACGCTTCCCACGGCTCCCACGGTTCTCATGGATCCCATGGCTCGCACGGCTCCCATGGCTCGCACGGGTCGCACGGCTCCCATGGCTCGCACGGCTCCCATGGCTCGCACGGCTCCCATGGCTCGCACGGGTCGCACGGATCCCATGGCTCCCACGCCAGCCACGGCTCGCACGGCAGTCACAGCCGGGGCGGCTGGTGCTAATGTGATGCGACCCCTAACGGGGCGCACGCTCCTCTGCGTTTTCCAGCTGACCAGGCGGTGCCAGCTCAAGTGCGCCTACTGCTACTGCGCCAAGGGCGCGGGCCAGATGAGCCCCGGGACCGCCGCGCGCGCCGTGGAGTTCCTAGCCGGCCTTAAACCCCGCTATGACCATATCACGATCGGGTTCATGGGCGGCGAGCCCTTGATGGCCTGGGAGGCCTTGAAGAGGGTGGTAGGCCTGGCGCAAAAGAGGGGCCTCGACGCGTTTTGCGTGGCCACCAACGCGCGCCTCCTCGATCCGGAGAGGATGCGCTTTCTGGCGGAGAACAACGTCTCTCCCCAACTGAGCCTCCACGGGATCTTCGACGCGGCGCGGTCGGGGTTTTGCTCCGTTTCCTGGAGGAAGACGGAGCGGCTCCTGTTGTCCTGCGGCGGCTGGGCCCGCCGAATCGCGGCGGCAAACCCCAACCCCTTCCGCGTGCGCCTGACGGTGACTCCCGAGGGGCTTGAGCTGCTGTCCGCCGCGGTCGAGCGCGTGGCGGGCCTCCTGGCCGGGATGCCGGTTTACCTGACCGTGATGCCGGCCATGCCCGGGGCGGGCTTTCTCGCGGCCGACCGCCGCGCGCGGCTCCTTCCGGAGTTGAGGCGCCAGATGCGGCTCATCGCGGAACTCCACGAGCGCCGGGCACGAGAGGGTGATCCCTTGGTCCTCACCATCAACGAATGCTTCAACCTCGACGAGTGGAGCGGCTTCGCCTCAGCCCGGGGCTTGGAGGAGGCCGCCTCCTGCGGGGCGGGCTCAAGGGTCATGGCCGTGGCCGAGGACGGAGGGCTTTACCCCTGCTATCTGCCGGCCGCCGCCGGGATGGAGCGCTTCAAGGGCGGCGATGTTTGGCGGGGCCTTGTCCGGCCCGAGGCCTTCCGGTGTTTTCGCGGTCCGGGGCCGAACCGGGGATTTTCCTGCCTGCACTGGAACCGCCTGGAGACGGGCCGGCCGGAGGAGCCCGCTCTCCTTTATAGAGCCTTCTACCTCAGTTGGCGGGAGCAGGCGCTTCGGATGCGCTCATGAGGCGCCTGAGAATCGCCGTCGGGTCGCGGTGCAATATGCGCTGCTCCTATTGCCTGGCCCAAAAGGAGCCCGCGCAAAGGCTCAAGGGGGAAAAGGCCCTGCGGGTTTTGTCCGCCTTCATGCGCTTGCCCGGCCGCGGGAAATCCGTGGAGGTTTATGGGGGAGAGCCCACCCTTGAGCTGCCGCTTTTGCGCTCCCTCTTCGGCGAGGCCCGGCGTTTGGAGCGCGTCCTAGGAAAGAAACTGGGCCTGTCCTTGGCGACCAACGGGCTCTGCTTGGGACGCGAGGCCCTCGAGATTATCGCGCGGCACCGGGTCCGCCTCTGCGTGAGCGTGGACGGAGCCTCCCATGACCGTTTCCGGCGTCTGCCGGGAGGGGGAGGGACCTTGGCCCGGATCGAGCGCGGGCTTGAGGAGGCTTTCCGGCTCCTGCCCCGCTCCGGCATGACCGCGCTGCAGGCGGTCCACCCCGGCAACGTGGACGGCCTCCTCGAGAATTTCAAGTTCGTGCTGGGGCTGGGCTTTGAGAACGTCAACTTCGAGATGATCCAGGGCCAGCCCTGGGGGGAGGGCGAGCTTGCCTGCTTCGAGGCCGGGATGCGGCGGGTGGGAGAGTTCCTAGTCGAGGGGATCCGTCGCGGCCGCCCCGCGTACTTGGAAACGCTTAACGCGGCCTTGGGCGAGCTCCTGGGCCGAGACTCCAGGCCAGACCCCATCGAGCTCTATCCCTCTGGTCGGTTGGGTTTGACCCCGTACGTTCTCCTGGGCCGTGCCGCCTCCGGGCGCGAATCGGCCTGCGAGGTCCGGGTCTTGGAGGCGCGCCAGAGGCTGTCGCGCCGCCTGGCTCGGCAATTGGCGCAAATGGCGGCCAGGGACCCCGCCTTCGCCCGCTACGCGGCCCAGGCCTCCTGGAGAGGAAGGGCTCCATGAGCCCAGACGCCCCGGGTGCCGAAGAAAGGCACTGGCTAAGGCTCACCACAGTCTGCAACCAAAGATGCCTTTTTTGCCTCGACCGCGACGCCCAGGACGGGGGCTTCGTGGAATGGGAGGCCCTGCGCCGGGAAATGTCCGAGGCCCGCTCGCGGGGGCTCAAGCGCGTCGTCCTGAGCGGAGGGGAGCCCACCATTCATCCCCGCTTCCTGGAGGCCGTGGGGGCGGCCCGCGAGCTTGGGTTCGAGAGGATACAGGTCATCACCAACGGCCGAAGGTTCTGCTATCCAGACTTTTTAAGAAAGGCGCAAAGTCTGGGTTTAAGCGAGGCGACCTTCTCTTTGCACGGCCATACCCGGGAGCTGCACGAGCGCCTCACGCGCACCCCGGGCTCCTTCCTGCAGGCCTTGGCCGGGCTCGGCAACGCCCTGTCCTTGCCGGGTATGATCGTGAGCGTGGACGTCGTGATCACCAAGCTCAACCTGGGAGCCTTGCGGGAAATCCTGGATTTCTACCTGGGCTTGGGCGCGCGGGAATTCGACCTCCTGCGCCTGACGCCGACCGGAGACGCTTGGCGGCATTGGGGCGAGCTCTACTGCGACTTTTCCGACCCCGAGAACCTGGCCAGCCTGCGCCGAGCTCTCGAGCTTTCGCGCCGTCCCGGGGTTCGGATCTGGACCAACCGCCTGGCCCCGGAATTCCTAGAGGGCTACGAGGACTTGATCCAGCCGCCGGAGAAGCTCTTGGACGAGCTTCGGGGACGCTACTCGGTCTTTCGCCGGTTCCTCGCCGGGCTTGCGGAGCCGGAATGCGCCGGACCCCAGTGCCGGCACTGTGCCTTGGAGGGCCTTTGCTCTGATCTCAAGCTCTTGCGGCGCTGCGGCCGGCTCGAGGCGAGGCCGGGGCCCCTGTGCCGGGGGTCCTCGGACTCGCCTCGGGAGCCCTTCCTGTTCAGCGCCGGGGTGGATATTTTCGACTTCGGCCGCTTCTACATCGAGGCCCGGCATTTCGCCAAGGGGGCGGCGTGCGGGTCCTGCTCCCTCCAGGGAGCCTGCGACGGTATTCTCGTCGACGATCTGCGCCGTCTGGGGTTTGCCGGCCTCAGGCCTTGCTAAGGCCCTAACATGGCAGAGCTCGCCTACCTCCAGATTTCCCGGGTCTGCAACCAGAAGTGCCGTTTCTGCTCCAACCCCTCCAACGGCCGCCTGATCGGTTGGGAGGAGGCGCGCGCCTGGATAGACCGCTTCGCCCAAGAAGGCTGGGCCGGGGTCATTTTGACGGGGGGCGAGCCCACTTTGTTTCCGGAGCTCGCGCGCCTGGTGGCTTACGCCCGGGGCCGGGGCCTGGCGACGAGGCTCATCACCAACGGCCAGAGGACCGCGGATAGGGTCTATCTCGAATCCTTGGCCGGGGCGGGGCTCACGCACATGCATGTGTCCATCCATTCCCATGAGGAGCCGGTCCAGGCCTTCCTGACCCAGAATCAGGCTTGCTTGGGCCGCATCCGCGGCACCTTGGACAACGCCGGGGCCTTGGGCCTGAGGGTGGACATCAATACGGTCATCAACAAGAAGAACGCGGCCGGCCTCGACGCCTTGGTCGAGTGGCTTCTGCGCTCCTATCCCTTCCTCGGGCATTTCGTCTGGAACAATCTTGATCCCCTGATGGGCGGCCCGGCCGCCGGCGAGCTCGTCGCCCGCCTGCGCGACTTCGAGCTCTCTTTGCACCGGGCCATGGAATTTCTCGACCGCGCCGGGCGCACCTTTCGGGTCGAGAGGGTGCCCCTCTGCTTCATGTCGGAGTTTCCCCACCGCTCCACGGAGACCAGAAAGATCGTCAAGAGGGAGAAGCGCAGCATCTATTTCCTGGACGAAAAGGGCCTGCACGCCCAGGGCCAGGCGGCCTGGCGCTACGGCAAGGGCCCGCTCTGCGCTTCCTGCCGGGCCGCGCCGGTCTGCGCCGGGCTCTACCAGATGGACAGGCTCTGCTCCTCAGCCGAGCTTTGCCCCATCTTCACGAGCCCGGAATCCGTCGCGCAAAGGGTCCTCCAGGATGGCTGACGAGGTCAAGTCCGTGGAGATCAACCTGGGGCATCTCTGCAATAACCGCTGCGCCTTCTGCATGAGCGGGCGGGACAGGGATCTCAAGGGGCCCTGGGCCGAGGCGGAGCGGGTGGTGGCAGAGCTGGAGCTCTTCCGCAAGCAAGGCTGCGACTCCGTGGGCTTTTTGGGGGGCGAGCCCACGGCCTACCCGCGCCTGGAGGAGTGCGTCCGCGCTGCGCGCCGCCTGGGATATCGGCGCGTGGCCATTTGCAGCAACGGCACGCGCCTGGCCGACGCCGCGTTCTGCCGCAGGCTTGCGCAGGCGGGCCTTACCCGCGCCACCCTCTCGGTGCACAGCCGCCGGGCCCAGATCGAGGACGAGCGCATCACCAAGGTGCCCGGCAACCTCGCCCGGAAGATCGCGGCCGTCGAGAACCTGGCCGGCCTTAGGCGCGAGGGGCTGCTCCCCGACGGCCTGGCCTTGAATCCCGTGCTCTGCCGGCCGAACCTGGAGGACATGGAGGGCTACGTCGCCTTCTTTTCCCGAAAGGGGGTGCGCGACATCCGCTTCAACTACATCTGGCCGGAGGGCGAGGCCAAGGGGGACCCTGCCTGGGTTCCCCGATTGAGCGAGGCGGCGCCGAGGCTGGCCCGGCTTATCCTCCTCAATGAGGCGCGCTGGGGCCTGCACCTGAGCTTCGGGGGCGTGCCGAGGTGCGTCCTGGGCCTCTCCGGCCTGTCCCCGCGCCTGGCCCGCGGCCTGGCCGGGAAATACTTGGACGAGGGCGCTCGCGACGAGCCCAACGCGGTGAGCCTTCCCGAAAGGGGAGCCGCGGCCCTGGAGAGGTTCATTTGGCAGGAGAATAAGCGCGACCGCCTGAAGGCCAAGGGCCCCCGCTGCGGCTCGTGCCGGCATTTCAGCGCCTGCGAGGGGGTGTGGAGGACTTACGCCGAGCTTTATGGATTCGATGAACTGGCTCCGATGGAGTGAGCCGCCCACGCAGATGGACATCGCCACCAGCGAGGCCTGCAACATGGCCTGCGACTACTGCTTCGTCAACAAGACCGATCCGCGCGCCATGGACCTGGAGACTTTGCGCCGGGGCGTGGAGCGCTTCGGCGCGCTCCCCTGGAGCCAGGGCACCGTCACCTTCACCACGAGCGAGCCGCTTCTTAGGCCCGCGCGCTTTCGAGCCGGGCTCGACTTTCTGTACTCCTGGATGGAGAGCCGCGGTCGGGAGCTTCGGATCGTGGCCACCACCAACGGGCTCAATCTCGGCCCGGGCCTGAGGGACTATTTGGAAGGCTTGGACGGGCGGTTCCAGCTCAACGTGAGCCTCGATGGAACCAGGGCCTCGCACGACGCCCACCGCCGCCTGCGCTCCGCGGGTGCCAGCTTCGACCGGGCTTGGGGGAACTTCTCGGCCCTCAATAGGAAGGACCGGGTCCGGGTGATCCTGACCGTAGCGCCCGACCAAGCCGCTCGGCTCAACGAGAACATGGCCTTCATCAGGGGCGCGGGATTTTCGCGGGTGGACGTATTTCCCCAAATGCTCGCCTTTTGGAACCCGCGGGGCTTGGAGGAATTGGAGCGGGAGCTCGAGCGGTTGGTGGAGGAGGCCAACCGTCCGGGGGCGGCCCTGGAGTTGAGGCTTCTCAACCGACTGTGGGGGCCCTCCCATTACGCCAAGGTCCTCCTGGGCGCCGACGGCCGCTTCTACCTCTTCGAGTGGGTTCTGACCTGGCCCTATTCCCGGCGAGGGGTCTTCGCGGTGGGCGACGTCCGGACGGGCCTGGACCTGCGCCGAAGGGCCGCGCTTTTTGGCGTCTGGATGGCGCGCCTCGAGGCCGCGGGGGGCGGGCGCTGCCGCTCCTGCCCCCGCCTGCGCCTCTGCGGGTTTCCCTTGCCCCTCTATCTTTGGTGCCTCAACCGCGGCGCGGACTTTCCGGCCTACCTCGCCAATTTTTGCCGCATCGCCGAGCTCTTCGCGCGCCAGGCCGCGCGCATCGAGCCGGAGCGGCGCAACGATCTCGATGCCGGGAAGCTGCAGCAAGGCCCTAAGGGCCTAATCACGGACGCAAATAGATCGTCAGCGTCCCGTCGAGCTCGAGGCTGACCAGGCTCAGGCGCGCGGGGCAAAGAGCCAGGCGCCGGGCGATCATTTCCGGGTCGGCCGGGCAGGAGGCGGCCCGGGCGGCCGAGGCCAGGGCCCGGGAGAATTCCGGACGTCCGCAGCGCAGCTCCTCCAGGAATTCGACGAAGAGCTTCTCGCCGAGGAGGCGGCCCTCGGCGCTCCAGCGCTCGCTGAAGAAGAGAAAATGGCGGGTTTTCCCGAGCAAGCGGGAAACTTCCGCTTCGAGGGCTTGGAGGGCTTGGCTCGGGCGGGCCTTTCTTGCGCAGAGGTAATAGAACTTGTAGCGGGTGGACTCCGGCGCCACGTCGAAGCCGAGGTTGAGCATGTCCTCCTGGATTCTGGCCGGGGGTGCCAGTCCCAGGGCGTCAAGGCTCCGGGCGATGAGGGAGGGAAAGTCGTAGGGCCAGAAGCTCGCCCGCCCCGAGGAGTCCACTCCCCCGAAAATCAGCCAGAAGCCGGGAAGGATTCGGCCTTGGGTGAAATCGGCCCCAAAGTAGAGGTCCATGGGAGTCCGGGAAAAGCCCGAGAGGGCCGCGAGGGCCTCTCGGCAGGGGGGAGCTGTTTTGAGACGAGCCAGCGCCGCCTCGAAGACTCGCAGGCGCTTGCCAAACAACCCCTCTCCGCGGCAGGAGTAAACCTCCGCGTCCATGTTGAGAAACCGGACCGCCGGGGAGATATCTCTTGCCGCGGTCTTGAGGGAAAACTCGAACTGGGTCCGGCCCAGGGGATCGAGGAAGGCCAGGTCCCGCAGGAGGCTTTTGGCCAGGGTCCGGTCTTGCGGCGCGGCCCGGATGGCGTCGAGATAGGCCCCAAACGCGGCTTCAGGGGCGGTCAAAACAGAGCCTCCTCGCTTTGCACGGCCTTGAGATAGGCGCTGAAGTCCGGGTCTTGCGCCGCGGCCTTGCGGCCGACGAGTTCCGCTAGGGTGAGGGTGAGGCCCTCCAGGGCTCGGTGGACGAGCCCCGCTCCCGGGTCCGAGGCGCAGCCCTTCAGGTAATTTGCGAGGCAGGCTCGGCAGGAGGGATCCGCGGCGCTATAGGAGCAATTTTGGTAGGCCCTGAGTCTTCGATCTTTGAGGTTTCCCACCACGTAGCGGCGGCTCTCTGGGGCGTTCCGGGCGGAATGCGAGAACAGCATGTCGCCGTCGGGGTAGACGGACAGGTCGGCCCAAAAGGGGCAGCAGCCCCGGCGGGAGCGTGTGAGGCGCCCGCGGGCCAGCTCCCAATTGAGGGGATTGAAATACACGAAGTCACGGCTTCGGACGCGGGCGAGGAGGTCCAAGGCGAACAGGCGCGCCTCTCCCAGGAAGGCCTTGACGCGGGCCGGGTTCCAGACAGAGCCGCCGACGATGACCTCGAAGTTGAAGTACCTGGCTCCCAGGCTCGACAGGTGGCGGTAATTTTCCATGAGCTGGGAGGCGGTTTCCGGGAGCAGGCACAGGGAAACGCCCACTTTCTCGGGCCCCAGCCTCTTGAGGGCGGCCTCGAGCCCGCGGCGGGCGTGCCAATAGGAGCCTCCGCCGCCCTTGAAATAGCGGGCGCGGTCGTGGGCTTCCGGCGCGCCCGCCATGCTGATCCCGAGGCGAGTGCCGGTCCCGGCCAGGACCTCCAAGGTTCGCGCGTTGACGAGGAGCCCGTTGGTGATGGCCGAGAGGGTCAGGCGCTTGCCCATGAGGCGGGCTTGGCGCCGCGCGTAGCCGGCCGCGAACTCGAGCAAAGACCAATGCAGGAGCGGCTCGCCCCCGAAAAAACAAAGGAGCTTGTCTTGGCCCGGGCTCCGAAGGAGGCAGTCTATCCCGCGTTGGGCCAGAGCCCAGGGCATGTCCCGGCCGGTGTCGGGCACGAAACAATAGGGGCAGGCCAGCTGGCAGCGCGTGGTGAGCAGGAGCTTAATCTTTCCGATGTCCTTGGTTTGTAATCCCGCCAGGGGCATGGAAGGGCTCCAGGTAGACCGTCAAAAGGCCTCCGGGCTCGAAGCCCAAGGTCTTGGGCCGGGCCGAGCAGCGCTCGAGAACCAGGCGGGCCCGGGCCGCGGCGCGGCGGTAGAGCGGGATGCGGCAGGCCGCCTCCAGGGCCTCCCTCGCCCCTTTCCCGGAAGCCGGGCCGAGGAATTCGAGGTAAAGCTTCTTGCCCACCAGCCTGCCGTCGCGGTAGGTCCGGCTCTGGAAGGAAAAATGATCCTTCCAGACCGATTTCAGGGTGTAGAGCTTGAAGCTGAGCCCCGTCTTTCCCGCGTCGATGCCGAGGTGCATGAGCCCGCGGGCGGGCAAGGCCGGGCAGTGTTCCCCGAGGGCCTCCAGGCAGCGGCGCACGACGCGCCTGGCGAGGAGGGCGGGCTTGAGTCGGACCGCGCCGTCCTCGTCGATCCCTCCAAAGGAAAGGCAGAGGCCGAAATCGGAGCCTTGGGCGGAGCTTTCCAGGCTCACGAAGAGGTCCAGGCCTTCCTCGGCCGCCTCGGCCGCGGCGCGGCAGACCGGCCGCATCCTGGCGGGCCAGGGGAGGGTTTTTTTCCACTGCTCGAGCCTGGCCTCCAGGGCGGAGAGTCCTCTGGCCGAGTAGGAGTCGGCCTCGACGTTCCAATAGCGGAACGCGGGCAAGGGGCCGTGGGGGCCGCATTTGAAGGAAAGCCAGTGCCGCGTGCGGCCTAGGCGGTCGAGAGCCAAAGCGGTCTTGATGAAGCGCAGGCCGGTCTCCCGCGGGCGCGGGGAGAGCTCCAAGGCGCGGGCCAGGCTGGCCGCGGTTTTCATCAAAGGCGAGGACGGATTCATGGCCCGGCTACTCTACAGAGTTCAGCGCCCGGGTTTTATGATTTGCGTCATAGACAACCCCGGCCGCGACGGCTATGCTGGGGCCGTCATGCTGGTTCCTTTTCTTTGCTTGGCGGGCCTGATCTGGCTCGGCTTGGCCATCTCTTACGAAGACTGGCTGCGCAAAAAAATCCGTAACCAGGCCTTGGCCTATGGGTTTTGGGGCTGCCTGTTCGGGCTAAGCTATCTCATCGTCAATACCTACTTCGGGTATCGGGGCTGGCGCTGGCGGGAGCTCGGCGAATTCTACCTTCCCTGGCCGTATTACTCGAAAATGGCCGGGCACATGGCGCTGAGTCTGGCCTCGGCCTACGCTCTCTGGAGCCTGAACATCTGGCCCGCGGGGGACGCCAAATTGTTCACGCTCTACGCCTTCTTCCTTCCGCTCATCGACCCCAACCTCCCGGGCTTTCCTCGCCTGCTGTTTCTCGTGATGCTGATAAATATATTTGTTCCCGCGGGGGCCTTTTTCGTCCTTGAGACAGCGGCCAGGGGGGCCGCGGTCCTGCCCAGACTGGGGCAATCTCCGTGGCGCCGTCAGGCCCACGCTTGGTTCGATTGCGCTTGGGTGCGCTTGCGCGACGCTCTTCCGTTTTGGAGCCGATATCTGGCCTTGGGGGTCAACCTCCTGGCCTTGTTCCTGGGGCTGAGGCTTTTGGAAGCGCGATGCCATTCGATGGCCTTGGGGCCTTTAGGGCATATCGCGGTCTATTTGGCGATGGCGATGCTTTGGGGCCGCTTAAGCGCGCTTTTGAGCGGCCCTCGGGCGGGTGCCGCGGCTTTGGCGGCGGTCTCGGCCTGGTGCTGTTGGCTGTGGCTGGGGCGCGGCTGGGACGCTTGGGCCGCCGTGAGCTCGGCCGCGGCGATGGTATTTAATTTCGGCCTTTTTCTCACGGCGGCCCGCATGTTTTTCACCCGCGTGCTGGAACGCTTAAGCCTGCGCCGGCTGGACCCGGCTCAACTCGCCCCGGGGGCCGTGCTGTCCCGCCAGACCTGGGAGGATCTCGGCAAGGAGAGGGAGCTCTCCCAGGCCCTGGAGAGGCGCTACTCGGACGGACTTTCCCACGATGAAGCCCTGGTCCTGCGGAAATGGCTGGACGCCAGGGGCGACGGAGCGCGGGCCGGTGGATATTCGGTTTACGAGACCATCCCGTTCGCGGTTTGGATATTCATGGGGGCGATACTATGCTTGGGCCTGCCCGGGACCGTGGTTTCCTGGTCCATTTCCCACGCTCGGGGTTGGACGCCGTGACCGAGCGCGCGGACCTCAAGGTCGGGTTTCGCTGCAACAACTTCTGCAAGTTCTGCGTCCAGGGCGATAAGAGGGAAATCCTTCCCGCCAAGACTCGGGAGGAGCTTCTGGCTTGCCTGGAGGAGGGGCGCCGGGCGCAAGCCAGGGGCGTGGTGGTGACCGGGGGGGAGCCCACCTTGCACCCCCATATTCTCGAGATCGTGCGGGCCGCCAGGGATCAAGGATACGAAACGATCCAAATCCAGAGCAATGGCCGCACCTTCTGCTACGAGAAGTTCTGCGTTTCCCTCATCGAGGCCGGGGCCACGGAATTTTCCCCTTCCCTGCACGGCTCCCGGCCGGAGATCCACGATTTTTTGACCGGGTCGCCCGGAAGCTTCCTCCAGACCGTGGCCGGAATCCGCAATTTGAAGAGACTCGGCCAGAAGGTCCTGGCCAACACCGTGATCACCAAGCCCAACTATCGGGATCTTCCCGACATCGCGCGGCTCCTCGTGAGCTTGGGAGCAGACCAATTCCAATTCGCCTTCATCCACGTGTCGGGGCGGGCCGCCAAAAACCAGGATTGGCTGGTCCCGCGCAAAGCCGTGGTCGAGCCATGGGTCAAGAGGGGCCTCGACATCGGCATTCAGGCCGGCAAGGTGGTCATGACCGAGGCCATTCCCTTCTGCCTGATGCGGGGCTACGAGGAGCACGTGGCCGAAAGCGTCATCCCGGACACCATGATCTTCGACGCCGCCGGGGTGGTGCCCGATTACACCGCAAGCCGCCGCCGGGAGGGCAAGGCCAAGGGCCCCGTCTGCGCTGATTGCGCCTACGAGCGCCGCTGCGAGGGGCCGTGGCGGGAATACCCCGAGGCCTTCGGCTGGGAGGAGTTCGCTCCGGCCGCCTGCGGGGCGGCGTCGTGAGCCGACTGATCCTGGTCCCCTGGCACATCGGCGACGCGGCCGACCTGTCGCTCAATGTCTTGCGCGTGTCCAAGCGCCTGCGCGTTTTTCTGGCCGAGGAGCCCGAGGTGACGCGGGGGCAGCTTGAGAGCCTGTTCGGCATTCGCTGCCGGGACAAGGAATTCCTCCCCATCCCCGAGTCCTGCGATCAGGAATTCCTCGACCGCGTCCTGCGCCTGCTTGAAAGCGAGGACGTGGGAATGTGCGCCTCGGGCGGGGTGCCCTGCTTCATGGATCCGGGGGCGTGGCTGGTGCGGGAGGTCCGGGCCAGGGGAGGCTGCGTGGTGGCGCTGGCCGGGGCCTCCAGCCTTTCCACGCTCCTATCCGTGAGCGGGATCGAATGGGGCAGTCAGTTCCCGGCGGGGTCCTTCATATTTTTTTCACCGCGCCTTGAAAGCTTCAGCTATTTTATTAAAGTCATCCGCAGGGAGAGGGAGCCCATCGTGGTTTTCGCCCAGGTCGAGCACGTGGCCGAGTGCTTGCGCCTCGTATTCGAATCCCTCGGGGCCAGGCCTGTGAGCCTATTTTTCGATCTGGCCACGGTCCCGCGCGGCAAATTCCCCTACGCCAACGAGGTTCTGACCAGGGACTGCGGGCAGTGGCTCAAGGACTTGGCCAGCTTCGACTGGGAGCGGGTCGGCAACCTGGCGTTGCTTATCCACTCCGCTTAGCGGCTATTTCGTTGCGACAGGAATGCGGCCATGGTGGAAAGCGAATCGCCCCAGATTGCCCGCCTTTTGTCCGAAATGCCCCTTTTCCAAGGGCTCCCCGCCGAGCAAAGGGAATCCCTGGCCAGGAATCTGCAGGTTCGGCGCTTCCGGAGCCAGGAAATCGTGTACTGCGAGAAGGACCCGGCCGAAAGTTCCTGGGTCGTCCTCTCCGGGAGGGCGCGCATCCTTTCCTACATCTGCGGCGCCCGGCTCATGCAGATGGAAGCCTTGGAAAGGGGGCAGGTCTTCGGACTCTTGTGCCGCTTGGGGGCAGACAAGCAGCGCTACCCCTGCACGGCGATCGCCGACGGGCCGCTTTGCGCCCTGCGCCTGCCCGACGCGGTCTTCGACCGCCTCTACGAGCGCTATGACAGCGTCTCCCGCGAGGCCTGCCGCCTCTGCGCCAAGCGCCTGGGCTCCTTCCGCCGGTTGGTGCCCTTCGAACGGGAGGGCGTGCTCTTCCGGGTGGCCGAGATACTCCTCTCCCTTTACCGCAAGCACGGAGCCCGGATACCCGCGACCCGGCACGGCATCGCCGAGCAGACCGGGGCGGCCCTAGAGACCGTTTTCCGGGCCCTGGCGCATTTCCGCCGCCGAGGCTGGCTCGAGACCGAGCGCGGAGTGATCCGCCTCAAGGCCCCGCAGGCCCTGTCCCAGTATCTGCGCCAGAGGGAGCGCGGTTAGGCCCTTAGCGAATCTCGATGAAGGTGAACTGCTCTAGCGGCTCTCGCGAGAGCGACCAGGGAAGAAAACCCATGGCGCTCGAGTAGTACCCGCCCTCCCCGCTCCAGCCGCTCATGTGGCGCAGGGGGATGGGGGACTGGACCACGGCTTGGCTGACCAGCGCCTCGATTTTTCGGGAGGGAGGCAGGACGTTGCTGTTCACCTTGGGCATGACCACCACGTCGCCCGGGCGCGCCGCGTTCCAGCCTCCCAAAGTCCGGTCGAGCTGGCGCGCCCCGGCCCTGCCGAGGTACTCCTGCAGGCCCCAGTGGCCGCCGTACCAGACGCGGCGGTCCCGCGCTATGTAGCGGTCGGAAACGAAGGCGGCGGCGCGCCTCTGCGCCAGGGCGTACTCGACGTCCACCGCGATCACGAGCGCTGTCAGGCCCGCCGCCGCGGCAAGCCCCGTCCGGCCGAGCGCGGGCAGGAGCTCGGGGCGCTCGGCCTCGAGCCTTTCCCAGAGCCAAAAGACCAGGGGGGGCAGCAGGAAGAGCACGAAGCGGGCCAGAACCGACCAATAGGCCGCCTGGAGCGATCCCGCCGAGGCGGCCCAGGAAAGCCATAGAGCCGAGCCAGCCGTGCGCCGGCCCTTGAGAAGGGTCCAGGCGCCGAGCATGGTCCCCCAGGCGAGGAAAAAGCCGGTGAGCCGGTCCACGGGGCGCACCAATGGGGCGATGTCCATCCAAGGCGAGAACAAGGTCGCGCAGGCCGCCCCGCTCAAGAGCGCGGCGCGGCGGGAGGGCCTCAGGAAAAATCCCCAGGCCGCCGTGACCACGCCGAGTCCCCCCGTGAAAGCGAGAAGGGCCCGGGCCTTGTGGCCGGGGCCGGCCCAGGGCACTTCGGTGGACTGGGAGGTGAGGGACCATACGGCGCGCAGGGCCGAGCCGTGGTTTAGGAAGTCCCAGGCTTGGTAGAGGCCGACTCCGGAGAGGGCCAAGACCGCCCAGGCCGCGATCCGGGTCCAGCGCACGCCGCGCAAGAGGCAAAAGCCCGCCGCCGCAGGCACGAGGAAAACCGCATTGTACTTGCTGAGGATGGCGAGCCCCGCCAAGGCCGAGGAAAACCAAAAGGCGCTTGATCTCTCCTCCTCCACCCCGACGGCCAGGAGCCAGAGCGAGGGCAAAGCGAAGCTCGCCATGAGCCCTTCGGCCATGGCATGGCCCAGGTTCAAGGACCAGGCCGGGCCGCAGAGCACGATCAAGGTCGGCCAGAGGGGATTCTTGAGGTAGCGGCAGGCCAGGGCCAGGAGCGCCCAGGCCGAGGCGAGCAAAGCCGGGAAGAACAAGGCGCGGGTGAGCCATTCCCCGCCCCCCGATATTTTGAGAGCCCCCGCCAAGGCATAGCCCAGGAGGGGCGGATTGTTGTGGAGGCGCGCCATGGGCACGGAGGCCCCGTACCAGTTGAAGGAGAAATCCAGGGGATGGAGGGGGTCCTTCAAGATATGCCGCGCGATGGCAAGATAGAAGGGCTCGTCCATGTGCCAGGGCTCGGCCCACAGAAATAACATCGGCAGGAGCATGGCCGCCGCCACTACAAAGAGCTCCAACTTAGAAGGAAGGCGTCCAGCCGGGGATTCCTCTGGCCCCGCGGAAAGCCCGGCGAGCCTGACCAGGAACTTGGGCAGCTCTATCCAAAGATTGAGCTTGGACCGGCCGAATTTGCGGTCTGAGAAGCGCACCGGGAGCTCCGCCACCCGGTAGCCCGAGCCCGCCACCTTCAATATCATCTCGAGAAGCAGGGAATTGCTGTTCTCCCGGGTTTGGACGGCGCGCCATACCGCGCGGCGTATGGCGCGGAAATTGGCGGAGTAATCGCTCAGGGCCAGGCCCGTCAGGCGCTTTACCACGGCGTTGCCGAGGCGGCTCACCCAATACTTGGCCTCGATCCGCAGATTGGGCCTCTCGTAGCCGCCGCCCGCGCCGTGGCGGCAGCCCAGGACGAGGTCCGCGCCGGAGTCTATGGCCGTCAGAAGCCGCGGGATGTCCTTAGGATCGAAGGAGAGGTCCGCATCCATGGAGAGGATCACGTCGTTTGCGGCCCGGTCGTAGCCCCAGCGCAGGGCCGCGCCGATGCCCTCGCGGGAGGGCTTTGAAAGGAGCCGTGCCTCCGGAATGCTCCGGGAAAGCTCGGCCACGGCCAGCGCCGTGCCATCCGGGGAATTATCATCCACGACCAGTATCTCGTGCCGCCTGCCGGCCAGGACCTCGTGGACGGCCCGTATCAGGGCCTCGATGTTCTCGCGCTCGTTGAAGGTCGGAATGACCACCGAGACGCTGGAAGGCTGGCTCGTCACGGGGCGATTCTACCAGTTGTGGCGCCCACAGCCAAGCGCCGGTCCTGTAGGGCTTATTTGGTACAATTGTTTATGTTTTCAGCTCTTACAGCGGTTTTAATTGTCCCTGGCTTTGCCTCCGCTGGCGTGCCACCAAGAATGCTGCGCCGGGAGACCATCGTCAAAAGGAAGTCCTGACTGCTAAGAGCCATACTATTGGACCCGCAACTTATTCGCAGTCTTGACGTTTCTATAACCAGCGCGGGCCTCTGGCTTGGAATCGGCATTGCCTATGTCCTGGTTGTCAGGGTTTGGTGGAAAGTGCCATTCGCCGAGGCTGTTCGCCGTGCTGGCATTGCGTGGGGGAACAGACGCGACTGGGCCTTCGCGGCCGCGTTTCTGCTCCCGTGGCTTGCCTTCGTGTGGGCGTCCTATCGCTGGATGCCGGTGACGGCCGCCGACACGACGTCTCCTTATCGCCCGTTTCTGGGCAAAGGTGTTTCAGTCGGCGTCATCCTGGCCGCCCTCACTTACGGGATTGTCGCCGCGGGCTTTGGAGAGGAGTTATTTTTTCGCGGGCTCATCGCGGGTGCTCTTGGGCGAAGGATGGCGCTTTGGAAAGCGAACCTCGTTCAGACGTTCGTCTTTCTGGCGCCCCACCTGCTGATTCTGCTGATAAAGCCAGCGGCTGCGCCTATCCTCATTGGGGTGGCGGCTCTGGCGGCAACGGCAGGATGGCTTCGCCTTCGGTCCGGTTCGATCGGGCCCGGGCTGATGCTTCATGGGCTTGGAAACACGTTCGTCGCCATGCTGGCGGCGGCCAGTTCGCAGTAGTGAAGTGATTCTCATGCCGATAGCCGGTGGGGCGCCTTCGGCGAGTAGACGCGTCTTTTAAACGCCCATTTTGATGACCTCCCTGTATTCGGCGGTGCACCCGTTTCTTCCCATGAACCGCCGCGAGATGCAAGCCCGCGGCTGGGACCAGGTGGACGTGGTGTTCGTGACCGGCGACGCCTACATAGACCATTACTCCTTCGCCATGGCCATTTTAGGAAGGGTCCTGGAGGACCAGGGCTTTCGCGTGGGCATCCTGAGCCAGCCCGACTGGCGCTCCTGCGCGCCCTGGCGGGAGTTCGGCCGGCCGCGCCTCTTCTTCGCGGTCTCGGCCGGGAACATGGACTCCATGATCAACCATTACACGGCCAACAAGAAGGTCCGCAACGACGACGCCTATTCTCCGGGGGGCCGCATCCGCCTGCGCCCGGACCGGGCCACCATCCCGTACTGCCAAAGGGCGCGGGAGGCCTTCCCGGGCGTGCCCGTGGTGGCGGGGGGCGTGGAGGCGAGCTTGAGGCGCTTGGCCCATTACGACTATTGGAGCGACGCGGTGAAGCCCTCGATTTTGCTCGATTCCAAGGCCGATCTCCTGGCCTACGGGATGGGCGAGGAGAATATCCTCGCCATCGCCCGGGGCCTGGCGGCGGGAAAAACCTTGAAGGAAATGCGCGGCCTGCGCGGGATCGCCTACGCGTTGGGCGCGAGCGAAACCCCGCCCCGGGACGGTGCCGTCAATCTGCCTTCCTTCGCCGAGGTCCGCGGCGACAAGGACAAGTTCCTCCAGGCGACCCGCTTGATCCACAGGGAGACGAGCCCCTTCAACGCCAAGACTATCGTCCAGTACCACGACAAGCGGGCCGTGGTCCAGACCCCTCCCCAGCTTCCGGCGAGCCAGGAGCGCATGGACTACTACTACGGCCTGCCCTTCACGCGTCGGCCGCACCCCTCCTATCGCGAGCCCATCCCGGCCTACGAGATGATCAAGGACTCGGTCACTATCATGCGCGGCTGCTTCGGGGGCTGCACATTCTGCTCCATCACCGCCCACCAGGGCCGCACCATCCAGTCCCGCTCCCAAGAGAGCGTGCTGGGCGAGCTCAAGGCCATGGGCCGGGACCCGGAGTTCAAGGGTGTGGTCTCCGACATCGGGGGGCCGACGGCCAACATGTACCAGATGCGCTGCGCCAAGCCCGAGGTGGAGAGGATATGCAGGCGCCTTTCCTGTGTGAGCCCCGTGATTTGCAAGTGCCTGGGCACCGACCACGGGCCGCTCACCGAGCTCATGAAAAAATCCCGCGAGGTGGAAGGGGTGGACAAGGTCTTGGTCGCAAGCGGCATCCGCATGGACCTGGCCCGGCTTTCGCCGGAGTACATGGGGGAGCTTGCCCGGCACCACGTGGGTGGACGCTTGAAGGTCGCGCCCGAGCACGTGGATCCCACAGTTCTTGCCGCCATGAAAAAGCCCGCCTACGACACCTTCGAGGACTTCGCGGCCAAGTTCAAGGAGGAGAACCGCAAGGCGGGCAAGAAGCAATTCCTGGTCCCCTATTTCATCGCCAGCCACCCGGGCTCGGATCTTAAGGCCATGATCGCCTTGGCGGTTTTCCTGAAGAGAAACGGCTACAAGCCCGACCAGGTGCAGGACTTCATCCCCGCCCCCTTCGATGTCGCCACGGCCATGTATTACACTGGCAAGGACCCGGAGACCGGGGCGGCCCTTCCCATCGCCCGGGGCCTGCGCGACCGCAGGCTCCAGCGCGCCCTCCTGCAGTTCTTCAAGCCCGAGAATTACTTCGAGGTGAGGGAGGCCTTGCTCAAGGCCGGGAGGCGGGACTTGATCGGCCCCGGCTGCGATTGCCTCATCCCCGGGCGGCCCCCGGCCGCGGCACTCCTAGAGAGGCGCCGCCGCGCGCAGAAGGAGGTCGGCGAGCACGTCCACCGCATCCCGTCGGCCGGCTACCGCCCCAAGCGGCCTTCGGCGCGTTAAGCCGGCAGCTTGTCGGCCTCGGAGTCCTCGCAGACCTCCAGGACGTCCTCCAAGGTGGTGACGCCGCGGACGACTTTCTCGAGGCCGTCCTGAAGTACCGTTTTCATTCCCGTCTTGAGGGCCGATTCGTGGACCTCGGGGGAGGTGGCCTTCATGATAATTTGGCGCCGGATCTCCTCGTTGGCGACCAGGAGCTCCGAGATTACGGTGCGGCCCCTGAACCCCGTGAAAAAGCAGTGGCGGCAGCCCTTGCCGCGGGAGACCTTGGCCTCTCCGAGGTCGCCTGGGAGGTGCCTGGCCAGGAAGGCCAGGGCCTCGGGGCTGGGCGGGGCTGACTCCTTGCACTCCTGGCAAATGGTCCTGACCAGGCGCTGGCTCATGGCGCAGCGCAGGCTGCTCGCGATGAGGTAAGGCTCGGCTCCCATCTCCATGAGCCGCACCACCGCCCCCGCGGCGTTGTTGGTGTGCAAGGTGGCAAATACCAGGTGCCCCGTCAAGGCCGCGCGGATCGCGATCTCGGTGGTCTCCAGATCCCGGACCTCGCCCACCAGGATCACGTCCGGGTCCTGCCTCAGGATCGAGCGCAGGACCTTGGCGAAGTTGAGGTCTATGTCCGGGTTGACCTGGATTTGGGTCAGTCCCTCGATCTGGTACTCCACCGGGTCCTCGACCGTGGTGATGTTCTTGTCCCCGGTGTTGAGGGCGTTGAGGGCGGAGTAGAGGGTGGTGGTCTTGCCGTTTCCGGTCGGGCCGACGATCAGAACCATGCCGTTGGGCTTGTGGATGATGTGCTTGAAGGTCTTGAGGGTCTCGCCGCCGAAGCCGAGGTGGTCCAGGCCCAGCATCATGGCCCCCTTGTCGAGCACCCTCATGATGGCTTTCTCCCCGAAAACCGTGGGGGTGATGGCGACGCGAAAGTCTATGGAGCGGCCCTCGATCTTGATGTGGAAGCTCCCGTCCTGGGGCAGGCGCCTTTCGGCGATGTCGAGGTTGCACATGACCTTGACGCGCGAGACCACGGCGGCCGCCACCGAGAGGGGAAGGGACTCGTTCTGCTGGAGCACCCCGTCCACCCGGTACTTTACCTGGAGATTCTTGCGGTCGGGGATCAAGTGTATGTCGCTGGCGCGGTTGAGGAGGGCGCCCAGGAGAAAGAGGTTCACGGTCTTGATCACTGGGGCTTGGTCGGAGAGCTGGTTCAAGTCTATGTCGAGCCCGATGCTGCGGCTAAGCTCCGCCCCCTGGTCCTTGACGCTTTTGAGGAGCTTCTCCACCACCTTTATCTTGTAGTGGTCATGGTACTCGGAGAGCTTCCTCAATATCGCCCAGCGCGAGGCCAAAGCCACCCGGATGGAGCAGCCGGCCAGCTTCTCGATGTTCTCGATGGTGGTCAAATCGCTCGGGTTCTGCATGGCCAAGAGAAGCGAGCTGTCCTGCTTCTCCACGACTATGAGCCCTTTGTCCACCGCCATCTCCTCGGGGATCATGGTGACGAGCGCTGGGTCCGGAGAGAGCCCCTCCATCGAGAGAAAGGGAATGTTCATCTGGGCGGCTTGGAGGGCCAGTATGCGGTCTTCGACCACTATGCCGCGGTTGATGAGGAACTGCTTGAGGGGCGGTGGGCTCTTGGAGCGGGCGAGCTCGCCCTTGATCTCCTCCAGGCGCGCGGCCTCTATGAGGTTGTTCTTGACCAGGTCTTCTTCCAGGCGCTCATCGGCTGATTTCATGGGCTAATTATGGGGCCGTATGGCGCGGCTGTCAAGGCGGGTAATTCGGTGACAGTTACCGAATTCCGATCAGCTGTTGTAATTCGGTAACTGTCACCGAATTACTCCGAATTTAGTAAAATTACTTCCCCGTCGTGATTACTCTCAGCGAAGTCCATAAGTCCTTCGGCCAGCAGACCCTTTTGAGCGGGGCGTCTTTGCAGATCAACCAGGGTGACCGCTTCGCCTTGGTCGGGCCTAACGGAGCCGGCAAGTCCACCCTTTTCAAGATGCTCTTGGGCATCGAGGAGCCCGACGGGGGGCGGATCAGCCTCAAGCGGGGGGCGGTTGTCGGCTACCTGCCCCAGGAAAACGCGCCTAGCGGCGATTCGAGCGTGCTGGCAACGGCCCTGGCCGACTGCGAGGAGCCCGACGGGCGCCTGGCGGCCAAGGCCAAGGCCGTGCTTATGGGCCTGGGCTTTCGCGTATCTGACTTCGAGAGGCCGGTGAATGCCCTGAGCGGGGGCTGGGCCATGCGCGTGGCGCTGGCCAGGCTCCTTATCCGCGAGCCCGACCTCCTGCTTTTGGACGAGCCCACCAATCATCTCGATATCGACTCCTTGTTCTGGTTTCAGACCTACCTCCAGTCCTACGTCGGGGCGGTTTTCCTCATCTCGCACGACAGAGCCTTCATCAATGCCGTGTGCCGGGCCATCGTGAGCCTCCAGGACCAGGGGCTTAAGGTCTACCGCGGGGATTACGAACAGTACTTGCGCGAGCGCCAGGCCGAGAGGGAGCGGCTGGAGTCGGCTTGGAGGCGCCAGCAGGAAGAGATCGCCAAGATGCAGGAATTCATCGACCGCAACCGGGCCAGGGCCTCCACCGCCAACCGCGCCCAAAGCATGATCAAGCGCTTGGAGAAGCTCGCGCGCATAGAACTCCCCGCGGAGGCCAAAACCGTTAAAATTCGATTCCCGCAGCCCCCGCGGGTGGGAGTAAGGGTCCTGTCCCTCAAGGACGTGTCCAAGGCCTACGGGGGGACTTCGGTCTATAGGAACCTCGACTTCGAGCTCGAACGCGGCTGGAAGATGGCCTTCGTGGGCCACAACGGGGCCGGCAAGTCCACCCTCCTCAAAATTCTGGCCGGGGTCATTGCCTTCGATTCGGGAGAGCGGCTCGTGGGGGCCGAGGTCAAGGTCGGCTATTTCTCCCAGCACCGGGAGGGCCAGCTCGACCCCGATAAAACCGTCCTCCAGGAGGCTTTGGGCGTCAATCGTCATAATTCCGAGCTGATGGTGCGCACCGTGCTTGGGACCTTTCTGTTCTCTGGAGACTCCGTGCGCAAGACAACCGCTGTCCTGAGCGGCGGCGAGAAAAGCCGCCTCTCCTTGGTCAAGCTCCTGCTCGACCCTCCCCACGTCCTTCTCATGGACGAGCCCACCACCCACCTCGACATGGCCAGTGTGGACGCCTTGGTCGAGGCCCTGAAGGCCTTCGAGGGCACGATTTGCTGCATCAGCCACGACCTGTATTTTCTCAACGCCCTGGCCGACCACGTGGTGCACATCGTGGAGGGCAAGGTCACGGTCTATCCGGGCGACTACGAATATTTCAAGCACCGCCAGGCCCAGTGGCATGAGGAAAATCCCATGGCCGTGCCCATGCCCGGCGACACGTCTGCTGAGAAGCAGGCGGTCAAGTCCGCCGCGGATCCGCGCCGGCAGGCCAAGCTGGCGGCCAAGCTCGAGGCGGAGCTGCAGGTCCTCCATCAGCGCTTGGAGGAGCTGGCCGGCCTGCTCTCCGATCCCGCGCTTTACGCCGATTACGAGCGGGTCAAGGAAGTGGGCGATGAGATGGAAGGGGTGCAGAGGGACATCCAGGCCAAAGAGGTCGAAATCCTGCGTTTGTAGTATAATGAGCCACTCTGATGCTTGAGCGTCTGCGCCGCATGGTCTTCGGCAAGCCCCGAGACCTCAACGACCCTGGCGTATTCCACAACATTTCCCTCGTGGCCTTTCTGGCCTGGGTCGGGCTGGGCGCCGACGGCCTTTCCTCCTCCACCTACGGACCCGAGGAGACCTTCCGGATGCTGGGCTCCCACACGCATTTGGCCGTGATCCTGGCCGCGGCCATGGTGCTCACCATCGCGGTGATCGCCTACGCCTATTCGCGCATCATCGAGCATTTCCCCCTGGGGGGAGGGGGCTATGTCATCGCCACCACCTTGCTGGGCCCCAAGGCGGGCCTCGTTTCCGGCTCGGCCCTCATCGTGGATTATGTCCTCACCATTTCGGTGTCGATCGCGGCCGCGGCCGACGCTTTCTTCAGCTTCCTTCCCATAGAATACCACGTTCTCAAATTCCCGGCCGGGCTTTGCGCCATAGCAGGCCTCACCGTGCTCAACCTGCGCGGGATCAAGGAGTCGGTCAATATCCTGATGCCTGTCTTCCTCGTGTTCCTAGGCACGCACGCCGTGGTTATCGGGGGGGCCCTTCTGCTCAACGCCGGCAATCTTCCCCATGTCGCCCATGAAATCCGCTCGGGCTTCGGCGCCGATCTTGCCACCATCGGCTGGGCTGGAATCCTGGCCATAGCGCTTCGCGCCTACGCCTTCGGCTGCGGCACCTACACCGGCATCGAGGCGGTTTCCAACGGCCTGGCCATCATGCGCGAGCCCAAGGTCGAGACCGGCCGCAAGACCATGCTGTACATGGCGACCTCTTTGGCCCTCACGGCCGGGGGCCTGGTCCTGGCCTATCTTCTCCTCAATATCCGGCCCGTGGAGGGCCGGACCATGAACGCGACCTTGACCCGCGAGTTCATGGGGGCGCTGCTTGGCCCGGGCAGCGCCGCGGGCTGGTGGTTCTTGATGCTGACCTTGGTGTCCGAGACGCTTCTCCTGGTGGTGGCCGCCCAGGCCGGCTTCATAGACGGTCCCCGGGTCATGGCCAACATGGCGCTCGACTCCTGGCTTCCGAGGAGGCTGGCCAGCCTCTCCGACCGCCTCACCACCCAGGACGGCATCCTCATGCTGTCCTTGGCCTCTGCCGCCACCATGTTCTACGCCCACGGGCACACGGTTACTTTGGTCATCATGTATTCGATCAACGTGTTCATCACATTCACCTTGAGCGAAATGTCCATGATCCGCTTTTGGCTGAGGGACCGCAAAACCCGTCCGGATTGGCGACGCAAGATCATCATCCACGTCGTGGGCTTCCTTATGTGCGCGACGATCCTCGCCATCAACCTCTATGAGAAATTTTTCGATGGGGGCTGGGTCACCTTGGCGATCACGGCGAGCCTCATCACCCTTTGCGCGGTGGTCCGGAGACATTACTCGGCGGTTCGCGAGAACCTCTCGCGCCTGGACCAGATACTTTCCGAGCTTCCCGGGAAATCTTCCCAGGCCCCGCCGCCCTTGGATCCCAAGGGCCCCACGGCCATTCTCCTGGTGGGGGGCTACGGGGGGCTCGGGATGCATTCGCTCTTGTCCATCGTGCGCCTATTCCCGCGCCATTTCAGGAATTTCGTGTTCGTGTCGGTGGGCGTGGTGGACTCCGCCGTGTTCAAGGAAAGCATCGTGGTTGAGGAGGTTCGCCAGCAGACCCGCCAACTCTTGGAAAGATACAAGGAAGCGGCCCAGAAGCTAGGCCTGGCCGCGGACTGGCACATGTCGGTCAGCACGGACGTTCTCGAGGAGGCAGAGCGCCTTTGCCTCGAGGTCTCCAAGGAATACCCGCGCTCCATCGTATTCTGCGGCAAGCTGATCTTCGAGAAAGAGGGTCTTTTCAACCGATTCCTGCACAACGACACGGCCTACGAGCTCCAGCGCCGCTTCCAATTCGCGGGCTTGAACGCCATGGTGCTTCCGGTCCGAGTGCTCACTGCCCAATAATGTATAACGCGGGCATGAAGCCTCCGCTCTCTTGGCGGTGCTCATCCACGACCCCCACAAACCCGAGTCCGGGGCCTAAACGGCCCATTGCGCGACGTTGATGTGATCGGGGGCGCTTCGCAAGGAGGGACGCTCTCTTTGCTGCCGGGCCTCATCGAGCCCCGTCCAGAAAAGCCGCACCGAGTCGAGAGCCGCTCTCCCGCCCTTGAGGAACTTCCGGGGGTTAAAGTCCGGCCTCGAGAAGTCCCGTTCGAGCGCCTCCCAGACGTTGGCCCTGTGCCCGGATTCGACCTCGAAGTGCCAGCGGAAAAATCCCAGGGGTAGGGGTTCCAGGCCCTGTGGGAGGCGTTCTCTTTCGTTGAAGGCTTCAAGACCTGAGATGAGCTGGCTCCAGAAATTGTGGGTCTCGAGCTCGGCGCCGCCTCCTATGCCGTGAGAGGCCCAGTTCTCGACCGCGAAGCTCGCGCCCGCCCCGACGGATGGGTCGGGATGGGAGTAGTTGCGTTCCAAGCCTTTCAGGAAGTTTCTGGTGGCGGGGCTGGCCGACTCCCAGCGTCCCAGCTCCATAGGGCCCAGCCCCAAGGGGCGTGCGCACTGGCGAAGCCAATTGAGGTGGGCGTTTGAAGAGGAGAAAGTCCGGCCCTCGGCGGAGCCGCTCTCGGCGTCCAACCCCACCCCGCATTCATTGACCAAAATCTGGCGCGCGCAGCGCTCCGCCTCCTCCGTGGCGGCCAATACCATGCGCTTGGCCTGGATGACCAGGAAGTAATTGGAGAAGACCGAGAATTGGATCAGGAGATCGCGCACCTGCTCCGGCGCGGCTTCTCCCCCGGCGAACCATCGCGTGTAGCGGTTTTCAAGGATGACGGGATGCTCCAGGAACTCCCGCGAGATGGTTTGCTTGAAGCTTTCGAGGTCTTTCATGCATTCTCCTTTGCGAGGAGACATTGTAGCGGCCGGGCATTAAGAATGTAAAGTAAATAAAGTTGAATACATTGATTAACTTATAGTTAACTATGACATGGACCTTTACCAGCTGCGCTATTTTCTCGAGGTAGCCCGCGAGCTTAGCTTCACCAGGGCCGCGCGCAACCTCTACGTGTCTCCTCCGGCGGTCAGCAAGAGCGTGGCTTTGCTCGAGGCTTCGCTTAAGCGCAAGCTCTTCACCAGGAGCCGAAGGCGCGTGGAGCTTACCTCGGAGGGGGAGCTTCTCAAGTCCAAGGTCGAGAAGATTTACGACATCCTGGAGGGAGTCCGCCTCGAGTTGACGGGAGAGGCAAGAGAGGGCCCCTCGCGCCTCAAGATCGGCAGCAGGGAAATGATCACGAACTACCTGTTATCGCCCTGCCTGGCCGCTTTCCGGAAGAAATATCCCAACACCCGCTTCGGGCTTTACGAGCTCGAGCCTCGGCAGATGGCCGAGGCTCTGAGGAAAGACCTGGTTGATTTCGCCTTTTATTATCATGGAGACATCGCCGATCCCGCCCTTGAGATCCGCAAGGTGGGTGCTGTGCGCTCCCATGTCTATGCCGCCAAATCTCTCTTGCCCCAAGGACGGCCGCCCCGGAATCTGGAGGAGCTGCTAAGCCTTCCTTATATAGCCCCGCGCTATTTTCAGTCCGATCCCACCGAGCCCAGCATCGATGGATTCCCGGACCATCGCGCTCTAAGGAACATCCAGTACGAGGGCGAGTTCCTGGAGACTCACCGTCGCTACGTGATCGACGGCCTGGCCGCGGCGGTCCTTCCCGATTTCGTGATTAGGCGGGAATGGAAGGCGGGCCAGGTTCTGCGCCTGGAGGTGGGGCCGAGGCTGGGGCGGGACATCTACTTCATCAAGAGAAAAACCCGACCCCTGCCCCGGGCCGTGGAGCACTTTCTGGGCGTCCTTAAAAAGACCCTGACACTTCTAGAGAGCCCCCGCTGAGCTTGAGGGCGTAGGAGCCGCCGCTTTTTTCCCCCAGTTTCGCGAACACGGCGGCTTTCCCTGTGACGGGGATGGTTCCGATGTAGGAGTCGTGTCGGTAGACGTCGGCCTTTCCCGACACATCCCCCGATCCCTCGAGCGCGTCGCAGGAGGGCTCTCCGATGCCGACGTGGCATTCCACGTCTATCGTCGCGCTGACCGTCGCGATCCCCGAGAGCCCCTGTTCCCCTTTCATGGTGACCAAGGTCTCGAATCTCACCTTTCCTGAATAGAGGCCGCTGAAGAGCGTGGGATTGCTGTAGGCGGCGGAGCCGCCGCCTATAGTGTTTTCCCGGGTGATCTCCGTTTTGCCGGAGAGGGGCGCGGGCGGGGCGGCGAGGGCCAGAGCGGGGCAGAGAAAAGCTAAAGCGAGGCTTCGGGCGGTAGTCATGGAATATTCTCCTTTAATGTTCGAAGTGATTTAGGGCTCGCCCTCATTATAGGAATTTAATGTTTGCCCCACAGCTCGCCTAGGCGGCGGTCGCGGCCGCAGGCGCGGCGGTAGAACTTATAGCGCAAGGGATTGCGCTTGTAGTAGTCCTGGTGGCGCTTCTCGGCGGGGTAGAAGGCTGAGGCCGGGACGATTTCCACCTGGAGAGGGGTCTTCGACTTGAGGGTTCGCGCGGCCTCCTTAGCGGAGGCCTCGGCCAGGGCCTTCTGCTCCTGGCCGAGGTAGAAGATGGCGGGGCGGTACTGGAGGCCGCGGTCGCAGAACTGCCCCTGGCCGTCCGTGGGGTCGACGTTGCGCCAGTAGACTTTGAGCAGTTCCCGGTAGCGCACTTTTCCGGGGTCGAAGCGCACCTGCACGCTTTCCGCGTGGCCCGTGCCGCCGGCGGAGACTTCCTCGTACGCGGGGTTTGCCTTGCTGCCGCCGGCGTAGCCCGAGATGACCGAAATCACGCCGGGGATCTTCTCGAAGGGGGGCTCCATGCACCAGAAGCAGCCTCCGGCGAAGGCGGCCAGCTCCGTCGAGGTATCGGAGGAACTGGCGGGAATGGCCGGCCCAGGCCAGAGAAGGGTTAGGCCGAGGGTCAATCCCTTAAATAGTGGCATGTGTAGCCCTCCGGGTTCTTGAGCAGGTATTTCTGGTGATATTCCTCGGCGGGCCAGAACTCCGAGGCGGGAACGATTTGAGTGGCCGCTGGGCGGGACCACTTTCCCGACTTGTTCACTTTTTCTCTTGCCTTTTCAGCGGCTCGCTTCTGTTCCTCGGAATGGTAGAAGATCGCCGAGCGATACTGCGTGCCTACGTCGTTTCCCTGGCGGTTGGCCGTGGTGGGATCGTGCATCCGGAAGAAATAGCCCAGCAGCTCCTCATAGGAGAGTTTGGCCGGGTCGAACTGGACCTCCACGGCCTCGGCGTGGCCAGAGCTCCCGGTGCTCACCATGCCGTAAGTGGCGTTCGGGCGCCGGCCTCCGGTGTAGCCGGCTTTCGTTGAAACTACTCCGGGAATTCGGCGCAGAAGCTCCTCCATGCCCCAAAAACAGCCCCCGGCCAAGGTGGCGGTTTCGAGGCCCTGGTCGGGGCTCATGGTTTTTTGAAGAAGCGCGCGAACTCCCCGTAGCCCTCGGCCTCGAGCTTGTCGGCGGAGATAAATCTAAGGGAGGCCGAGTTGATGCAGTAGCGAAGACCTGTCGGGGCCGGCCCGTCCGGAAACACATGGCCCAGGTGGGAGCCCCCGTGCTTAGAGCGGACTTCCGTGCGCTTAATGAAGAGCTTCCGTTCCGTCTTCTCCACGACGTTTTCCGGCACCAGGGGCCTGATAAAACTCGGCCAGCCCGTGCCCGAGTCGAACTTTTCGGCCGAGGAGAAAAGGGGTTCTCCCGAGACCACGTCCACGTATATTCCGGGCTTATGGTTGTCCCAATATTCGTTCTTAAACGGGCGCTCCGTGTCCTCCTCTTGGGTCACCGAGTACTGCAGAGGAGTCAACCTCTTTTTCAGCTCTTCCTGCGGAGGCTTTGAGTAGTTTTTCATGGTTTTCTTTCGGGGCGCGGGGCCGGCTCCGACGGAGGCATACGCAAGAATCACGACGACAGCGAATGCTCTCATAACTATATTATATTGTTTAATTCGGTGACAGTTACCGAATTCATGCGCGAGATCGAGCGGCGGAAGGCGGATTTCGATTTGAGCAGGCTTCTTAAGGCCCGCGAGAGGACTCTGCAGGCCGTGGCTGAAATCGCCGGGGCCATGAAGGCGGGGATGCCGGAGGAGGATGCCTACGGGATCGCCAAGGCCGTTCTCGCGGAGATGGGCGCCGAGAAGCATTGGCACCGCCCCTGGATCCGCTTTGGGCCCAACACCACGAAACTTTACGGGGAATTGTCGGCTCCGGGATGCCGCCTGGGGCCAGACGACATCTTCTTCGTGGACATAGGTCCGGTTTGGGGCGGCTACGAGGGGGACGCAGGGGATACCTTCACGACCGGTTCAAATGCCGAGTTTTTCCGCTGTCGCGATGGAGCGCGCAGAATTTTCGACGCCGTGAGCAAGCGCTGGCGCCAGAAGAGCCTTGCTGGCCGGGCGCTTTACGAGTTCGCCCGAAAAAAAGCCGACGAGCTTGGCTGGGCCCTTAATTTGAGGGCCAACGGCCACTGCCTCTCGGATTTTCCGCATGCCTTGTACTACAAAGGGGGCCTTGCCGAGGTCTCCTTCGCCCCATCTCCCCATGCCTGGGTCCTGGAGATACAAATCCGCCATCCCTCCCGTGAATTCGGCGCTTTTTACGAGGATCTGCTGTTTTAATCGTGGTATTGATAGAATCGTAGGATGATCCGCAGCTCTTGGAAATCCCGCTCAAATCCGAGGACGAGGCTCGAGTGCTTTTTGTAGGCAGAATCGGAGGCAAACATTGGTCGGCTATCAGCACATATCGGGGCGCACGCGTGCGCATCATTTCCGTGAGGCGATCTCGAGATCAGGAGAGGGAACTGTATGAAAGCTAAAAAACTAGACAAGTTGTTTGACTTGGGGGGCGACGTCTCGAAGTATCTTGATCTGGTGCGCGCTAAAAGGGTCAATGAGGCGCCCAAACGCGTGAATGTGGATTTCCCGGCCTGGATGATCCATCCCTTGGACAAGGAGGCCAGCCGATTGGGTGTTACCAGACAGTCCATCATCAAGGTATGGATTTCCGAGCGTTTGGGCAATAGGGCCTGACTTGGAGACAGAATGAAGATCCCTCTCGACGCGCGTTTTCTTGCAGTGTATTCGGGCGTCGTGACCGCCGTCCTGCTCGTTGTTTTGCTTGGCGCTTTTGCGCCAGCCAAAAACAGGGTTAAATTCGATGAATTGGAGGTTCAACGAATCAACATTGTCGAGCCTGACGGCACATTGCGGCTGGCTATTTCGAACAAAGCGCGGTTTCCTGGCTTCATCATGAAACGCAAGGAACGCTCTTACGACCGATCCACGGCAGGAGTTCTTTTTTTCAATGACGAGGGCACTGAAAATGGGGGCTTGATCTTTGGAGGGCGCAAGGGGAGCGACGGCAAGGTTTCAGCCGGCGGCAGCCTCACGTTCGATCAGTATGAGCAGGATCAGGTTGTCCAGATCGTGCAGAACGAAAGTGACGGACAGCGCTTGGCTGGGTTCAAAGTCAATGACGCGCCTGAAACCCCAATCGATTTTGACGCATTCGATAAACTAAACAAACTGGAGGGCGCGGAAAAGGAGGCCGAGCTCGAGCGGCTGCGAAAAAACGGCAAGCTTCTGCGCCAGCGCATATTTGTCGGCAAGCGCTCTGACCGCTCCGCCCTTATAGTCTTGAGAGACCGTGAGGAGCGCGAGCGGATCGTCATCGAGGTCGCCCCCGACGGTTCTCCCAGCATGAGGTTTCTCAACGAGGAAGGCAAGGTCGTGAGCCGGCTGCCGCCAGCGGTGGGAAAATGACGTGTACGGTCGTGCTCTGGCTGCCTGCGTGATTATATCAGAATTCGGTAACTGTCACCGAATTCCTCTCGCCGCAATCCCGTCTACGGCTACTAGGCGACCGTGGAGAAATACTCCTTGGATTTTTCGGGGTCGGCCTTCATGGACTTGCGGCCTTCCTGCCAGTTGGCCGGGCAGACCTCTCCGGTTTTTTCAACGTGCTGGAAGGCCTTGAGCACGCGCAGGATCTCCTCGACGTTTCGGCCCACTCCCAGATCGTGCACCACGCTGTAGGCCACGGTTCCCTTGGGGTTGACGAGGAAAAGGCCGCGCAGGGCCATGCCCTCCGGGGTGAGGACCCCGTAGTCCGAGGCGATTTGCCGGGACAGGTCGGCCAGAAGTGGGTATTGGATCTCGCCCAAGCCGCCTTCCTTGCGCGGGGTGTTGACCCAGGCCAGGTGCGTGAACTGGCTGTCCACGGAGCAGCCCAGGACCTCGCAGTTGAGCTTGCGGAAGTCCTCGACGCGGTCGCTGAAGGCCGTGATCTCGGTGGGGCAGACGAAGGTGAAGTCCAAGGGATAGAAGAAGAGGATGAGCCATTTTCCCTTGTAGTCCTCGAGCTTGACTTCCTTGAAGAGTTTTCCTGAAACCGCCGTGGCCTTGAAGGCCGGCGCGGGCTTGCGGACCAAAGTGTCTGACATGGTGCCTCCTGAAAGACGAGAATGGCCTATTTTATCAAAAATCCGCCGAGTTTTGCGGGCTAAGACTTGAGCCCCAGGGTCCACCGGGACCTAGGCCCATGCCGCGCGCACCGTTATCGGCTAGAATGGCGGCCGAGCATGAACGCAATGCCCAAGCCCGGCGCGCTTCTGGCGGGGATTCTTGCTTTAAGCTCCGCCCCGGCCGCGGTGACGGGCGGATCGCCTTGAAGCTTCCGCTTTAAAGCGCAAGCTCCACGTCGAAGCCGAGCTCGATTTCCTGGCTTCCCCCCGAGACCTTGACTTCCCGGAAGTTGGCCTGGATGGTGGAGCGGCCGAGGGCCTGCATCTTGCGCACCGAGATGTCGCTAAAGCGCGCCTTGGTGCCGCGAAGGCTCTCCTGCAGTTGGGACTTCATGCCTTCCAAGGCCGTCTGCAGGGCCTTGGCTGAGGCTTGCAGGGCGGTTTTCTGTCCTTCCTCGGTCAGGCGCAGCTCCACGTCCTTGGTGTTCATGTAGTCATCCCAAGTTCCCTTGACGAACTCGGCCTCGGCGCGGTATTCCGCCTGATATTGGACATGAACGCCGTTGATCATGTCATCGACGGATTTTTCGACGCGGATGAAAGTCTTTCCATTCTCTCTGATGAGGTCGAGGTCGGAAATGCCCTTGATGTCGATTCCCACGACCTGGGTGTTCACCTCTCGCGTCGTCTTGTCGAGAGCGCTCAGAATGCCCTCGCCCTTTACGGTGTTGATGGATTCCACGCGGTTCCGGATCTGGCGGTAGCCCGGAGGCAAAGTGCGATAGCTCGACGCGTAAGCGCTTTCCGTCTTTATTTGAACGACGTTCAAGGTGACCAAGTAGTGGCTGGCCATGGCCAGCCTGGGCGCCTCGATGCCGAGATTCTTGAGCTCGATGCCCTGGTCGAAGGACGCCGAGGTGATTTGGGCCTGGAGCGAGGGCGCCAAGGCCATGCAGCACAGCGCGATCCTGAAGAAATTCCGTTTCATTGAAGCCTCCTGAAGTAGATGACGATGGACCCCTTAATATGAATTTTCCTGGAATAGCTTCTGGGTCTTTAGACCTAATACGATGGCCGCAAAAGGCCTAGGTCGGGAGGGGGCTCAGTGGTTCGGGCTTAGGCCTGGGGCAGTTATCCACAAAAATTTCCCGGAAAGTTTTTGTGGATAACTTCTAGCTTCTCGGGCGAGCCGACGTCGGCCCAATAGTAGGCGTCGGCCCGGAAGCCCCGGATCTTTTGGCCGCCTGCGGCCAGGCGCAGGTAGGCCTTGATGATGGAAAACGCCCCGCTCTCGGACAGGAGGGGAAAAATCTCCGGTGAAAGGGCGTGTATGCCGTCGAATCCAAGTCTTTGGGCCCCCGGCAAGGGAGTGCCCGCCCAATTGATGGAGCCGTTAGCAGACTCCCGGCCGCGGAGCCGTCCCTTGGCGTCGAAGAGAAGATGGCTGCTCGTTTGGCGCTCTCTCACCGAAAGCGTGGCCAGGGCCCGGTTTTTCTCGTGGGCGTTAAGAAGCTCTCCGAAGTCCACCGTGCTATAGACATCCACGTTGTGCAGCAGGAACGGCCGTCCGTCATCGAAGAACCACGAGGCTTTTTTAAGCCCTCCCCCGGTGTCCAGAAGTTTATCCTCGAGGGAGAGCTCGATGCGCAGGCCAAAAAAATCCTTGGACTTCAAGAATGCCGCGATTTGGGGAGAGAGATGATGGACGTTGACGATGATCTCGCGGACCCCGGCCCCGGCCAGGCGCTGGATCACCCGCTCGAGCATGGGAACTCCTGCCACCGGGACCAGGGCCTTGGGTGTCGAATCGGTGAGCGGCCTCATTCGGCTGCCCACTCCCGCGGCCAAGATCATCGCCTTCAAGGCCTTCAGCCCTCCTCGCGCTTGTCGAGCTCCCGGTGCCGGAGCTCCACGTCCACCTTGCGCGTCCCGCGCAGGTGCAGGGCCAGGCGCTCGGCGCAGTAGACCGAGCGGTGCTGGCCGCCGGTGCAGCCGAAGGCCACCAAGAGATCTGTGAAATTGCGGCTCTGGTAGTTCTCGACGGCCAGGTCCACCAGTTCGAAGACGTTGGAGAGAAACTTATTCACGGGGGCCTGCCCTTTCAGGTATTCGATCACCTCCGGGTCCTTCCCGCTGAGTTTGGCGAATTCCCCGCGCCGGCCCGGGTTTGGCAGAGCCCGGCAGTCGAAGACGAACCCGCCGCCGTGGCCCTTCTCGTCGGCCGGCATCCCATCCTTGTAGGAGAAGCTTTGGAGCCGCACGGTGAGTTTGAGGGACGCGGTCCCGAACTGCCTCAAGGCGGAGGAGGCGACCAGGTTCCCGTAGACGTGCATGAGGGCGGGCAGCTCCACCGGGAGCTCGGTCGTGCGCAGGAGATGCTCGAGATTGCGGATGGCGTAGGGGATGCTTTGAAGGAAATGGGTTTTTCTCTCGTAGAAGCCGCGCAGGCCGTAGGCCCCCAGGGCCTGCATGATGCGGATGTAGACGTAGCCGGGGTAATATTTCAGGAATTCTCCGCGGTCGAGCGCGACCATGGCCGAGGCTGCCTCGATGTAGCGCTCGAGGAGCTCCGCCCTCAGCTCGAAAGGCATGTCGGCCTTGGCGTCGAAAAGCAAGGAGGCGATGTCGTACTGCAGGGCGCCGTGCCGGCCGCCTTGGTAGTCTATGAACCAGGGGGAGCCGTCCCGGACCATGATGTTGCGCGACTGGAAGTCGCGGTACAGGAAGAACTTGCGCGGGGCCTCGAGCAGAAAATCGGCGAAGCGCTTGAAGTCCACCTCCAGGTCCTGCTCGTTGAAGGGGATTTTGGCCAGGCGCAGGAAATAGTACTTGAAGTAATTGAGGTCCCACATCATGGACTGCTTGTCAAAGCTCGGGCGGGGATAGGCTAGCTTGTAGTTGAGGCTCCTGCCGGCCGCGACTTGGAATTGGGGCAGGGCCTTGACCACCTTGCAGTAAAACTCGACGGTGTAGGGAGAAAATCCCCGGGGTCCCCGCGATCGGCCGAGCAGATCGAATAGAGTCGTGTCCCCCAGGTCCTCCTCCAGATAGATGCCTTGATCAAGGTCCTGGGCGTATATCTCGGGCACGGGGAGCCCGCATTCGCGGAAATGGCGGGAGAATTCGA
The DNA here is from genome assembly GCA_016218575.1 of Elusimicrobiota bacterium. NCBI lineage: Bacteria > Pseudomonadati > Elusimicrobiota > Elusimicrobiota bacterium. The sequence continues at coordinate 264,621 of JACRDN010000017.1, forward strand.
GGAAAGCGACGTTCTCCTGGCGGTCTTGGTTCGCGGCTCCGATCACGCTGCGGCCATGGCTCGAGATTCTGAAAAGGCGTCGGGCCGAACCGTCGCCTTTGAGGGGTGCCAGGGCGACGGGCGCCTCGCCGAAATGAGATCGGTAGAGCTCCTGGAGCCTCTCTTCCTTCAAATGGCCCGCCCCCAGATCACCTTGAGGTATTCTCCCTCCGGGTGGTCCACAGCGAAGGGATGGTCCGGGCCGGCCCCCGATTTCTTGAAAATCTGCAGGCGCTTGCCGGCCGAGCCCGCCGCCGTGCGCACGATTTGCTGGAAGTCCTCCCAGGACAGCATGCCGCTGCAGGAGCACGTGACGAACACCCCGCCCTCGTCCAGCACCGACAGGGCCAGGCGGTTTAGGTCTATGTATTTGCGCCGTCCGAAGTCGTAGGTCTCCTTGGAGGCGATGATCTTGTAGGGATCGAGGATCACCAGGCCGTAGCGCTCCTGGTTTTCCGACATCTGCCGCAGGTATGGGAAGGCGTCGGCGCAGACCACGTTGAGCCGCGCCTGGTTGATGTTGGCGTTGCGGCGGGCAAGCTCTGCCACCTCGGGGTCGAGCTCCACGCAGGTGACCTCCGCGGCCTGCCCCAGCTTCTTGGCGTAGAGCCCGAACCCGCCGCTGTAGCTGCACAGGTCGAGGACTTTGCGCCCTGAGGCAAAGCGCGCTGCCTCGAGGCGGTTCTCCCGCTGGTCGCAAAAAAATCCCGTCTTGTAGCCGCCCGAGGGATGGACCTCGAAGAGGACCCCGTGCTCCTTGATCCTGGCCACGAGTTCAGGCCCCGGCTTGACCTTGAAGCCCTCCATGCTTTCCGTGTATTGGCTGGCCCGGCGCGCAAAGCGCGCCTTGGGGAAATGCTCCCGCAGGAGGCGCTCGAGTCTCTCGGCCTGGTGGAACATCCCGAGCGAGTAAAACTCGAGCACGAGGCAGTCGCCGTAGCGGTCCACCACGAGGCCGGGCAGGCCGTCGCCCAGGTCGTGGACCAGGCGGCAGGCGTCGGTGACGCGGTCAAGGCCCAGGACCCCGCGGCGCAGTTCGACGGCCTTCTTGAGCTTGTCGGCGAAGAAGTCGTCTGGGGAAAATTTGGCGGGGTCGCCTCGGACAAGGAGGCGCAGAGCGATCAAGCTCCGGGGATTGTAGAGGGCCACCCCGTAGGGCGCGTCGTTTTTATCGTAGACCGCGACGATGTCCCCGGGCTTGGTCTTCGCGTCGGCCTTGTCTATCATGCGCTTGAAAAGCGTGGGGCCGGAGGCGGCCGAGCGGAGCTTGACCCGGGGAAGGATTTCCGGCGGAAGGCTCTGATTTTTCAAGCGAAGCATTGTAGCAATTTCCGGAGATGGACCCATTGCCGGCTCCCTCTTGCGGGAGGGGGCCGGCACTTTCTAAAGTAGCCTCATGCCGAGCCTGCTTGAGCCGCGTCGCCGCAAGATCGGCCCCCTGCAGGCCATCGAGTTCTCGGCTCCGGAGGGCTCCGCCGCCATCGTCTGCCTGCACGGCTACGGAGCCGACGCCCGGGACCTGGCGAGCCTCGCCCTTGAGCTGGATCTCGCGGCGCCCGCGCGCTGGATATTCCCGGACGCGCCCCTGGCCCTGCCCTCCAATTATTTCGGCCCGGGGCGGGCCTGGTTCCCCATAGACCAGGCCCGGATGATGCGGGCTCAGACGGGAGAGGAGGCCTTCGACCTATCGCGCTCGCGGCCCCAAGGCTTCGACGAGGCGCTGTCCGCGCTCGAGGAGTTCCTCGGATCTCTGGGCGAGCCTCGGGAGAATCTCATCCTGGGGGGCTTTAGCCAAGGCGCCATGCTCGCGGCCGAGCTCGCCTTGCGGGTCCCGAGCCCGCCCAGGGGGCTTTTTCTCCTCTCCGCGGCCCTCGTGGACGAGCCCCGCCTTCAAGATCTGGCCCCGGGCCGCCGCGGCCTTGCCTTCTTCCAGAGCCATGGCCGCCAAGACGCGCTTCTCTCCTACGAGGGCGCTCTCCATCTCAACGAACTTCTGCTCAAAGCGGGGCTCATTGGAGGCCTCTTCAGCTTCGAGGGCGGACACGCCCTGCCGCCCGAGGCTTGCCGCGCCTTGCGCGGCTACCTCAATTCTCGCCTAGGTCCAACGGCCTAGGCGCCTCCTAGGCCGTAAGCCCCTGTCTTTTTCCTTCGGAAGGATTATCCTCAAGTCATGAGGGCCAAAGCCGGGCTTCCGGCGCTTCTATTCGCGGCTTTTGCGGCCGTTCCCGTCCTGGCCGGCAAAGGATCCAGATCGGGCCCGGGGCTCGACCCCGCGCGCCTGTCTCTGGGCGCCTCCCCGGCCCGGCCCGGGTCCTTGCCTCCGAGCGTTATCGCGGACGCTCCGTCGCAAAGCGCGTCTCGGCATACCGTGGTTCCCCGCAACCCCCGACAGCAGGCTCAGCCTCGGGAGGCGGGGGGCAAGGGCCCATCCGTCCGAGCTCGATTGAAGAGTGTCGAAACCGCCCTGCCGCGGTCGGACATGGCCCGCGGCAGCGAAGCCTCCGCTCTCTCCTCGGGGGAAAGGCTTCAAGCCGCCGTCTCCGGGGAGGCGGAAGCGGCGCGGTCGGTCGGCGTCGATTTGGCCCAGGCGGCGGCCATGGTCGGGGATTTTGCCGGCCACCCCCTGCAGAAGCCCTGGACGCATAAGCCAGAGAAGGACCCATTCCCCGCGGTCGAGGCAATGGCGCGCCATCTCGAGGCGCATTCCCAGGCCGTGGCCGACCAAATGGCGGCCGATGCCAGAGCCATCAAAGGGCTAGCTCATAGCCTGCAAAACAAATTGGCGGCGGTGATCGGATTATTGGGCCTGCTTTTAGATATGGCTTTGCACGACCCGGCCATGGCCGAACAGATGGCGGGGAAAGCCTTAAAGGCAGCCGAGGCCGCCAATGACATGGTCCAAATCCATTTGGACCTGCATAACGTGCAAAGGGTGGGCTGGACGGCCAGGTTGACAGAGATTCCGATCGCTCAAACTCTCGCGGCTCAAGTGACAAGGCTTGGACCTGCCGCGAAAGCCAAACAAATAACCATTGAGGTCGATAATAAAATGGGAGAGCTTCTCGAAGTCCGGGGCGATCCGAACGCGCTTGCCGTGGTCCTCGACAATCTGATCGAGAACGCCTTGAAGTACAGCGGGGAAAACGGGAAAGTGACGGCGCGCCTGGCCCTCTCCCGGCGCCGGGGTTATGTCAGGATTTCCGTGGCGGACGAGGGCATCGGCATAGGAAGGAAAGACATCGAGATCCTCCTGGATGATGATTCCGCGGGCTACAGGACCGCGGCGGGCAAGAAGCACGCCGCCGGCCACGGCATCGGCATGCCGGAGGTGCGGCGCCTCCTGAAGGCGATGGGCTCCCGGCTTGAGATCAAGAGCAAGCCCGGGAAGGGCTCGGAGTTCGCCTTCGAGCTTCCCCTCGCGGATTTCGAATGAAGCATATCCTCGTCGCGGTGTTCTTCGTTCTTCCATGGAATGCGTTCGCGGCCGGCAATGCCGAAGGCGCCGGGTTCGAGCTTGCGCCCCTTTCTCCCAGGATATATCCGACGGGAACCGTGAATCTTGTCTTAGGCATGCGCCCGGCTCCGGCCCGGCTCGAAATGATCCGAGCCATCACGCCTTCCTCGGCGGCGATATTCAAGGGCTCTGATTCCTCGGCGCGCCAGCATGGCGTCGAGATTCAGGAGGCCCTTGCGGGCGAAGCGCCGAGCCATTACAGGGGCGAGGAGCCTGCGGTCCAGGCAGTGGTCTCCATGGTGGAAGGTTATGTCCGCCACGATGCCTCCTTGGGTCCATGGCAGGCCGGTTCCCGGCCGGATCATCCGGAGGTGGAGCGCGCGGCGCGCCTCCTTGAGAACAAATCCAGCGCTGACGTCGAGGCCGCCAGGACCGGGGAGGAGACCGTCTTACAATTCGCCCATACCGCTAGAGGCTATTTGGCGACGATCTTGGGAGGGCTTGAGATGGTTTTGGGACAAGGCATTCCTAACAATTCCATGGGGATCATCGTGGAGTTTGCGGAAATGGCCATGCGCGGGGCGAGCGCCGCCAGGCACATGATGCAGGCCCAATTGAGCCTGTACGCCGTGCAAAAAGAGGGCTGGAAGCCGGCGATCCACGTTTTCCCCATCCACGACGTCATAAAGGGGCACCTTCTGAGGCTTGAGGATCGCGCGAAAGGAAGGAAGATAAATTTGCTGCTCGAGACCCGTATCCCGGAGCGAACGGATGCCTGGATGGACGAACACGCGGTGGACGTCATTTTGGACAATCTCATCGGCAATGCCTTGAAATACACGGGGCAGGGCGGCAGGGTCTCGGTGAGGATACTGCCCTCCGAATCCCCAGGATATGTGAGAATTTCGATAGCGGACACTGGAATCGGCATGAGCGAGGACGACGTCCGGATTCTTTCAAGCGAGGGCGGGCATAGAACCAACGCAGGCCGAGCTCATGCCGACGGCTACGGCCTGGGCCTCCAAATAGTGCACCGGTTGCTGCGGGCCATGGGCTCCAAGCTCGAGATTAAGAGCGAGCTGGGAAATGGCTCTGAATTTTCGTTCGAGCTGCCGGTCTTCGATCGCAGAAGCCTGCCTCAAGTCCTGCGCGGCCGATAGTTCGAGGCGATGACGTTGTAGACTGTTCCCCAGCCAGCACCCCAGGCCGCTATACGGGCAAGGTCACGATGAAGCGCGAGCCCTCGCCGGGCCGGCTCTTGGCCGTGATGGCGCCCCCGTGCCTCAGGAGGATGCGCTCGCTGATAGCCAGGCCCATGCCGCTTCCAGGGTAAGCCTCCTTGGGGTGCAGGCGCTGGAAGGGCTGGAAGATCTTGTCAAGGTAGCGCTCATCGAAGCCGATTCCGTTGTCCTCCACCGTGATTTCGACGAATCCCGCGCTCGGCCTTCGGCAGGAGACCGCGATGCGCAGGGGTTCGTTCTTTTTTCGGAACTTCCAGGAGTTGGAGAACAGGTTGTAGAATAGCTGGCGCAAGAGGGACTCGTCGGCCTGGACCGCCGGCATGCCCGCCGCCACCTCGATCGAGCCTCCGGCGCTTGAAACCAGCGCCTCGAAGTTCCCGGCCGCGTCCTTGAGAACGGCGCCCAAATCCACGGGAACGAGCGGCCTCGTCCTGGTGGTGATGCGGGCAAGGCCCAGGATGTCCTCTACCAGCCTAGCCATGCGGTGGGCAGAGTCCTGCATGCGGCCCACGTGATGACGGCTCTCCTCGTCGAGGCCCTCGCTCCTGCTCTTGAGCATGTCCCCGAAGGTCAGGATTTTTCTCAGGGGTTCCTGCAGCTCGTGGGAAACCATGGAAGCGTAGAGGTTGAGCTCCGCGTTGGCCCGGGAGAGCTCCTGGCTTTTTTTCTCGAGGAGGTCCTCCGCGAGCTTGCGCTGGCTCATGTCCTGGACCACTTTTAAGAAACCCTTGAGCGCGCCGTCTTGGCCCTTGAGGGCGGTCATGCTCGCTTTGGCCCAGAAGCGGATCCCGCCCTTGCGCACGCGCCAGTCCTCTTCATGGAGATGGCCCTGGGCGGCGGCGAGCTCGAGGTTAGCGCGCGGCCTGCCGTTTTCCCGGCTTTCCGGGGTAAAAAGGCAGGCGTAATCTCGGCCGATGATTTCCTCGGGCGCGTAGCCATTGATCCTCTGCGCCCCGCGGTTCCAGCTCGTCACACGCCCCTCAGGATCGAGAATGAAGATCGCGTAGTCCCCGACTTCGTCAACCATCAGGCGGAAGCGGTCCTGGATGCTGTGGAGGCTGGCCGAGAGGATGAGCGCCATCTGCGAGCAGACGGCCAGGAAGGCTTGAAGGAGGGGCAGGGCGTAGGGTCCGGCCAGGCCGAAGGCCCCGCGGCCCTTTATTGTCCCGTAAAGCGCTGCGCAGGCCATGGCCAGGCAGGCCGTGGCCGTGTCCCGGGGGGAAAATCGGCAGGAGATCCAAATGAGCGGGGGAAGGCAGAGGAAGGTCAAGGGGGCGGGAGCCGAGGACCATGGATACCACGCGCCGAAGACTATCTTGCAGGCCAGCCCGAGCAGGGAAAGCAGGGCCAACCCCTCGGCCGCTTCCCGGCGGCCCCATTGGATTCGGGGGGCCAAGGCCCATAGGATGAGGCAGGGCGTTATGAGCAGCATGCCCGTCATGTCTCCCAGCCACCAGGTCAGGCATATGGAGCCGAATTGAGGCCACGGGGCGTAGCCGCGCAGGGAGAGGCTCCCCACTCCCATCGTGGCGCTGGCCACGGCGCAAAGGGCGGCGCTGAAGGTAAACTTGAAGATCGAGGTGGGGTGGTCGAAGCAGTTGGGGCCCCCGGCCAACCTTCTCACGAGCAGGCAGCCAATGACCGCCTCCAGGGCGTTGCCGGAGGCGATGCCGAGGCTGGTCAGCAAGTCCCCGGCCGTCGTTATATTGACCAGGAAGGCCCCCGCGAATACGGCGGGCCACATTTCCGTGCCCAGGAGGATGAGGGCGGCGAGGCTGATGCCGCTCGGAGGCCAAACGACAGAGGCGCTCGGATGGATTTGGGCCAGGGCGAGGCCCATCTTTCCCGCCATGAAATACGCCGATACGAGCCCCAGAAAGGCGGGCAGGCGCGATAGCCTCATGCCTGGCCGGTCGCGGGTTCGGGGATAAGCTCTTCCAGGATGGAGAGCAGTTGGCCGCGGTCCACGGGCTTGGTGAGCAAGGCCGTGCCTCCGGCCTTGATGTTCTCAAGGAAGGTCCCGTCATCCCGGCAGGCGGTCAGGAAGACAATGGGAAGCCCGGCGAAGCGCTCGTTGGAGCGCAGGCGGCGGCAGAGGGAGAGCCCGTCTATGTCGGGCATGCGGATGTCGAGGAGAACCAGAGCGGGCTCCAGGGCCTCAAGCTCCTCCACGACGAGCTTCGGGTCGCCTATCGCTCTGAAGTCGTAGCGGGGAGACAGCCAGTCGCGCATCACGATATGGAAATCCGGCTCGTCGTCAACCAGTACCACGCGGGCCTTCTCCTTATTTCGGCGCATGGCTTGCTCCGGAGCCGTTTCGCGGCGTCGGCGCGGCCTGGGGCAGGGCGAAATGGAAGCGCGCGCCCTCTCCCGCGCGGCTCTCCGCCCAAATCCGGCCTTGCTGGCGTTCCACGATCTCCCTGCAGATGGCCAGCCCCAAACCCGTGCCTTTGTAGGGGCCGCCCTCCTTCGAGCTGCGCTTGATCTGCACGAATTTATTGAAGAGGTCGGGGATGCGGTCCTCCGGAACGCCGGGGCCGTCGTCTATAACGCTGATCTGCACGAGCTTGAGCGCGGTCGGAGAGGCCACGCCGGCTGTCACCCCTTGCCCCGAGGAAGTTTCCTTGGCTTCGGCCGTCGCGGCCCGCACGATGACCTTGCTGCGGGTGAACCTCAAGGCGTTGTCGAGAAGGTTGCTTAGGACCTGGATGAATAGATCTGGGTCGGCGTGGACATTCGGCAGGTCGCGGGCGAAGTCGACCTCGATGGCGACGGGCCTTTTCTGCGCCAGGAGGGTGAAGCCCTTGGCGGTTTCCCGGATGAGCTGGCAGGCGTCCATCCGGCGGGCGTGAATCTGGGCTTTGCCCGATTCGAGGCGCGAAAGATTGAGGACGTTGTCCACGATTTTCTGCAGGCGCAGGACGTTCTTATGGGCGAGGTTGACCAGGAGATCCTGCTGGCTGGAAAGGGGGCCGGCCAGGCCCTCGTCCAAGTTGCTGATCGCGGCACGTATGATGGTAAGGGGGCTTCTCAGCTCGTGGGAGACCGCGCTTACGAGCTCGTCCTTGAGTTTGTCCATGCGTTGTCGCTCCTTGATCTCTGCCTTGAGCTCCTCGAAACGACGAAGCTGGGTGATGTCCCGGATGGAGGCGAGGTTCGCGGCCTCTCCCTTCCATTCGATCTCCGTCACCCGCATCTCCGCGGCGCGCTCCGGCCCGCCGCCTTGGGCGGGCAGCTTGATCTCGGAGGCGTAGCCCGCGGTGATGGGATAGGGGAAGGGCCTGCCCAGGAGATCCCGGGACGGGCAGTCGAAAAGGGACTCTGAGGCGGGGTTGGCGTAGCGGATTACCCCCTTGCCGTCCACCACGAGCATGGCGTCTGCGGCCTTGGCGATGACCGTTTCCAGGCGAGTCATGGCCTCGTGGCGTTCCACCGCGTAGCGGATGGTGCGCTTGAGCATGGGAGCGTCCAGGCTTCCCTTGATCACGTAATCCTGCGCTCCATGGGAGATGGCCTCCAGCCCCATCGCCTCGTCGCGCAGGCCGGTGAGAACCACGATCGGAATCTCCGGCGCCTGGGCGCGCGCGCGCAGGACGGTCTCCATTCCTTGGCTGTCCTTCAGCATGAGGTCAAGCAGGAGCACCTCTATGTCTTCCTGGGCCAGAAGCCTAAGGCCTTCCTGCAGCGTGGCCGCGCACATCAGCGTGAAGTGGAAGGAGGGCCAGCCGGGCCTGGCCATGAGCTCCAGCATGAGCTCGGTATCGTCGGGGTCGTCCTCGATGAGCAGCGCGACGATTTTCTTATCCATGGCAAGCGGCTCGCGGTTCAGAGAGGCTGGGCAGGCGCGCGGTCCCCATCCAGTAACGCGTGAGCATGTCGAGAAGCTCGACAAGGGCCTTGAAGGAGTCGGGCTTCTGCAGAAACGAGTTGGCGCCGAGCTCGTAAGCGGTGTTGACGTCCTCTTCGTCGCGGGAAGAGGTGAATACCACGATCGGGACTTTTCTTAGGACGGGGTGGGATTTGATCTCGCCCAAGGTCTGCCTGCCGTCCTTGCGGGGCATGTTCAAATCGAGGAGCACAAGGGGGAGTTTTCTCGCCTTTTCCCCGCCGCTCTCTGGGCAGCAAGAGTAAAGGAATACCTCGAGCTCTTCCCCGTTCTTGACGCGCCGAAGCTCCGCGCGGAGGGGAATCTGCTGGAAGGCCTTTTGAATGAGGAAATAATCGTCGTCATCATCTTCCACGATCAAGACGAATTCTCCCTTTGGATAGGGTCCCATGGTCGGCCTGGTTTATTCCGCCTCCTCGTATGGGGAGTGTAGCCGAGGAGTGACTTGGATGCAACGGAGCGGGTGTCACTCCGAGTCACCGCAGAGCTCATAGCCCTCCGGCGTGGTTTGAAGCCTGCGGCTTTCCTGCGGGCCCAAATCCTCGCGCAAGCGCTGTATCGTCTTCTTGAGGGCGTCGGCCTGCGCCAGGTCGTAGCCCAGCTCCTTGAGCAGATCCTCTTTGGAGACCGGGCCGGGGCTTAAGAGCAGGCGCTTGAGAAGCTTGAACCTTTTATGGGGAAGCGTGGTCAGAAGCCGGTCCTTGAGCCACACGGTTCTAAACTTAGGGTCGATGCGCAGGTATCCCTTGACGAGGGACGGGGAGGAGTCCAAATGGCGCGCGGCTTGGGCGGGGGATCGGGAGAGGAGGTGCTTGATATAGCTTAGGAGCTCCGGGATGTCGACGGGCTTTCTCAGAAACTCCACGGCGCCCAAGGCTTTGATCAACTCCGCGATCATATTCAAGTCGTCACCGAATCCGGAGATGACAATGACCGGGATATTCTGGATGGACTTGCCCTCCTGCATTTTTTTGAGGAGCTCGATCCCGTTCATGAGGGGCAGGACCAGGTCGAGGATCACCAGGTCCGGATTCAGGGACAGGATTTTTTCGTAGCCCTCCTGCCCGTTCCAGGCGTAATGCACCTCGTAGCCCTCTCGGAAAAGGGCTTGCCCGATGCAATGCTGGACGTCGGCGTCATCCTCGATGCTCAGCAGCCTGGCCATGGTAAATTTCCCGGTTTCATCCTATCATGCGCGCGGCAAGAGGCGCTCGATCGAGCTTAGAAGGCGCGGAAGGTTGACGGGCTTGTCCACCACGATGACCGCCAGTTTCGCGGAGTCCTGGCTTATGGGAAGTACTGCGTCGGCGACCACCAGATCAGGGCTCAGAGACAGGGCCTGCTCGCGGCCCTCCCGCCAATCCGAGGCGCGATGGACCTCGTAGCCCTCATGGGAGAGCGCGACCGCGACGGCTTCTCGGTCCGAGGCATCTCGCATGACGCACAATATCCTCCGCGATGGCGGCGGCGGGGGCGGCGCTTCGATGATGAGGCGACTGCGCTTTGTCCGGGGCGCTATCCAGATCAACAGGCATAGGCCCGCCGCGGCCATCGCGGCCCAGAATAGAAGCATGCCGTACCGGGAATTATGTCCGACGGTCAGGAAATGGTGCCGTAGTTTTTTCGCCAGGCGGCGGAGGGTTTCCCACAAGCTCGTTTGCTTGGACTTGGCCGGGGCCGGGACCCCGTGCTCCACGGCGAAGATGAGCTTCTTTGCCTGGTCGTAGGTAAATCCCAGATCCCGGGCCACCGACATGACTTTCTGCTTCTGCTCTGGGGTGAGCGGCCGGCCGGTGAAGTCCACGATGTCCTTGAGGCTCTCGCGCAAGTCCTCGACCTCCTTTCCCGCGGCGGGCTTTTCCATGGCGCCGCCCAGGGCCTCGGCGTCCAAGGAGCCCTGCTCGGCGGACTGCTTGAGCATGTCCTGGATTTCCTTGAGCTGGGCCAGCTCCTCCGGGGTGAGCGCGCTTTCCTCGGGAGCGGCCCCTTCCCTCTGCCCTCCGGCGTCTTCCTTCCCGCCCTTTCCGGAGGCTTCTAGGGGAGGGGGGGCGCTGGAATGGGTGAAGCGGCTCGGGATGGCAACGCTTGAATTGTCATAAGAGGAATGGGACCCCCCGGAGCCGAAGCTGCCGCTAGCGGAAGTTCCCCCGGCCGTGGAGCGCTGGGCGAAGGACGCCGTCTCTCCGCCCGATCCGCCGGGGCCCGCAGCGTCCCCGCCGCGAGAAGCCCGCGCGCCCGTTCCCCCGGCGCCGCCGAAGCTTGGGCTAGGGCCTTGGGCCAGAAGAGCCTGGGCGCCGCCGGAGCCTCCAGCCCCCGCCCCCGAGCCGCCGGCGCCGGAACCCGCGGCCCCGCCCTCGAAATTCCCGGCGATGCCCTGATTTCCGCCGGGCCCGCTTACCCCCGCGTTCGGGTCCTTGTCCGGACCGAAGGCGTTCTTGAGCCCCCCGAAAGCGTTGGCTCCGCCGGTCGGACTTTGGGCTTGGCGGCCCTGGACCGTGGGCCCGCCGTCTTTTCCACCGCCTCCACCCCCGCCGCCCCCTCCGCCGGGGCTGCTGCCTCCCGGGCCGTCTCCTTCCGTACCGACGGGCGGGGCTTCGGGACCGGAGGCCCCGGGTGATCCTGAGGGATTATCCAAACTGGGGCTGCCATTCCCTTGTCCGGTTGGGTTTTCAACGTTCATGGAAGCCTGCTGCCTTTGATTGCCGTTAGGAGTCGGTGTCGAAGGGGGATTTTCTGGTTCAGGAGCGGTGGCCTGCCCTATGAATTTGTTGATGAGCTTGTCATGCTGCTCGAGAACGCCATCGACCACGATATAGAACTTCTCGGGTTTGTCGGAGAATTCGCCAACCCATTGATTGATCACGGCGTTGCGCTTCAGCTCACTCTCCAGGTTTTCCGGATTTTTAAGGGGATGCAGATTCTGGTATCGCGGATCTGATTTCTTTAAAGCTTCGATATATTTCCTTTCATTGTCATCGAATTTCCCCAACATGTAGTGGATAATGGCGGATTTCTGTTTCGAGAGGCACCATTTGGTCGGGTTATTTTCGCAAGAGCCTCCGGGACCAATGCTTGCGCTGTCATACTTGTCATCGGCGAGCGCATTTGATGGCAATAAGGGACAGATGGTGACGACCAAGGCCAGCAGGGCAAGCCGCATAGGCTCCGAGAGAGCAGTTATCCACAAAAACTTCCCGGGAAGTTTTTGTGGATAACTGGAGTCGTTCATGGTTTCTGCCATCGCGGGGACTCGGGCCGGGCCAGCAGCTCGATGGATTTGGTCCAGGGCTTGTATCCTTGCCTGCAGAAAGTCAGCAAAAGGCTCAGATGTTTCTTGACTGGCATGATCCTCCGTAGCGCTAGAGGCATAGTGTAGGGTGCCTGCGCCAACTTTTCAAGCCCAAACCAGCCGAATTTACGATTTTTTAAACATTTGGCCCCTTGTCTTATGGGCCTATTGTCCGGGCGGATTTACCCAAAAGGCCCATGGGCGCCAAGAGGGATAATTTTATAATTACCTTCAATAGATTTAAGGAGGCTTTGTGAAATACCTATCATGCCCGCTTTCGTTTGTTTTGATTTTTCTGAGTTTCGGAAACTCCTGGGCTGTTCCAGGGCTGGCGCGTCGCGCAATCCCCAATCCCTCGGGGGTGCACGCATCTCGGGCGCAATCGCAGGCCCCTCAGCCTTCATCCGCGGTTCCGAATATCGTGTCCATGGCAAGGAAAATTTCCGGTGGGGCCGTGAGGTTCCTTGAGCATGCGCAGCGCTCTATTCAACGCATGCGGGAAACGGGCTTTACTGGCATGAACCCGGAAGAAGCTCGGATGGTGCTGGCTCAATTTGACATGGCTGGGCAATTCCCGCCTTTGGCCCCGGCCATTTCAGCCGCAACTCCACAAGCAGGCCGAGTGCGAGGGGAATTCCCGCTAAACCATGCCGTGGTATTATCGCAAGCTTATTCGGACGATGCCTTGAACGGGCGGCGGGGTCCTTTTAGGCCGGGTGGAAACCAACCCGGAAAATTATCGCCGCCAAGCTACGTCAGAACAGATTTAGAACGGAGAATTTCTTTTTTTGATGCGAATGGCGATGGCATAGCCGCCCCTTGCGAAATGTTCTCCAGACTGGGCTTGCTCCGGGTTGATTGGCTCAAGGGTGGAGTGGTCACTGCGGTCCTAAACCTGGTTTTAGGCCCCCTGACCTCGGGCAAGCTGCAATTGGGCATTGTGATCAAAAATGGGATTAAAGTCCGGCATTCTGAATATGACACCGGCATCTATGATGCCGATGGAAATTTCGACGCGAAGGTTTTTGAACGGCTGTTCGCGGGCGGGAAAACTGAAATTACCGAGAAAGAAATACATCGTTTTATATCGAACAAAATGCCTCCTGCCCGGAATTTGTGGGAAGAGCTGCGCCGCCTTGGGGGCAAAGCCAAGTCTATGGCGGAATTTAGCCTCCTTTTCGACATCGCGGCAGACACCACGAAATTTATTGAGGGCAGCGAGCGGCGGGCGATTAGAAAGGAAACTTTAAAGAATATGTACCTAGGTTATCTATTTTACGATATCGCCAATGAGAGAATCGCCGGTCGTTCCAGCCGGGGTTGAAGATCTTCCTATATTGCTGCTGGATCGCGCGATTATTTGATACAATAAACGCCTGCCCAAGGGGGACTGCGGCAGTGGGCGCCTACAGTTGACGCGGCGTTGGGACACAGTCTGCGGGGCTTTATTTATAGACGAGGGTACACAATGAAAGCAGGCATTCATCCGGTTTACGTCAATTCCAAGGTGCTTTGCGCGTGCGGGCACACCTTCGAGACTCGCTCCACCAAGGAGCTGATCAAGCTTGAAATTTGCTCGGCCTGCCATCCCTTCTTCACGGGCCAGCAGAAGCTCATCGATACCGCCGGCCGTGTCGAGCGCTTCCAGAAAAAGTTCCAGTCCACCGCGGGCAAGACCGTGGTGCGCAAGCCAGTGAAAAGCGTGGTCAAGAAGCTCGAGAACGTGGGCGCTGCGGCCAAGAGGAAGGTTCTCACCTCGGCCCCCAAGAAGGAAGAGGCCGCCAAGCCCGCCAAGAAGCCGGCCAAGAAAGCGGCTTAGACTTTTCATCAAAGAAACCCTGGCCGCCGACGGCCAGGGTTTCTTATTGCTTAAGCCATGAACGCTCAGTTGATCAAGCTCAAGACGGAGTTCGAGGAGGTCGAGCGAAAGCTCGGCCAGGGGGGGCTTTCCCCGGCGGATTTGAAGGAGCTTTCGCGCCGTCACGCCGAGCTTGCCCCCCTCATGGGCTTGGCTCAAAGCCTGGAAAAGGCCGAGGCGGAGTTCGCCGACCTCGAGGCCCTGGCCGCCGGCTCCGACCGGGAAATGGCCGGGCTGGCCCTTTCCGAGAAGGGCAAGCTTTCCGAGAAGGTCAAGGTCTTGGAGAGGGAGATACAGGCCGCCCTTCTTCCCAAGGACCCCAACGACTCCAAGAATGTCCTGCTCGAGATACGCGCCGGGGCCGGAGGGGACGAGGCCGCCCTTTTCGCGGCCGAGCTCATGCGCCTCTACACCCGCTACGCGGAGTCGCGCGGCTGGAAGGCCGAGCTTCTCGAGGTCAACAGCACGGGGCTCAAGGGCATCAAGCAGGCCGTCCTCTACATCCAGGGCCATGAGGTCTATGCCTGGCTGCGCCACGAGGGCGGCGTGCACCGCGTGCAGAGGGTGCCTGAAACCGAGGGCTCGGGGCGCATCCATACCTCCACCGTGACCGTAGCCGTCATGCCCGAGGCCGAGGAGGTGGACGTCGAGGTCGACCCCGAGGATTTGAAGATAGATACCTACCGCGCCGGCGGGGCCGGCGGTCAGAACGTCAACAAGGTCGAGACCGCCATCCGCATTACCCACCTTCCGAGTGGGCTCGTGGTCCAGTGCCAGGACGAGAGGTCCCAGCTCAAGAACCGCCTCAAGGCCTTGAAGGTCCTGCGGGCCAAGCTCGCCGATATGGAGCGCGAGAAGGCGGTGGCCCAAAGCGTGGAGGCGCGGCGAAGCCAGGTGGGGACCGGAGACCGCTCCGAGAAGATCCGAACCTACAACTTCCCCCAGAGCCGGGTTACCGACCATCGCCTCGAGCGCTCATGGCACAATCTTTCGGTCTTGATGGAGGGGGAGATCGGGCCGGTGCTGGAGGCTTTGCGCGAGGAGGCCCTGCGCTTGGCCCTGGAGAAGGCCCCATGAGCCGCAACGCCCAGGTTTTACCGGCTTTGGCTTCCAGGTCCGTTACGGTGGCGGAGTGGCTCGCCCAGGCCGTCCGGTTCCTATCGGAGAAGGGCGTGCCGGAGGCTCGGGCCAACGCGGAGTTCCTTATGGCCGAGGTTCTGGGCGTCGGGCGCAACGACTTGGCGCTCGACCGCTCCCGGCCGCTCTCGGTCAAGCATAGCAATCATTTTTGGCATCTGACGGCTCAAAAGGGCAGGCGCCTGCCCCTGGCCTACGTGCTCGGGTCCCAGCCCTTCATGGGGCTCGGCCTCAAGGTGACCAAGGACGTCCTCGTGCCCCGTCCCGAGACCGAGGAGCTCGCCGCCGAGGCCGCGCGCCTGCTTAAAGACAGGGCTGCCGAGCCTTTCCACATCCTAGAGATAGGGACCGGGTCGGGCTGCATCGCCATTTCCCTGGCAGCGGCGTTTCCCCGGGCCGTGGTTTACGCCACCGACGCCAGCCCCGCGGCCTTGAAGCTCGCCGCGGAGAATGCCATGACTCATCACGCCAGCCAAAGGATACGCTTCGTGGAAGAGGATATCTTCAAGCCGAGCCTGGGCGCGGGCTGGGCGGACCTGCTGGTCTCGAATCCTCCCTACATCCCCACTGGGGAGTTCGCGAGCCTGGAGCCGGAAGTCCTGCATGAGCCTCGCCTGGCTTTGGACGGCGGCCCGGACGGCCTCAAGGTTCTGCGCGAGATCATCGCCCAGGCGCCGCGCTATCTCAAGCCGGGAGGCTTCCTGGTCCTCGAGATAGGCTCCAAGCAGGGGCGCGCCGTGGCCGAGCTCATGAGGGCGGCGGGGTTTGACAGCCCCATGATCCGGGCGGACGCGAGCGGTCTGGAGCGCATCGCCGTTGCTAGGAAGGAAAATGGACCAATTCATAATTGAAGGCGGGCATCCCCTGCGCGGGAACGTCAAAATCAGCGGCTCCAAGAACGCGGCCCTTCCCATCCTCATCGCCACGCTTCTGACCGATGAGCCCTGCGTCGTGGAGAACGTTCCCCGGCTCCGTGACATCCGCACCACGGTCCGGCTCCTGGAGAGCTTGGGAAAGACAGTGGAGATGAAGGGCTCGACCATCATGGTGTCGGCGGGTGCGCCCTTGAAGACTAGGGCGCCCTACGAGCTGGTCAAGCAAATGAGGGCTTCCGTCCTCGCGGCCGGGCCTCTCTTGGCCCGCTTCGGGAAGGTCACGGTTCCCATCCCGGGGGGCTGCGCCATAGGACTTCGGCCCATAGACATCCATTTAAAAGGCTTCGCGGCTTTGGGTGCCTGCCAGAGCATGGAGCACGGCGACATTCAGCTCTCGGCCAAGGCGCTCAAGCCCCGGAAGGTCCGCCTGCGGTTTCCGAGCGTCGGGGCCACGGAGAACCTCATGATGGCGGCGGCCGGGGTTTCAGGTGGAATCACCATCGAGAACGCGGCTTGCGAGCCCGAGATCGAGGATCTGGGGGTTTTCCTGGGCCGCATGGGCGCGCGGGTCTCGGGGACGGGTACGGCTCGGGTCGTGGTGGAGGGGGCCCCGCGGCTCCAGGGCTGCCGGCACCGGGTCATCCCGGACCGCATCGAGACCGGGACCTTTCTCATGGCCGCCGCGGCCACCCGGGGCCGGCTTTTCCTGGAGGGGGCCCGGGCAGGGGACTTGAAGGCCCTTGTCGCCAAGCTTCGCTTGGCCGGCGCGGCCGTGGAGGCGTCCGAGGCTGGAATCGAGATTTCCATGAGCCGCAGGCCGAGGGCCGTCTCGGCCCGTACGGCACCCCATCCGGGATTTCCCACCGACCTCCAGGCGCCATGGATGAGCCTCATGTGCCTGGCCCAGGGGCGCTCCCGCGTGACGGAAACCGTGTTCGAGAATCGTTTCCTGCACGCGGCCGAGCTCTCGCGCATGGGAGCGCGCGTTGCGGTCAAGGGGCGCACGGCCGTGGTGGAGGGAGTCGAGCTCCTCCATGGGGCGCCGATCATGGCTTCTGACATCCGGGCCGGAGCAGCGCTCCTCGTGGCGGCTCTCTCCGCCAGGGGAGAGAGCCGCCTACAGAGGGTGTACCACATAGACCGCGGCTACGAGGCCGTGGAAGAGAAACTGCGCCGGGCCGGCGCCTTAATCCGCCGTACCAGCGCATGACATTCCAGGAGGCTCTGAGCGTTCTTAAAGAGCGCCAAGAGACTCGCATCGAGCTCGGCCTGTCCCGGGTGCGGAGCCATCTCAAGCTCTTGGGCGATCCCCAAGAATACGCGCCCGCCTTCCACGTCGCCGGGACCAACGGGAAGGGCTCGGTCTGCGCCATCCTCGACTCGGTTTTGCGCCAGGCCGGCTATAAAACCGGATTTTACTCCTCCCCGCATTTGCTAGATCCTCGCGAGAGAATTAAAATCGACGGAGAGCCCATCAATGGAAAGGATTTCGCGCGGCATCTCAAGAGCGCCCTGGAGGCCGATCCAAAAGGGAGCCTCACCTATTTCGAGCTCATGACGAACGTTGCCTTCCAGCATTTCAAGGAAAGCCGGATCGAGGTCGCGGTCCTGGAAACGGGCTTGGGAGGCCGGCTTGATGCGACCAACGTGATCCGGTCCCCGTCTGCGAGTCTCATCACCTCGATTCATTTCGACCACGCCCAATTCCTCGGCAAGAGTCTCGGGCGCATCGCCTTCGAGAAGGCCGGCATCATCAAGGCGGGGCGACCCGTCATTTGCGCCGAACTGGCGCCCGAGCCTCTCGCCGTGATTAGGGTTCGGGCGCGCAGGATGGGCAGTCCCCTGACCGTGGTCCGGCCCTGGCGGCCGGTCGCGTCTTATTGGAGGAGGAACCGCCAGGTCTTGCGCGACCCGCGCGGCCGGGATTGGACCTTGGGACTTTTAGGCGCGGGCCAGGCCTCCAACGCGGCCTTGGCTTGGCGCGCCCTCAGGTCGGCCAAGGGCCGTTTCCCGGTTTCGGACCAGGCCTGGAGACGAGGCCTCCTGCGCGTGAATTGGCCGGGGCGTTTTGAGGTGCGCGCCGCGCGGGGCAAGACCGCCATTCTCGATGGAGCGCACAATCCCCAGGCCATGGAGTGCTTCGAGCGGACTTGGTCTCTTTCTCCCTGGAACGGGAAGGACGCGCTTTGGATACTGGGGGTGATGAAGGACAAGGACTTGGACGGGATACTGCGCCCCATCGCCCGGCATTTGCGCGAGGTCGTTGCGGTTCGGCCGCGAAGCCCCCGCGCCTTGGCCCCGGAGGCCTTAGCGCAGAAGGTGCGGCTCCACGCTCCGCGAGCTCGGGTGCGCGTCGAGCCCCGGCCCGAGGCGGCCGTGGAAGACTGGCTGAGCGACCCCTCGCCAAACCCCGCCGTGGTCTGCGGCTCTTTCTATCTGGTGGCCGAAGTCCGGCGCTGTCTGGAGGCTGAAAAATCATGAAACACGGCGAGGCCGCGGTCGGTATCGACGTGGGGGGGACCAACACCAAGGTGGCCATGGTCTCGGCGCGGGGCAAGCTCTTGGAGATGGAGGAGATCCCCACGCGCAGCCAGGAAGGCCCCGCTCT
Organism: Elusimicrobiota bacterium; assembly: GCA_016218575.1. Classification (NCBI taxonomy): domain Bacteria; kingdom Pseudomonadati; phylum Elusimicrobiota; species Elusimicrobiota bacterium. The sequence goes on from JACRDN010000017.1 coordinate 283,008, forward strand.
CTTTGTGCGGCGGGTGTGCCGGGTCGTGGCGGGCTGGAAAGGGCGGGGCCCGCGCCTCTGCGGAGCGGGCCTGGGCCTTGCGGGAGACGTGGATTCCGAGAAGGGCTCCCTGCGATTCACGCCGAATCTCAAGGGCTGGGACGGGTTCAAGTTCAAGAGCGCTTTCGAGCGGGGCCTGGGCCTGCCCGTGGTCGTGGACAACGACGCCAACCTCGCGGTCTGGGGGGCCTACGTGCTCGAGCTCAAGCGTCAATACCGGAACGTGGCCGGGCTCACTTTAGGGACCGGAGTGGGCGGGGGGATCATCCTCGACGGCAGGCTCTACCGCGGCGCCACCGGCTCGGCCGCCGAGGTCGGGCATCTCTGCGTGGAGCCGGGCGGCGCCAAATGCCACTGCGGACAACGGGGGTGCCTGGAGGCCTACGCGGGCTCCTACGGTATCCTGCGCACGGCGCGCGGGCTCCTGGCCCGGGGCGGGAGCTCTATCCTCTCGCGCCGCAAAGGGCTGACCCCACTTCATATCTCCCAGGCCGCCGAGCAAGGCGACGCGCTCGCGCGCAAGGTCTGGGCCCTCACGGCCGAGCGCCTGGCCTGCGGGATCGCCGACATTGTCTTTACCGTCAACCCCGAGGCGGTGATTCTCCTGGGCGGAGTGTCCAGGGCCGGGAAATGGCTGATGGAGCCCCTGCGCCGGGAGCTCTGGAAAAAGCCCTTCAAGACCCCCTTCCATAGCCTCGTCCTTCGCGCCGCCGACTACCATAACGGCGGGTGCCTGGGCGCGGCCCTTATCGCATTGGAGAGATGAAGCTCCTCCTCCTCTTGGCCCTGGGCGCGTCCGCGGCCCGGGCCGAGGATTATCCCCTGCCCCCGCCGCCCGCCGCCTCCACCGGGACCACGCGCCTGGATTTCGTCGCGGATCACCTCGACTACACCGGGGAAAGCCCCGAGATCCATTTGAAGGGCGGGGTCAAGGTCCAGGAGTCCACCTGGACCATCAAGGCCGAGGAGCTTTGGCTCGACCCGAAAAAAAATACCGGCCGCTCGCGGGGCTACCTCCTCATGGAGGACGGGGTAAGCGCGGTTTATGGGGACTCGGGGGATTTTGATTTCGCCGCGCACTCAGGCGTCCTCTACGGGTCCTCGGCCGGGCACGGCGATTGGCGCGTGCATTCCAAGCGCGTGCGCCTCAAGGGACGCAGGCTTGACTACTACGGCGCCGATTTTACGAGCTGCTCCTACGACCCCAAGCCCCACTATCATTTCCACGCGACCCGCCTGACCGTCATCCCCAAGAAGTACCTCTTGGCCCGCAACGCCGTGTTCTTCCTGGGTCCGGTGCCCCTTCTGTACAGTCCAGTCATTTTCAAGTCCTTGAAGCCCAAGCATTGGACGCGCTGGCGGGTCCAGCCCGGCTATGACCGCAGGAGCGGAGCCTTCCTCAAGGGGACGCTCACGACCGAACTTTCCCCTGGGTTTTACAGCAAGCTGTTCCTGGACTATTATTCCGCGCAGGGGCTGGGCGCGGGAGCCGAGCTCGAGCACCGCCAGGGCGAGGATTCCAGGGGCTCTCTTTTCGGCTACCGCATCCGGGAAACCAATAACGGGGCCGAGCGCTGGAGCGTCTCGGGGACGGAGTACCGCGCCTTCTTGAGCTCGGCGGCCTTCCAGGGCCGCCTCCAGGTCCAGTCCGACGCCGATTTCAACAATCATTACTCGCGCTCCAGCCTCCTGCGCGTGACCCCGGAGCTCATCAACAGCGGGGCCTTGGTCTACCGCCTGCCCAAGCTCACGGCGCGCCTGTCGTATTCCCGACAGGACACGGCCTCCGAGAACCGCCTGCGCTACCTCAAGGCCAAGGAAAGCGCGCCGCGCCTGGACTTGCAGAGCGCCCAGCTGCGCCTGGGGAAATCCTCGTGGCTGCACACCTTCACCGGATTTGCCGACAACTCCTTCGACCGCGGCCGAACCTACATGGAAAAATCCCTGGGGGGGGGCTGGGAGGGGACGCGCGGGTATTCGGTCGCGCGCGGGGTGAGCTTCGTTCCCAAGCTCAGCTACCGCGAGGCGTATCTCAACCGCTTCGACTCCCTCACGAGCTTTGCCAGCACCGCAACGGTGCGGGACGCCTTCATCGGCCGCTACGGCGCCCAGGGGGCCCTGACCTTCGCCACCCCGGCCGTGACCTGGAACGCGGTCCACTCCTTTGAGCGCCGCCAGAAGCCCAATTCCATCGCTGACGACGCTGGAGCCATCGACCACGGGATCGAGACGAACCTCTTCACCCTCGAGGACGTGGTCCGCCCCCACCGCAAGCTGCTGTTCCGGGCCTTCTCGGGCTACGACTTCCGGGTGTTCCGGGATCATAGCGTGGGCTTCCGGGACCGGGTCCAGCCCCTCGTCGCCGAGGTGGTGTACACCCCGCGCTCCTCCCTCAATTTCTCGGTGCGCGACGACTACCAGCTAAGCCAAGGCAACAGGTCCTTCCTCTTCAACGGGCAATGGGGGGAGGAAAACGGCAATTTTCTGGGGGCGGGGGCCGGCTATAACCTGGCGACTGGAAACCGTTATTTCCTGAGCGCCGAGTTCGGCCTCAGCCCTTCCACCGGGACGTGGCGGCTCACCGCGGCTTTGCGCTCGGACATGACGAGCTCGGGGGGCCTGGCCAGGCTCTCCGGCTTCAGGCTTTTCGAGAAGGAGATAGCGCTTGCCAAGCACTGGCACGACTTCTACACCAGAACCCTCGTGCGCTTCCGCCCCGGAGGCGTGCGCGAGGCCTCGATCCGCATCGACATGAAGTTCGCCTCCCCGACCAAGGAGAGCGTCCCCCGCCGCGACTGGGAGTCCGAGTGGTTCCCCGAACGGCGTTTGGGGGGAGAGGACAGGCCGTGATTTGTTGAGAAAAGCTATTCTTCCGGAATTCGGACGACCGGGACTTTGAAACGCTCGGCCAAGGCCTTCAGCTTGCGGGTCAACTTCGGATCGGACAATTCGTCGCCGGATTGGTCAACCTTGATGAACACGCCCGCGATCCCCAGCTTCTGGGAGGGATTGAGGGGATTCGTTCCGGTCAGCAACAGCGCTGTGGGATCTTCCGACGAGATATCAAAGCGGTTGTCATGGGTGTCCAGTACTTCTTGCGGGCTTTCGATAGAACGCCGCGGATCGTTGAGTAGTCGGAGCACTTCAGACCTTTCCCTTCCCTCGTCTTGGGCGCGAAGCAAGAAATAGTCTACATCGGTCGAGATGATGTTTTGGGGCGGGACATCCAGGATGAGGCCGGCGTCCGAGTGAGTTTCTCTATGGTCTTGGTCGATCAGGGAAGCCCACAGAACAGTCTTTTCCGGGAGTTTGGTCGGATCTTTGGCCAAATTGGTTCTTGAGGAGTCATAGGACCCCATCAGCTTATGCTCGGTTTTGGCATATGGATAAATTGCATGAATGATATAGCGGAAGGAGCGAGGGTTGTGGCGCCTGGGGTCGGTGGTGGCGGATGCCCAACCGAAATTCGCGGGATTAACGGCTGGTTCTCGCGGGAGTGCGCCGGCTGCTCGCCCTTTTTTTTCTTGTGTTCTATGTCGGGGCGCTTGGGGAGGAGGAAGCGAGAATGGTTGCAGAACGGAGTCCGCGTCCGTCTCCTGTGAATTGAGATAAAACTCGGCGAGTTTTCGGTTTGCCTCGGCGACGGCCGCAGGATTCTTTTTATCGCGCAGAAGGGGCGTTACGGCATTGACGAGCTCTTTGGTATAGGCGATCACTCCAAGCCGGTGCCGGCCGTCAGAGCCGGGCTCATGGGAAACGGTGAGAACTTTGGCCCCCTTCTTCACATGGGGAGGCGCGATCACTGCGCGGTCCGGCAGCCACGCGAGACTCGCGGCGGAATATTGCCGTGCTTGCTCGTAGATGGCCCGGATGAGCAAGTCGCGATGCGCTGGAAGAGGCATCCGGAGGCCCGCGACGTTTTCAACGCCGACTCCAAGAGAGCCGAGATGCTCCGTGAACGCCCTTACTTGGGGAAGCAAAACCTTGGGTCCGTCCTTTAGCGAGAATCCAATCCCGTCGTAGGTCGTCTTGCTCTGGAACGGGTAGACGGGGACGAACTGGGGAGTGTCTCCGATGGCGGACAGAGGTTCGCCAAGGTTTAAGTGAACGAGCTTCACGGGCCCCGCGGCCGCGGCGGCTTGGGTTAGGACGGCTCCGGCAGCGAGCGTGCAGAATCCAATAGGGGACAGTTTGCCCTTAAGACGCGAGGCCATGCCCTAGAATAGGCGTCTTTTGACCCGCCTTCCAGGGTCAATCGGCTACAAAGTGCCTAGGCCTTTCGACCTATTAGTTGATATTAAGGCATCAGGGCCATTGACAATACATAACTTATAAGTTATACTATCCCCGACACATAATGGACCTTCGGCGATTCCCGCTTCGTTGGCAAGGGAGTATGGGAACTTAAGATCGATTTCGGGCCGGGCTACCGGATATACTACCTGCGGGATGGTCAGACGGTGGTTATCCTGCTCTGCGGGGGTAACAAGGGGTCGCAGCAGGCAGATATCCGGCAAGCTCATAAGTTTGCCGCAGACTACTGGAGGCGACGATGAAGAAGAATCTGCCTTATGTTTCAGATGAGGAGGAACAACTTCGGGAGTTCCGCAAGGATCCGAAGCGAGCGACGGCTTACCTGAATGCCTGCATCCAAGTGGCCTTCGAGGAAAATGACCCGGAGTTGGTGCTCGTCGCCTTGGCCAAGGTGGCCAAGGCGCATGGCATGACGCATGTGGCGAAATTGGTCGCCGTCAAGCGCGAAAGCCTCCATCGGATGCTGTCCAAGCGCGGCAATCCGGAGTGGAACAGCATGTTCAGGGTCTTCAAAGCACTGCATCTTCGTCCCAAGCTGGAAAGCACTACGCACGCAGTGGCCTAGTTAAGAGGGGGAACGTCAAGCCGAGCCTGCATCCTATGCTTTCAGGCGCTTATCAGAACTAAGGAATCAATATTCGGCTTTCTTCGAAGGACTTGGAGGGAGTTCAAAAACGAGCGTTGGAGGAAGGGATTCCCTACCAAACCATGATTTCAAGCATCATCCATAAATACGTCGCCGGATCGTTGTAGCATGGCCTTGGCCCCTTCCCGGTCCGAGCATCGCCGGCGGCTGGCCGGGCTGCTTTCCGATGGGCTGATACTGGCGGCGGGCAACGTGGAAATCCCAAGAACACGGGACGCGACTTACGAGTTCTGGCAGGACTCCAATTTCCTCTATTTGACCGGCATCCGGGAACCCGGCTACGCCTTGCTCATATGCCCCAAAGCCAAGAGGGAAATCCTGCTCGTTCCCCGCTTGGGCGCCCATTACCGGGTTTGGGAGGGTGGAATCCCCGGCCCTCGAGAGCTTAAGAGAATTTCCGGCGTTGCCGAGGTCCGTTATCTGGACGAGCTTCCCAAGCTGATCGGACCATTGCGGGGAGAATCCCGCGTTCTCTATTCCGATCGAAGGACTTACCAGTTCTTGGGCAAGGCCCGCGCGGGGCTGTCTTTACGGGAATCCGCCTTCCAGGACGCCTTCGAGTTTTTAAGGGCCGTAAAATCGCGGGAGGAGATCGCGGAGCTGCGCAAGGCCAACGCCGTCGCGGGAGAGGCCCATTTGGCGGTCATGGCCAAGGCTAGACCCGGCCTGCATGAGTACGAGTTGAAGGCTGAATTCGACTACGCCTGCCGCAGGCGCGGCTCGCGCGAGGCCTATCCGGCCATCGTCGCCGCGGGGCGCAACGCGGCCGTGCTCCACTACCGCCACGACCAGGCGCGGATTGAAGCGGGGGATTTGATCCTTGTTGACGCCGGGGCCGAGCACAATCGCTATGCCTCGGATGTCACACGGACCTTTCCCGCAAGCGGCCATTTTTCCGAAAGACAGAGGGATATCTACTCCATAGTCCTGGAGGCTCAGAACGGATGCATCGAGCGGGCCAGGCCCGGGGTCACGATGGCGGAGCTTCACCGGCATTGCCTTAAGGTCATGGCCGAAGGCTTGAGGTCTTTGAGGCTGGTCAAAGGCTCCAACGAGGAGCTCGCGGACACCGGCGCCTTGAAATTGTTTTTTCCGCACGGCCTCGGACACATGCTGGGACTCGACGTGCACGATGCCAAGGCTAACGCCGACGCGCGGCTGGAGGCCGGTTTCGTGATCACGGTGGAGCCCGGGATCTATTTCAACCCCGCTCTTTTCCAAGCCCCGGAGCTCCGCCGCAGGCATAAGGGGAGAATCGCGTTTTCGAAAGCGAATTCTTTCATGGATTTCGGGGGGGTGCGCCTGGAGGACGACGTCGTCGTCCAGCCGGACGGGCCGCCCTTGAACTTGACGACGGTTCCGAAGGGATTAGCCGAAATCGAGGATTATTGCGGCCGGGTCCGGCCGCCGGAGGCCAAGTGAAACCTATCGTTCTCGCGCTTTTGGCGCTTGCCGCGCCGTCGTTTGCCGGGGGAGCCAAGAATCCCGACACCTTCGTCTACCTCTCCATATCGGACGCGGAGACCTTGGATCCGGCCTGGGCCTACGACGCGCAAAGCAACCTGATCATCCAGAATATTTACGAGCCGCTGTTTTTCTACGAGAAATCCTCGACCGAGAAGCTCGTCCCCTTGCTCGCCGAGAAAGTCCCCTCCCGGGCCAACGGCCTGATTTCCGAGGACGGGAAAACGTACCGCATCCCCATCCGCCGGGGCGTCCGTTTCCAGGACGGGACGCCCATGACGGCCGAGGACGCGCGCTATTCGCTCCTGCGCTTCCTGCTCCAAGACCGGGACGCCGGCCCTTCCGCCCTTCTTCTGGAGCCCCTCCTGGGCTATGCCTCGACGCGGGACGAGAAGGGGGCTCTCAAGCCCGAGGCCTGCGGCGACGCCTTCCGGGCGGTGCGAGCGGAGGGAAACGACTTGATTTTGAGGCTGCCCAAGCCCTTCGCCCCTCTTTTGTCCATTCTGGCCATCTGGTCCCCGGTCGTTTCTAGGATCTGGGCCGTAAAGAACGGGGATTGGGATGGAGCGGAGGGAACCTGCGCGCGCTTCAATAATCTCAAAAAGGAGGCTTCTCCCTTCTTTGAAAGGGCCAACGGCACGGGCCCCTTCAAGCTCGAGCGGTGGGACAAGAAGGATAACACGACTTTCCTAGTCCGAAATGACGGCTATTGGCGCGGCCCGGCCAAACTCAAGAGGGTCGTGGTCAAGGCCGTCCCCGAGTTCGCGACGCGCAAGCTCATGCTGCAGGCGGGGGACGCAGACGTCATCAACGCCGAGAGGCCGGACCTCTCCAAGCTCCAGGATATTCCCGGGGTCCGGATCATAGACGGCCTGAGCCTGCCGGATATGAACCCCATCGTGTTCTTTTCCTTCCAAATCAATCCGACGGCCAACCCCAACATCGGCTCGGGAAAGCTGGACGGGGAGGGGATTCCTCCGGACTTTTTCTTGGACAAGGACGTGCGCAAGGGCTTCGCCTATTCATTGGACTACGGCGGCTATATTAAGGACGTATTCCGAGGCAAGGCGGTCCAGGCCTTGGGGTGCCTGCCCCGGACCCTTCCGGGATTCGATCCGTCGGCTCCCCATTACTCCTTCGACCCCAAGAAAGCGGAAGAACATTTGCGAAGGGCGTGGGGAGGGAGACTTTGGGATGCTGGCTTCCATTTTACTCTGGCTTACAACGCCGGGAACGTACCCCGACAGAATCTGTGCCAGATGCTGAAACGCCAGCTCGAAAGCCTCAATCCCAGATTCAAGATCGACGTTCGGCCCATTGAATGGGCCGCATTTCTGGACCAGCAGAGGTCCGGGAAGCTGCCCATTTTCGTCTTGGGCTGGGGCGCGGACTACCCGGACCCGCATAATTTCGCCTTCCCGATCCTGCATTCCCAGGGCTATTACCCCCAGGCTCAGAAGTACCAAAATGAGGAGATGGACCGCCTCGTCGAGGCCGCGGTGGCCGAAACGGAGCTTTCCGCCCGCAAGAAGATATACGCGCGGATATTGCGCTTGGCTTACGAGGACGTCCCCCATTTGGTGGTCCTGGAGACTCTTCGCGCCCGCGTCCAGAGAAGCTGGGTCAGGGGATTCGAGCACCGGCCCATTTTCCCAGGCACGCCTCACGGCAGCTATTTTTATTCCCTCTCGAAGCAGTGAGGGCGACCCTCCCTTTATCGGAAGGGCCGCCCCGTTTCCGCGAGACTATCCTAGTACGTGGTCCAGACGCTGCCCTTGGTGTCGGTGTGAGTGCAGTTGACCCACACGGTGCCGAGGTTGGAGTCCGACATCACGTTGTTGTACAGCCAGCCCGCCGCGTCCGCGGAGCTCGTCCCGGCTGTTATCGCCGAGGTGTCCGCGTGGTAGTTCGGCGCCTTGGCGACCGGCACCGCGCTCAGGTACTTCCCGCTCACGGTCAGGGAGTCCATGTCCGTGGGATACTGGCCCTCCATGTCTCCGTAGTAGATGCTGAGCGCCGACCTGATGGAGCCGAGGTTGCCTTTCGAGGCCCCCTTGCCCGACTTGCGGATGAGCTGGGCGAACTTCGGTATGGCGATGGCCGCCAATATACCTATGATGGCTACCACGATCATCAGCTCGATGAGCGTGAATCCCGAAGCTTCCCGGCCCTTCTGCCTCGTCTTTTTCGTCTTCATTCTGCACCCCCTTCCTGCCGCTATGGACAAGGGTAAAGGTCCTTGAACTCGGCAGTGATGGCGCAGGCTCGACGATAGGATATCCTCGGAGCCTGCGGCGCGCCAGAGCAATTTGGTCACATCCCGGCCTCTTATGCTAATATTGCTTTTATGCTCAAAGCCTTGGTCCTTTCCGGCGGCAAGGGGAGCCGCCTGAGGCCCATCACCCACACCTCGGCCAAGCAGCTCATCCCCATCGCCAACAAGCCGATTCTCTTCTACGGCCTTGAGGCCATCGCCAAGGCCGGCATCAAGGAGGTCGGGATCATCGTCGGTGAGACCGCCGCCGAGATCCAGGCCGCGGTGGGGGACGGCTCGGCCTTCGGCTTGAAGGCGACCTATATCCCGCAGGAGGCGCCCCTGGGCTTAGCCCACGCGGTCAAGATCTCCAAGAAGTTCATGGGGGACTCTCCCTTCCTCATGTACCTGGGGGATAACCTTCTTAAGGAAAGCCTTGAGCCCCTGGTTTCGGAATTCAAGGCCAAGAAGCCCAACGCCCAGATACTGGTCGCCAAGGTCCCCAACCCTTCCGCCTTCGGCGTGGTGGAGCTCGAAAAGGGCCGGGTGGTGCGCCTGGCGGAGAAGCCCAAGAACCCCAAGAGCGACCTGGCTTTGGTCGGCGTCTACCTTTTCGACAAGAACGTCTTCAAGGCCATAGACCACATCAAGCCCTCGGCCCGGGGCGAGCTCGAGATCACCGACGCCATCCAGTGGCTGGTGGACCACGAGCACAAGGTGATCACCAAGCATATAGACGGCTGGTGGAAGGACACGGGCAAGCTCCATGATCTCCTCGAGGCCAATCGCCTCATCCATGAGACCTTGGCCCATCACGTGGACTTGGAGGCCTCCATAGACGCCTCCTCGCGCTTGGAGGGCCGGGTAGTGCTGGGCCCTGGAGCCACTATCGTGCAGTCGCTGATCCGCGGCCCTGCCATCATCGGGGCCAATTCCCAGATATTGAAGTCCTACGTGGGCCCCTACAGCTCCATCTACCACGACACGGTGATTGAGAACAGCGAGATCGAGCACAGCATCGTCCTCGAGCACGCCAAGATCCGCGACATCCGCAAGATACAGGACTCTCTCATCGGGCAGCGCGTGGAGGTGGTGAGATCCCCGGTGATGCCAGAGGCCTACAGGATTATGGTCGGAGACTCCAGCCGCATCGAGATACCCTGAGAAACCCATGAAAAATGAACTTTGGCTCGTGACGGGCGGGGCGGGATTCATCGGCTCCAACATCGCCGAGGAGCTGGTTCGCCGCGGCAAGAAAGTCCGAATCCTCGACAATTTATCCACCGGGAAGCTCGAGCACATGGCGGGCTTCAAGGACAGGGTGGAGTTCATGCGCGGCGACATCCGGGCCTTCGAGGACTGCCAGCGCGGGGTGGCGGGTGCCGCTTACGTCATCCACCAGGCGGCCATACGCTCCGTGCCCAAGTCTGTGGACCGTCCCATCGACTCCCACGAGGCCAACGCCACAGGAACCCTCAACATGCTCATCGCGGCCAAGGAGGCGGGGGTCAAGCGCTTCGTGTACGCCTCCTCGAGCTCGGTATACGGAGACGCCAACCGCTTCCCGCAAAAGGAGGAGTATCGTCCCCAGCCCGTCTCCCCATACGCCTGCTCCAAGCTCGCCGGCGAGCATTACGCCATGCTTTTCACCAAGACCTTCGGGCTGGAAACGGTGAGCCTGCGCTATTTCAACGTCTTCGGCCCTCGCCAGGACCCGGAGTCCACCTATTCCGCCGTGATCCCGCGCTTTATGGACCAGGCCTACCGCGGGGAGCCCCTTGAGGTCCACTGGGACGGCCGCCAGAGGCGGGACTTCACCCACATCGGCAACGTGGTTGCGGCCAACCTCCTCGCCGCCGCGGCCAAGAAGGGAGTCGGCGAGACCTTCAACATCGCCAACGGGAAAACCTATTCCCTCCTGGATCTCATCCGCGTGATCGAGAATATCCTGGGCCGCGAGCTCGAGCTCCAGCACTTTCCAAAGAGGCAGGGCGACGTGCGCAAGACCTTCGCCGACATTTCCCGGGCGCGCCGGATGCTGGGCTACAAGCCTGTCATGAATTTCGAGGACGGCCTCAAGGACACCTGGAATTATTTCGTGAACAATTACTTCAAGGCCAAGGCCCGCGCCGCGGAGCCGGTCTCCTCCAAATAATGCGCCTGCTCGTCACCGGGGGTCTGGGATTTATAGGCTCCAATTTCATACGACACATGCTGGGCGGGCGGCGCGACTGCCGGGTCGTGAACCTCGATCTCTGCACCTACGCCGGCAACCCCAAGAACCTGGCGGAGCTCTCTGAAAATCCGCGCTACCGCTGGGTCAAGGGCGACATCGCCGATCCCAAGGCCGTGGAGGGTGCCATGAAGGGGGCCGACGCCGTGGTCCATTTCGCGGCCGAGACCCACGTGGACCGCTCCATCCTCGACGCCGCGAGCTTTCTCAGGACCAATGTGATCGGAACCCAGGTGCTCCTGGACGCGGCCTTGCGGCTCAAGGTCGGGCGCTTCGTGCATGTCAGCACCGACGAGGTTTACGGCAGCGTGGGGCGGGGCCGTTCCAAGGAGGGCGCTTGCCTCGAGCCCAACAGCCCCTACGCCGCCTCCAAGGCCGCCTCGGACCTTCTGGCCCGGGCCTACTTCGTGACCCATAAGCTGCCGGTCATCGTGACTCGGGCCTCCAATAATTTTGGGCCGTACCAATACCCCGAGAAGGCTTTGCCCCTCATGATCACAAACTGGATAGACGATCGGCCCTACCCGCTCTACGGCGACGGGCTCCAGGTTCGCGACTGGCTTTACGTGCTCGACCACGCGCGCGCCATCGAGCTTATCCTCGTGAAGGGCCTCCCGGGCGAAGTCTACAACGTGGGAGGAACTCATTCCTGCGCCAATCTCGAGCTCGTGGAGGCCGTAAGAGAGCTCATGGGCAAGCCCAAGGATATGATCCGCCCGGTGCCGGACCGGCCGGGTCACGACCGCCGCTACGCTCTGGATTGCGGCAAGCTCAAGAGGCTCGGCTTCTCCCACTCCTACCCTTTCCCGGAAGCCCTGGCCCTCACGGTGGATTGGTACCGCAGCCACGAGCCCTGGTGGCGGCCGCTGAAGCGCCAAGGGAGCTACCAAGCTTATTACCAGAAGCAATACGGCGCCTGGAGAAAAAAATGAGCCGCCCTGCCAGCCCGCAAAACACCGGAGCCATAGCCGTCCTCGAAATGAGCGGCCGCGCCGTTCACGCATCCCCGGCGCTCGGAGGGGGCTGGATCGAGGCCATTGTCGGCAGCATGTTTTCTGGAAAGACCCAGGAGCTCATCCGCCGCCTGCGCCTGGCCACCATCGCCCGGCAGAAGGTCCAGGTCTTCAATTCGTCCCTGGACACGCGCTACGCCAAGGACCACATCGTCTCCCATGACCTGGCCAAGATCCCGTCCCTCTGCGTCCCGGAGGCGGGGCAAATCATACCGATGGTCCATGCCGAGACCCAGGTCGTGGGCATAGACGAGGTGCAATTCTTCGATGAGGGGGTGGTCGGGGTCTGCGAGGCCTTGGCCGACCAGGGGCGGCGCGTGATCGTGGCCGGCCTTGATCAGGACTACCGCGGTGTCCCCTTTCCCGTCACCTGCCGCCTCATGGGCGTGGCCGAGTTCGTGACCAAGAATCTCGCGATATGCGTCGTCTGCGGAAGCCCCTCCAACCGCACCCAGCGCTTGTCGGCTTCCCAGGAGATCGTGGAGGTGGGCTCTACCGACAAGTATGAGGCCCGCTGTCGCCGCTGCTTTGAACGGTAATTCGGTGACAGTTACCGAATTACCAGTTTCCAAGAAAGGTTGAAGCCGCGCTTCTTGGCTTGGGCGAAGAACGGCTCCGGGGGGATGCCGAGCTCCACTGGGTAGGCTCCGGGTTTTGAAATCTCGCCCGAGGCGAGCATCTGGGCCACGATGGAGGCCGGGAATCCCGTGGTGCGCATCATGGCGGTCATCCGGTTTTTCTCGTCGTAGAGATCCAGCATGTCGTAGACCACCTCGGCCCTCCTGCCGTCCTTGACGCCGCGCACTGTGGTGTGGATGACGACCAGGTCCTTTTCGCCCGGGCGGTGGAAGTGCTCCCGGAAAAGCCTGGCGCTGAGCTCGCGGGGGGCCAGAGAGAAGCCGTTGAGCCGGATCTTCTTTGGGCTGAAAAATCCTATGGCGCGCATCGCGTTGATCGCGGCGCAGTGGCCGGGATAACGTATGAGCTTGCAGTCCATGGTCCTGACCCTTCCCTCGTAAGTCCGGGCCAAGGTGGAAAGTCCTCCGGCCGCGTGGGCCGCCTCGCAGCGGCCCAGGGGCGGCGGGAGATCGATGTCCTCGATCTCGGAAAGCCCGGGCACGGAGACGATCCTGCCCTCGCGCAGGGCCGTGGCGTCCTCCACGTACTCGTTGATGAGCCCGTGTTCCGAGAAAGTGAGGAGGTAATTCATGGGGGGGGCCGGTTTTTGCGGCAAGCCTCCGTCCCGAATGTAAACCTCCTCGGCCTTGTCCAAGAGATTGATTCCATGGGCCGCGATGGTGGTGGTTATCCCCGGGCCGAGGCCCACGTCCGGAAGGATGGTGACGCCCGCCTTCTTGGCCTTCTCGTGCAGGGAGAGCTCCCTCAATACGATATCGGTGTTTCCGCCCAGGTCCACGAAATGAACTTTGGCCGCTATGGCGGCCTTGGCGAGCCCGAGATTGTGGAAGTAGGGCACAGCGCTCACCATGACGGTGCAGCCCTGGGCGAGCTTCTTGACCGCGGCGGGGTCCGAAACGTCGAGCCTGCGCGTCTCGACCTTCGAGGACTTTAGGAATTTCCTGGCCGAGTCCAGATTTTCCAGGGATTGGTCGGCCAGTATGACGCGCTCAACCCCCGGGTTTTTTAGGAGGTCGAAAGCGCAGGCCCGCCCCTGCATTCCGCTTCCAAGGACGAGAAATTTCATGGAGAAAAAAAGACAACCAGGAGCTTGATGAGCGCAAAGCCCCTGGCCACGTTGAGACCGTCCGGCGCCGCTTTACTGCGGCAGCAAATCCGCGGTGCAGTCCGTCGAGCTGCAAGTAAACGTCCCCGGAGGGGCGACGTAGGTGACCGTGTAGCAGCCGTAAACCGCCGGGCAGGGTGATCCACGGGTCAAGGTAATGGTCCAGGACGGCGTGGCCGTGGTGGTCACGGCACCCTGGGCGAAGTTGACCATGTTCCCGAGGTTGGCGTCGAATATGGTGGAAGTGACGGTCCCGGAGAAATAAATGCCGTTCTTGGCCAGGTAGCGTTCCTGGGCCCCCTTCATGCTGGTGATCCATTGCGTGGACTGTGAAAACTTGCCCTTTTCAACGACCTTGAAGTATTGGGGAACCGCGATGGCTGCCAGAATGCCGATGATGAGCACTACGACCAGCAGCTCGATGAGCGTAAAACCCCGTTCGCTTTTCATGGACGCCTCCTGTAGAATCTTTCCAGAGCCTGCCTTCATCCTGAATAGTTTACACATTGTCCCTGATTTATGTATGAAAAAATCATGTTCAAATTGTGAATTAAAACCGTCTGCCCTGTCAATGGCGTTGCGCTGTTGACTTTGTTTGTTCATCTGTTATACTCAGCGAGAAATGCCCAAGCTGCTGATCATCGAGGACGATCCCAAGATCATCAGGGCCATAGAAAAGACGATTTCTCTTTCTCCCGCCTATGTTTTGAGATCGATTTCGGACCCCCAGGAAGCGCTCCCCGAGGTTCTGAAATACAAGCCCGACCTGATCCTGCTCGACATCCGCATGCCCGGCGGGGACGGGAGGGTGATCCTCAAAAGCCTCAAGGAAAACGTCGCATCCAAGCACATACCGGTGATTTTCCTGACCGGCCTATCAAGCGAGGGCGACAAGGTCCTGGGCCTCAACCTAGGAGCCGACGATTACGTGGTCAAGCCTTTCGGGGCCATGGAGCTTCTGGCCAGGATACATGCCGTGGTCCGGCGCTATGGACTGGGCCAGGAGGCGGCCCCCGGCCTGGTGGAGGCGGGAGGGCTCAAGCTCGACAGCCAGAACCGCACGGCCGTCCTGGATGGCGAGGCCCTCAAGCTCCAGCCCAAGGAATTCGAGATACTGTATCTGCTGGCCTCCAAGCCCGGCCGGGCCTTCACGCGCTCCTATCTGATCGAGAACTCATCCTCCTACGGCTTGCCCATTTCCACCCGCAGCCTCGACACCCACATCAAGAACATCCGCAAGAAGCTTGGCCGCAAGTCATCCTTGATCGAGACCGTGCCCAAGCTGGGCTACCGCTTCGCGCCGTGACCGACCGGCGCAGCACTTATTTCACGTTCCAGGGCCTGATGATGGCGGTCCTGCTCCTGATTTTCCTCTACCAATACCGGGGCACGGAAGGCTGGATCGCGCGCTTCGATTTTCTCACCATCGTCCTGGGCCTTTCCCTCGTCTATTTGAGGATCGCCCCCCTGCACGTGCTGGGGAGGTGGTGGTTCCAGGCCGGGCTCTTCATGGGAGATGCGGCGCTTGCCTCCCTCACCTTGCATTGGACCCAGCCGCAATCGGACCTTTATCTCATCTATTTCCTGATCATATTCGGAACGGCTCTCACGAGGAGCTTTACTCAAAGCCTGCTGATCGCCGCGGTGACGTCTATCCTCTACCTCCTCTCGGCCTGGAGCCCCAGCAGAGGATTTCCCCATGATACCGGCTTCTGGCTGCGCTTCAACTTCCTGTGGATTTCCTCGGCTCTTTTGGCCATTCTCTCCCGCGACACCCAGCAGGCCCAATCGGACCAGGAGCGCAAGTACCGGGACCGCCTGGTCCAGGTCGAGCGCCTGGCCACCTTGGGACAGGTTGCCGGGGAGGTGGCCCATCGGATCAAGGGACCGCTTACCACCATCATGGTAAACGCCGAGGTCCTGGCCCAGCGCTACGGTCACGAGGAGAATATCCTCAAGGAGCTGGGCGAGATACAGGAGGAGGTAGGACACTGCAAGGAAATTCTCAAGCATCTCCTGGATTTGGGCCGCATCGAGGAGATAGACTTCCGGCGGGTGGACATGCGAGAGCCCTTGCGGCTGGCGCTGCGCTCCATCGAGGCTCGGCGCCTGCGCGCGGGAGTGCGCAAGAAGGTTTCCGGCCTTGACCGCCCCCTCATGGTGATCGGCGACCAATCCCTCCTGCAGGAAGCTTTCGCGGCCATTCTGCAGAACGCCGTGGAGGCATGCTCCAAGGGGGGGCACATCCGCTTGAGCGTCCAGGAGGCGGGACCGTCTCTGCGTTGGCCGAGCCTGGCAAGCTCATCCTCCCACTTTCGCGTCACCATAGAAGATGACGGCAAGGGAATAGAGGCCGCGGACCTCGAGAGCGTGTTCCAGCCTTTCTTCACGACCAAGGGCGTCGAGGGCACGGGATTGGGCCTCTCGGCCGCGCTCCGGATACTCCAGAAGCACCACGGCTCCGTCGAGGCCTACAGCAACGGCCCGGGGCACGGGACCAGGTTCACCTTGATGATACCGGAAGCAGAGCGCGGGGACAGACCTAATTCGACCAGGAAGGCGTGAAGCTGTTCCCCGGCAGGTTCGTCAGGGGATGGGGGGCGGAGCCGTCGGCGTCCATCACGAATATTTCTGAGCGGCCGTTCCTGGTGGAAGTGAAGACGATGAAGCGCCCGTCCGGCGACCAGGAGGGATTTTCATTGGAGCCTTCCCCGCGCGTGATTTGCCGCACTTGGTTCCCGGTGACGTCCACGAGGAAGATGTCCATTTTGTCGAGGTGGTGGGCTCGCCCCGAGAAAGCCAGCCATTCCCCGGTGGGCGACCATGCGGGGGAATCGCACCAGTTCATGCCGGTCAGGCGCTTGGCCCTCTGCGTGATCAGGTCGAGGATGTAGATTTGCGGGTTGCCAGAGCGATCGGAGACGAAGGCGACTTGTCCCGCGTCGGGCGAGAAGGTGGGGGAGCTGTCGGCCCCGAAATGCTGGGTGAGCCGTGTGAGTCCTCCCTCCGGGAACTCCTTTATGTACAGGTTCGGGCTCTGGCCGCGAGACAGGGTCATGAGAAGCTGGGTCCCGTCCGGAGAGAATCCCCCGGGAAGGTTCAATCCTTGCTCGGCGGAGAAAACTTGGGTTCGGCCTTTCGCGATGTCGAAGAGCATGAGGTCGGGGTTGCCGTTCTTGTAGCTCGTGTAGACAAGCTGGCGCCGGTCCGGCGAGAAGCGGGGCAGAAGATTGATGGATGCGTCGCTGGTGATCCGCCTCAGGCCGGCCCCGTCGTAGTCCATGAGGTATATCTCCTTCGTGCCCGTCTGGTTGTTGGCCAAGGCGATCCAGCTGTGCGCGATGCCCGGCTTGCCGGTCATGGCCTGGACCACGTCGTCTGCCAGGCGGTGGGCTGCGGCCCGGACATAGGCGGCGTCCTGGCGATAGTAGCGCTCGAAGACCGTTTCCCCCGAGTGGAGGTCCGTCAAGCGGGCCTGGACGGATATCTTTGACGCGGCCGCGGAGGCTCGAGCGGTCAAGAGCCAGCCCGCGGTCTTCTTGCCGTCCTCTAGGAGGTTGAAATAGCGAGAGAAGAGGAGGTCGGCCCTGACGATCTCCCGGATCTGGCGCGCCACGGCCGCCCCGGAGGCCTCGGCCGGATTATCCGCAGTGAAGGCGGGCAGGGCCAGGTCCAGGAGCTCGGCCCTGTTTTTCTGTCCGCCGAGCCTGATGTAGACGTCGCTACCGGCCCATGCGCAGGAGGGTGTCAGCAGGGCGGACAGGAGCCAGGCCCGGATCACTGCGTGGCGGCGCTCTGGGGCGGCGCCGCGGGGGGCGGGGCCAATTTCTTGAGTTCGCGCGCCGCGGCCTTGGCCTCGGGGCTCGAGGGGAAATCCGCGGGAATGGATTCCAGGTACTGCCTGGCTTCGGGAAGGTTCTTCTTCATCTTGACGAGGCTCAGGGCGTAATAGAGCCTGGCCGAGGGAATCAAGCCGCTCTTCGGGTATTTCTCGAGGAGCAGGGCGAATTGCCGGCCGGCGGCCTCCCATTTCCTGTCGCCGTAATAGGCCTGGCCCAGCTTGTAGGTCGCGACGTCGATAAGGGCGCCCTTCGGAAATTTGGCGACGTAGTCCTCGAAGCCCTTGGCCGCCAGGGAGTAGTTCTTGAGGCCCAGGCGCACGTCGGCGGTGTTGAAGAGCTCGGTGGGGGAGTTTGCCTGGGAGGCCAAGGCCGCTTTTTGCTCCTCAAGGCTCTTGGCCTGCTGGTTCGTCAAGGTCGAGCCGATGGCCGCGACTTTGTTGGAAAGCCCCACGCTCAAGTCGTCGAGCTTAGAGGAGAGCTTCTTCATGTCCTCTTGCGACTGCTTGACGGTCTCGGTGAAAACGCTCATGTCCTCGTGCAGCTGCTTGAACTGCACTCCCAAGTCCGCCTGGTTGCCTTGCATGGAGGAGACGATTTTCTTGAGCTCAATGATTTGCGCGCCTAGCTCGTCGGCCTGGTTTTCAAGGTCGAGGACGTCCCGCTGGGTGGCCAGGCAGCCGGAAAACAGCAGCGGAGCCAGGGCCAGGAGCGCGCGCTTCATGTCCTACTTCCCCGCCTCCCGGGAGCGGGCCTTGGTTTCGGCCCGGCGGTTCTGGGCCCAGCAGGCCTCATTGGATTCCTGGCAGACCGGCGCCTCCTTGCCGTAGGAGATGGTTGCCAGGGACTTGCCGGACACTCCCAAACGAACGTAGTAGTCGCGCACTTCCTTGGCGCGGCGCTGTCCCAGGGCCAGGTTGTATTCGATGGTGCCCCGGTCGTCGCAGTGGCCCGCCACGAGGAACTCGAGCTCTGGATGGTGCTTCAAGTATTCCGCGTTCTTCTTCAAGGAGGCGAGGGCATCCTCCTTCAGGGACGAGCTGTCGTAGTCGAAATGTACGGCCTCGAGGTCCTCGCTTTGGGCGAATGCCGAACCGCGCAGGCTCGCCTCGGTCGCTTCAGTTCCCGGAGCGTATGCGGGGGGATTGGCGGAGGGCGCCTCTTGAGAGCCAGCCGCGCCCGGCGAGGCGGCTGAGGCGGCTCCGGCGGCGTCTCTCGAGCTCATGGACGATCGCCTCGGGCTCGTCGAGCAGGAGATGGCCGCCGCGGACAAGGCCGTGGCAAAGAGGGCGGCGGCGAAATTCCTTGAGGATATTTTCATGACCAATCAAGCCTCCTGAAAATGAGATGAATTCCGTTCATCATAGCAAATGTCACCGCGCCGCGCGCCGGGCACGGCCGTCCGGGGCGACCTCGTAGAAAAGGGGCCGGCAGGTGTCGATGTTGACCTTCATGATTTCCTGGGGGGAGAGCTTATCAAGCTCCATGAGGATGGCTCGCAGGCTATTGCCGTGGGCGCAGATCAGCACGTTCTTGCAGGCTTGGGCTTGCGGGAGTATCCGGGAATGGAAGTAAGGGAGGGTCCGCTCGGCCGTGTCCTTAAGGCTTTCTCCTCCCGGAGGTCGGATATCGTAGGAGCGCCGCCAGACGTGGACCTGCTCTTCCCCGTATTTCCTCGCGGTCTCCGCCTTGTCCAGGCCCTGCAGGTCGCCGTAATGGCGTTCGTTCAAGGCTTTGTCCTTATGCGAGGGCAAACCGTGGATCCCAGCCTCCTCGAGGATGAGGGCCAAAGTCTCCTGGGCGCGCTTGAGCTCCGAGGTGAAGGCCACGTCGAAGGATATCCCCTTGAGCTCTCGCCCGGCCCGGCGCGCTTCCTCGGCCCCCAGGGCCGTGATGGAAACGTCCACCCAGCCCGTGAAGCGGTTCTCGAGGTTCCACAGAGACTGCCCATGCCGCACCAGAACAAGTTTTCCCATTTATTCCCGCCACCTCAATGCGTTGTTTCCGCCGGACCTTTCGAGAGCATCTGCCGCACGACCTTCCGGAAGTCCTCGAGATGGATGGGTTTGGCCATGAATTGGGAGTGCTCGGCGTCCGAAATCTGGCTCAGGATTTCCTCGGGCGCTGCCTCGCCGCTCATGAAAAGGATGGGGGTCAGGTGGCTGGCTTGATTGCGGCGCAGCGACTCGAATAGGTGGGCTCCGCTCGTGCCCGGCATATGGAAATCGAGAATGATGAGATCCGGAACCATGGCCCTGGCTTTCTGCATTCCTTCCACCGGCTCGTAGGCGGCGTCCACAGAGTGCCCTTCCAGTTCCAGAACCTCGGTGAGCAGGGCGACAATCTCGAAATCATCGTCTACAATAAGAATCTTTGCCATTTCCCTTGAGTTGCTGGCACCATTATACTTTTCTTTGTAGCACTCAACTATGAACATCCCATTCCAGCTTGCCTTGATCGCCGAGGCGCGTCAGCTTCTCAGCGAACTCGGGGGTTAGCGCGCTTTTGGTGGGGGTTTTTTCGCTGGGCCTTCATCTGGAACATGCGGCGGTCTGCTTTGTTGAGGAATTCGAGGGGGTTTTCTGATTTTGCCAGGGTCGTCACCCCGAAGCTAAAGAAGACCGGACAGGGATCCTTTTTCTGAGCCGCGGCGTCGGCTATCCTTTGGGCTACCTTCTCCGCCAATTCTTTGCCCAGTCCCGGGAGGAGGATCACGAACTCATCGCCGCCGTAGCGGTAAGCCGTGTCCATCTCCCTCCTAATATGCCCTAGGAGGATGGCTGAAAAGCTTTTGAGGAGCCGGTCGCCCTCCAAGTGCCCCTTCTCGTCGTTGACCTTCTTGAAGCCGTCCAAATCCATCAGAATCAGGGAAAGCTGGTAGCCCTGGCGGCGGGCGCGGCGGACCTCCTGGGATAGCTGCTCCTGGAAGTAGCGCTGGTTGTAGAGGGCGGTCAGATTGTCGGTGATGGAGAGCTCCCGGAGGCGATTCTCCAGTTCCACGCGGTGAGTGATGTCCTTTGAGATCCCGAGAGTCCCGATGATTTGGCCCCGGCGATCCTTGAGGAGCGAGGCGGACATGCTGACGTGGATGCGCCGGCCTTCCTTGGATTTTAGGACCATCTCGTGGTTTTGCAGGCCCTCGTCCTTCTTGAGCTTCTTCATGATGCGGTCGGCCTCCCTGCGGCCTCCCAGGTAATACTCGTAGGCGTAACGCCCGACCACCTCTTTGCTTCCATAGCCAGTCATCTTCTCGGCTCCGGGGCTGAAATAGAGGATGCGGCCCTCGGTGTCCGTCGTGCAGATGGCGTCGGCGGTGGAGGCCACGATGGCTTCCAGGTATTCCTTGACGCGGATAAAATCGCTGGAGAGATGGACGCGCGGAGCCTCCGGGTCCTGCGGCTGCAAAAGCGAGTTGTTTGACATGCACTCAGGATAGCTAGAAAGCCGAAACGCCACCAGTGGCTTTAGACCCGAAAAGGCATGGGTCTTACGTCCTAGTCCTTTGGACCCAGTTGGGGCCTATTCTCCTAGGACCCAGGAGTCGAGGCTGAGGCGGGAGGGAGGGCCCCGGTACGCCAAGAAGCTGAGCCCCAGCAGGACCGCGTCCGAGACCATGGTGGCGTCGGGGCTCGGATGGAAGGGGCCGCCGAAGCAGCCGCAATGAGGCAGCACGATGCCGCGGGCCTTGAGGGAGGCCAAGGCCGCGATGAAGCAGGCCAATAGCGTTCCCGCGCCCAGGGCCGAGGGCCGGATCCAATAGCCTAGTATGAGGGAAAATCCCAGCCACATCTGGACCCAAGGCAGGATGGCCGCCAGGCTCAAGGTCATCTCCAGAGGCGCGATTTGGTAGCTCTCGATGACGAGGGAAAATTCCTCGACGGGTGCGGCGGCCTTGTATGCTCCGGCTGCGGCCAGGACCGCGCCCACGACCAGGCGCGCCGCCACCGCGGCCCAAGCCGGAATGGCTATTTTTTGAGGATCTTGTCTATCCATAGGGGGCCTCGGGAAGCCAGCTGCCTGGATCCCGCGAAGCGCTTGTTGTTGATGAAGAAAGTGGGGGTGGAGGATACCCAGCGGAGATTCCCTTCCTTGATGTCCGTTTCCACGGCCGCGGCGGCGGCGGGGTCTTTCAGGCACGCCTCGAAGGATTTTATGTTCAGCTTGAACTCTTGGGCGTACTTGGAGAGCCACAGCGCGGCGTCCTGGCCCAGGCTCCATTGCTCCTGTCTTTCATAAAGGGCGTCATGGTAGGGCCAGAATTTCCCCTGGCGGCCCGCGCACTCCGCGGCCACCGCCGCGGGCTTGGCCCAGGCGTGCATGCTCAACGGGTAGTGCTTGTAGGTGACCCGAACCTCCTTGCCGTAGAGGGCCAGGAGCTCCTTTAAGGCCGCTTGGCCGACGCGGCAGTGCGGGCATTGGAAATCGGAGAATTCCACGATGACCACGCGGGAAGAGGGCTCTCCTTTCTGGCGGAAGGGGGGGGCTTGGGTCGACTCGACCTTTTGGAAGCCCTTGGCCAGCATGACCGATAGAGCGCAGCAGGCCGCGACCGCGGCGCCAGCGATGAGCCTTCGCTCGAGTGCCATTGCGTTCTTATTATAGGAAGAATGGCGGGGCAAAAAAACCCCTCCGCCCGGCCGGGCGGAGGGGTTTTTTGGGCTTTGCCGCGATCAGCGGTTGACGAGCTTTCCTGCGTCCACGATCCCGCTTCCCTGCTGCTCGACCGGGATCTCGTCGGAGAGCGGAGAGGCCGCGGCCTTAAGGGCCGCCCTCACGGCCTGGACCACCTTTTCATCGGATCCGGTGATGTTCTTGGCCTTGATGGCCAAGGCCGCCAAGCCAACCATGTGCGGGGTGGCCATCGAGGTCCCTGAGAGGGTGTCGTAGCCGCTCCCGCTGGAGCCGTCGCTCTTGGACTCCCAATAGGTGGAATAGATGTTGACTCCAGGCGCGATGAAGGCCACAGCGGGGCCCCGGCTAGAGAACCAGGCCACCTTATTCGCGGAGTTCGAGGCGGCGATGGTGATGGCGCCCTCATCCTTGTAGGCCCCCGGGTATGAGACCGCCCCGCCGGAGTTCCCGGCGGCCGCCATGAGGACCACCCCGGCCTTGGTCATAGCACTCACGGCCAGGCGCAGGGATTCCGTTCCGCGCGAGCCGCCCAACGACATGTTGGCCACCTGCATCTTGTTTTCCACCGCCCACTGCATGCCAGCGATGACGTTGTCGTAGGTGCCGGAGCCCTCGGCGTTGAGCACCTTGACTCCGTACAGGGAGGCCTTGGGCGCGACCCCCACGGAACCCTCATTGTTGTCCACGGCTGCTATGATGCCGGAGACATGGCTGCCGTGCCCGTTGTCGTCCTTGAAGTTGGGGCTGTCGTTGACCGTGTTCCAGCCCCCTACGATATTTTCCTTGAGATCCGGATGATTGATGTCGATTCCCGTGTCGATGACGACGACCTTGACGCCCTCTCCGCGGGTCTTGGCCCAGGCCGCCGGGGCCTTCACGCGCTCTACCCCCCAGTCTCTCTTCTGGACTCCCGGCACTCCGTCGGCCGCCGGGTGGAAAGGCTTGATCACGGCCTTGACGTCCGGCAGGGGAATGTCGGTTACCAGGGCCGGAGCCGCGGCCGGTAGCCACTTGACCTCAGGGTCCTCGTCCACGAGGAGCACCTCGGGGCGATCCTTGAGGCTGTTCTCCGCCGATTGGACCTGGGCCTCCTGGCCCTCGATCACCACGGCATTGATGAGCCAGAGCTCGCGGACGATGTTGGCCCCGGCGGTGCGCGCGATGGCCATGCGATCAGCGCGAGAAGTCTCCTGCGAGAATACGACGATGCGTCGGACCAGGTCGCCGGAAGCGGCGGCCCGGCCTGTGAAAGCCAGACCCAGCCATGCCGCGGCAAGGATCCAGCCGACTCTCCTTTTCATTATCATGTATCCTCCAGATGCTATGCTCTGCGAAAGACGCCAAGAGTGGGAAAAGCCTAGCACATTTCGGACCAAAGGTCCTATTATTGTTGTAGGTCTTTTGGGGGTGGAGGCCCGGTAGGTCTAAAAAAATCCGAGGTAGCGATCCTCGTATTCGTGGAACAGGCCGTATTCCCGGAGTTTGCGGCCGAGAAGCTCGAGGACGCCGCGGTCGGCTCCGGCTCGGGCGAAGAGCCCCTCTATCTCTCGGCGCCGGCGCGACTCGGCCTTACCCTCCGGATCGAAAAGCCCGCGGCGCTCGAGGTCTCGCACATGGACAGGGAAGGAGCGGGCCGACTCGTCCAAGGTGAATTTCATGAGGGCCAAGGACCAGCCGGAGTCGGGGCAGCGGATGAGGGCCTCGTCGCAAGACCCGCGGTCCTCGAGTTCCCCCAGGATGCGCTCGGCTACGGCCTGGGGCGTGTCGGAGAGGACCTGCGCCGAGAAGCCCTGGTTCTTGAAGTTGTACTCGAGGGCGCGCAGGAGGTCGCGGTAGGCCGAGCTCAGCCATTGGGCGAACTCCTCTGCCTCCGCGCCGAAGCCGTCGAATCGCCGGGAGAAGGCCTCTGCCGTGAGGATCTTGGGTTTTTCCGAGAGCACCGTTCCCTGGCGCAGGCGGGTCTTGCCCGCCAGATCATCCACAGGCGACACGAGATGGTATTGGATCGTGGTGGCCCCGAAGGTCGAGAGCTCTCTTTTGGGGGCCCTCATGACCTTGGTAGCATTGAGGAAGGCCCGCATCGTCTCGCTGTTCATCGCTTTTTAGAGTATATCATAGCGCCCCGAGGGCCGGATTCGATATGATTGAGGAATGCGCCGCGTTCCCGCCCAAGGGATCAACCTCTTCCAGATGATCTATGCCCTGCTTAGGGAGTATGAGGAAAAAACGGGACTAGAGCCATTGAATTTGTCCCTTGGAAACCCCGACGGGGTTCCGGAGGAGCCTATCCGCGGGCTTAAGGCTCGCTTTGCCCAGGATGCGGGCTACGATTACCACACGTACGCCGAGGACCGCAATCTCCATCGCTTCTGCGAGGGCATGGTGGAGCTTCATGCGGGCCTGCGCTATTGGGAGCATCTCCATTTGAAGGCCGTGCCGATCGCGGGAATAAAGACAGCCACCGCGCTGATGGCGCTTGCCTGCGGCTTGAGGTCGAGGGGAAAAGGGGGGAAATTCACGGTCGTTTCCAACCTTCCGGCCTACGACGTGATCGGCACATGGGCAGAGAGTTACCTGGGGGCCGAACGGATCGTTTGGCCGCTTCTTTCCTCCGAGAATATGCGGCTCGGCCTGGACGGGCTCAAGGAGGCTCTGCGCCGGCGCAGGATCGACCGGCCTGACTTGATCTTCGTGATTCGCCCCGGAAACCCGGCGGCAGTGGGCTGCACGCAAGGAGAGTGGCGTGCCCTCATCGAGTTTTGCCTCGAGAGCGGCGCGCGCCTGGTCAATGACGCGGCCTACGCTGGCCTGTCCCTGGATACCTCCCACTCCGCTCTTGCCCGGGTGGCCAAGGACTATCCCGAGCTCGAGTGGGCCGAACTCTACTCCGTGAGCAAATCCTTCAACGATCCGGGGGCGCGCCTGGGGGCCCTGGTGGGTTCGAGGGATTTCGTGGAGGACTTCGTCGTCATCAAGGGCAACACCGACTCGGGGCCGGTGCCATCGGCCATGGCGGCTTACGGGACTTTTTTTGGGGACCTGCCGGAGGCGGCGCGGTCTCTGCGGCGCCTCTCCGAGCTCTACCGCAGGCGCTTGGATTATCTCGAGCCCCGCATCGCAGGGGCGGGCTTCCGGAGGGCCTGTTCCACCGAGGCCGGATTTTTTACCCTTTGGAAGGCGCCCCGAGAGGTTCTCGGCGTGGACTTGGCCAAGGACCCCGGGACCTCGGTGTGGGCCCCGCACGAGGCTTTCAACCGCCTGGTGATTTCCAAGACCGGAATCGCGGGGGTGCATTTTATGACCCCCGAGGCAGAGCCCTTGATCCGCTACGCGGTTTGCGCCGATGTCCTGTCTCCCGTCTTTCGGGAGCGCTTCGAAGCGGGGCTTGCCCGCCTCAAACCGCGTTATTAGCGACGGAGCGGTTGCGCTTTCCTCCGCAAT
The DNA here is from genome assembly GCA_016218575.1 of Elusimicrobiota bacterium. Taxonomy (NCBI): domain Bacteria; kingdom Pseudomonadati; phylum Elusimicrobiota; species Elusimicrobiota bacterium. The sequence continues at coordinate 308,627 of JACRDN010000017.1, forward strand.
AATGGTACTTTAGGCCTAGATTTCATCTGGGTCTTCTGGGACAGGAGAGACTATGAAAAAAAGCATTCTCGCCTTGGCGGCGCTGTTGCTGGCGACGCCGCCGTGGCCATCTCAAGCGCAAATCTTGCCGCTCGATTTCGACCAGAATTTCGGGGTTCGCCCGCTCTTGGACCAGGTCCGGCGCTCTGCGGGGGAGGCCCGGGGCGCTGTCAAGAAGGCCCAGGTGGGGGACAATCGCTACGAGCAGGACTGCGCGGTATTCACTTTCGAGCCCAACGATCCCCCGGTTTCGGAGCGATTCCGCCTCATGAGCCGCGAATGGGAGCAGCGCTGCCAGCCAGGGCCCAACGGGACCTGGCAATGTTGGGAGGTGCCCGGCTTTCTCTACTCGGAGATAGCGCGGATTTCGCTCCAAGACCGCCGGCCGCTCCTGCCCTGGGAATCGGACAGCTTCCGGGTTTGCCTCGAGGGGCCGTGGCTTTCCATATACCAGCTCGAGTCGGGCTACGATTACAAGCTGGTCCGCGGCGGGCCGGATTTCGCCCTCGCCCCCGTCAAGAAGATTCCCATGGGTCCGGACCCCAATGGGATCGCCGTGGAGTCCCTCTCCGGCTCCCTGCAGCTCGGCCTCCAGGACAAATGGGCCTCCTACTACCAGGGCGAAAAAATATTCCTGAAGCTCGTGGTCAAGAAGGAGGTCAATTTCCCCTGGGATCCCACCGTGGCCGTGATCGATGCCACGATGACCGTGGCGCTGGATTACAAGGTAAATCTCCTGGATTACGCCGACAAGTTCGACGGCAAGCCCGTGCCGGGCAGCAAGTATTACGTCCAGGTGTCCTTCAAGAGGCTGGGCGCGGTCTCGACCGACGAGCAGGTCAAGGCCGGCGATTCAGCGCATGTTCCCTACCAGCCGGCGCGTTAGGACTGGCTGACCTGGTCGGAGATCTCGTTCTCGTCCGGCCCTTCCTTGGGGAAGAGGCGGATGAGATCTCCCCCGATCTCGCGCAGGCAGGCCTCGACTCCGTCCGCGGCCCGGCCTTGGCGCAGATGGCGCTCCAAAACTTCCTTGGCCTTATCCCACAGAGCCTGTCCCGTTTGGACGTGGACGCCCTCGTCTCCCCAGATCGCGAATTTGCGGTCCGCCCCCGCGACGAGGAGCAGAACCCCGTTGCGGCGAGCGGTCTTGTCCAAGCCCAGCTCCTTGAATTTATGGGCTGCGAGCGCCAGGATGTCCGTGCCGGGGGGCAGGCGTCGCGCCAAATGCACGTGGATCTCTCCGCTCGTGCGGGCCTCCAGCTCGGCGATGACCCGGGCGACGCGGTCTTTTTCCGAGCGGGTGAGTAATGGCTTCCAAAAGCGGAAGATCGGCATATTACCAGCCTCCGCTGGCCCCTCCTCCTCCCGAGGAGCCTCCTCCGCCCGAAAAACCGCCGAAGCCTCCTCCTTGCGAGGACCAGCCCGAGCCCCAGTATTCCGAGGTGATTGCTCTGCGCCGGCGGTTCATGTCATTGGAAAATATTCCGGGGAGGGTCATGAAGAAAAATAGCGGAACGAAAACAAGGAGGAGGACGATTATGATGACCTTGAGCGCCAGGGGGAACTGCGCTTGCTTCCCGGCGGGGACGGGCTCTCCAAGAATCTTGGCTGCAATCCCCTCGGCCACGGCCAGCGCCCCCGCGTCGAAATCGCCGGCCTTGAAATGGGGGACTCCGGCCTGGGCGAGCTCCGCGGCCTCGAGGTCCGTGATTCGGCCCTCGAGCCCGTAGCCCACCTCGACGCGCCAACGCTTTTCCTTTAGGAAGAGGCAGAAAAGTATCCCGTCGTTTCTCTCTCGCTTGCCGACGCCCCAGGCCTTGAAGACCTTATTGGCGTAGTCCTCGAGGCTTTCTCCCTCCAAGCTCTGGAAAAGAGCCGTTACGAATTGATGGCCGGACCCGTCTTCTACTTGCCGCAGGCGGCTTGAAAGGGCGTTCTCGGCCCGAGCTGATATGACGTTTTCGTTGTAAACGTGGGAGGCCGGGGAGGGGGGGATGTCCTTGGCGGCAAGCAGCAGGCAAATGTGCAGTAAAGAAGTTAAGTATGTCGTCACCAACTAAGGGCTCGCAATGGAATAATATGACCAACTGGCAGGCCCAGATTCGAGTTGATTTCGAGGCGCGAGGAGGGAGCAATGCCGCAGCGCATTGTGACCAACGAGCAACGAAGAAATCGGCCGAAGATGGGCCTGCCTGAA